>CAYREZ010000099.1:0-1696 GCA_964423565.1 uncultured Gammaproteobacteria bacterium | reverse complement strand
ATCTTTCCTTCTTTAATCTCCAATGCCGTGGAATTTCCATGTAGTCTAAAGCGTAGAAGCTTTTATCTCTCAAACACTCGCTATTTTGGAGAAGATGATTATTTTCCAAAACGAATGTTCCTGGGTTTTATTATTCCGGAGTCGAATTCTGTTCGGGTAAGAATTAAATATTTTTCTGTTTTCAAACCCAATCTTTGCCCAAGACTAAAGATATCACAAGTAGCTTGGTTCGGATGCGGCGATAATGCACACGATTTAAATCTAGGGTCGAAAGTGAAAGGAACTTCTATATTACCGTTTTCGAGATATCTTATATTCCCCTCTATAATTACGGGTCTGGTTTTAGCCTTGCATAAGATCATCGCGGGTTGGTTAGGATCAGGAACTGACTGCGGTAGGTTTATCAAAGTCATTGCTAGAGATGCAGCACAATTCTCACACGATTTTTCGGCTTCAAGATATTTCATTACGTGAATTATAGAAACGCATTACTTTTTACAATAACGGTGCCCAGTCGGAGATGGGCATTACATTTTGGGAGATATAAGCCATCGAGAATAAGTAGATCGGTATTGCCAAAATAAGCATTATGTACTTGAATTCCTTTTTGACTAAAGTATCGGAAAAGGCGATATACAAGAAGGGAAGTGCGGGAAGCGCATATCGTATTAAGTCTCGATGGGATACAAAAAGTAAGGATGTAAAAAAGACCCCGGCAATCCAGGCAAATTCATACTCTTTCATCTTTATTAATTTAATAATTCCTAAAGAAATAATTAGATATACTAAAATTACCTCTTCAAGCCAGAAAGTTCCAACCCAAGGTTGGTTATAATTAAATATTTGGAAGGGAGGGAAGAATAAATGAATATTGTCCCCTGAATGAAAATATGCGAAAAAATCATTCATTCTTGCATGGTAAAAGATGAAAACAATTAATAATGAAATTGGTATTAGAAATAGTGAAGCATATTTTTTGATATCGAATCGCTCCGTAATTTTTTTGATTTCGGTTTGTGCGCTAATCTTTAGTTTAGGAACAAATATTGCAAACAAATAGGCGATAAATAACAAAATTGCAGGCGATTTTGTTAGTTGTGCCAAAAATCCCCACGCACTGGCAAGTAGATATTTTTGTTTTTTGAAGTAATAAGCTGATGCGATAATTGTCGCAAGGAAAAGCGGTTCTGAGGATCCTACTGATCTGACAATTAACCATCTAGCGGGAAAAATTGCAAATATTAAGGCTACCCATAACATTTCCTTCTTATCAATATAATCGCTAATGAGTCTTGTAAAGTAGTATATTGCCAAAACTCCCGACAAAAGTGAAACGATAAGCATTGCGTACGGATATCCAAATACATTTGAGAAAATTCTAATGAGAAGTGGGTAAAGGGGAAAATGTGCTGAGTAATAACTCGAAGGTAAATCAAATTCAAAATTTCCTATGAGATCGGGGTTATATAAGGTTTTAGCTACAACAAGATATAATGGACCGTCATAATTAGATACAACCGTTGCCATTCCGTTTTGCGGAAGTGGAATTCCCCATACGCTATCAAAACGGAAAAAGAAAGGGATCCAAATAAATAATGTGGGTAATATTGATATAAAGGTGATAACCAAGAAAAACTTAAGTTTCGAGAGCATTTCATGAAAATGATATAACTTATTAGTAACCTGCACAAGGATT
>CAYREZ010000098.1:1198-1799 GCA_964423565.1 uncultured Gammaproteobacteria bacterium | reverse complement strand
AAGACGGAAAACCACGAGCAGTAAAAGTAACCGGTCCACAAAAACTTCACGGAGCAATTGTAGACGCCCGGGATGTTCGTACTGGTGCAGCATTAGTTATCGCAGGACTAATCGCACAGAGTAAAACCGAAATAATTAATACAGAACACATTGAAAGAGGCTATGAGAATTTAGTTGGAAGATTGCAAAATTTAGGTGCGAAAATTAATTACGTTTAAAAAGATAATCGTATAGATGGAATACGTCCCCGGCTCCCATCGTTATTACAACATCGCCTTTCATTGTGTTTTTTTTAAGCCATTTAAGTGTGTTTTCATGGTTTCCAACATAAGTAACATTGTTATGACTTATCCGAGTCGTGCTCACTAATATTTCTGAAGAAACCGAATCGTCCTTCAATTCCCTGGCAGAAGCGTAAATATCCATTATTCCTACTATATCCGCACTCTCAAATGCGTTTGAAAATTCACTTAGTAATGCTTTGGTTCTCGAGTAAGTGTGTGGTTGGAAAATCACAACGATTCGTTTTTTAGGAAACCAATCCCTTGCCGCTTTCAAGGTTGCATTAATTTCTGTTGGATGATGAGCATAGTCGTCATAG
>CAYREZ010000098.1:0-1188 GCA_964423565.1 uncultured Gammaproteobacteria bacterium | reverse complement strand
CACCATCCTTAATTCCCATTTTCTCAAATCTTCTTCTACAACCTTGATAAGCTTTTAAGCCTTTTCTTAAATTTTTATCGCTGATCCCTAACGATTTGCCAATAATAAATGCAGCCACAGCGTTTTGTATATTAAATCGGCCGGGAATGCTTAATTCCAAATCATCAAAGTATCTATTCTCTCTTTTAGAGTATAATGTGAACAACGTATTATCTTCTCTAAATTTAGTGTTCTTTATTTGCCAATCAGCATCAGTACAAAAACCGTAGGTTTCTACCCGCTTGCCCAAATCTTTCATGGTTTCGGTAACATTAGGATTATCAATACAGGCGACAAGCAAGCCATCATCCGGAAGCTTTTCAAAAAGTTTTCTAAAAGCTTTTTTTGTTTCCTCAAAAGACGTATATACATCAGGGGGGTCATATTCTATATTTGTAACCACTAAAATTTTAGGATTGAGGAGTAAGAATTTAGGTGTATTATTAACTCCCGGAGATACTACGTATTCATCTGCTTCGCATACAAAATATTTTCCTGTTTTATCCAATCTTCCTGAAACCCCAATAGGATAAATATTACCAACACCTATCGCAAAAGATGGGTGAAGTCCTGCCTCATTTAATAAAACTGCAATAATTGAAGTCGTAGTTGTTTTTCCACCCACACCGCATACACCAATAACATCTTTCGTATTAGCAAGTTCTGCTAAAAATTCTGCAAAAGTGGTTACTGGAATATCAAACTCTTTCGCTTGTGTAACTTCGGGATTTAAAAGTCCACCATGCGCTGCCGTTGTTACCAGTAAATCCGGCCTTGGACTTAAATTTTTTTTGCCAAAACCAACATTCCATTTAATTTTATTTTTTTCTAGAACTCCGTCAGTAACAAAAATTTCTTCAACGTCGCTTCCAGTAACCTTAATCCCAATATCCTGCAGACATAAAGCTAAAGCGGTATTTCCTACGCCTTTTATTCCTGTAAAATGAACATGTTTTAACTTTGTTATATCCATGCTATATATACCTTGACGGGTACTATATAGTACCCCCCTTGCGGGTTTCTCCCTTTAAGATTTTAGGTGTTCAATTACTTTAACTCTACCTTTTAATGCAATTTTTACTGCTTCTTTATCGGACCAAGGATATTCAACACCATTATATGCCATTGACTTTTCATGACCTTTTCCAC
>CAYREZ010000097.1:0-1837 GCA_964423565.1 uncultured Gammaproteobacteria bacterium | reverse complement strand
TATTCCGGATTTAGTAATTTATTTCCTTTATGTCTTGCGGACAAAGCAAGCGGATGGTTGCAGGTAGATCTGTCAATTCGGAACTTAAGGCTGCTATTTCCATGTGATTTTAACTCATATCCATATTCTTGATTTATTACTAAAGCTTGGATGCATTCATCTAAGATTAAACATTGTCCAGACAATTCACCTGCAAAACATGTAGGTGAGGGTTCAAATCTCACATCATAACGTCCTACTCCATTTTTTGTCGTATCTAAACTTAAACCCTCAATTCCCTGTCTGACTGCAATAGACAAACCTAAGGCATAATCATCCGGTAAAACATTTTCCAATACACTGACAGCACCATCAAAATATGTATTGTGTTTGTTAAAAGTGTTCGAAACATTTACAGATCGAATTAACAGTTTGTGATCTTTGGGATCCTCGCCTTCTTTTAAATGAATACGTAATGAAACTCTGCGTAAATTCTTCTCAGATTCAACTTTGATAAGAGGCATAGTTGTCGAATTATATGCAAATAGAGGTTTATAATCAAACATTAATAATTATTTCATTTGAAATCTTCATAATCATATTTTGTGCTAATATTTAAGTTAAGTTTAGTGGATACTAAATCTACAGCTAATTATCGATTTCATTTCTTCTTTGGGAAGTTCTTTACTTATTGGAAAATATTCACAGTAATAGTGGCAACCCTTATTTTGTTTGTACTCTACTCAAAGGGAATTATCGCTATTGCTTTCGTCAACGGAGAACCGGTGACTCTGCGCGAAATGGCAAGAATTATAAGACGGGAGGAACCAGTCAATTATATTGATACCTTAGTTTTTGAGAAGATGGTTGAGTTAGAGGGAAAACGAAGAAATATAGTTGTAAGACAGCAGGAAATCCAAGATGAAGTTGCCGATATTACTATGCAAGCCCAGACGAACGGCAAAACTTTAGTCGAGCTTCTGAATGAAAGCGGTCAGACAATGGAAGATTTGCAAAGAAATGTAAAACTCAGAATTATACTTTACAAAATAATTTTACAGGATATCGAAGTTACAGATGGCGAAATAGACCAATTTATCGAAGAAAATAGCGAATTATATAATGAGGGTGAAGTAGATGTTATACGGAATGAAGTAAAACAAATTCTTACCGGTGCTAAAACGTCAGGGAAAGTTGAAGAATTTGCTAAGTACGTTAAAGCGGAATCCGAGATTAAATACTTAATAAAGTAAATTTATTCAAACTTCGTGAAAACCGTGGAATCTTATTCCTCGGTTGTTTATTTATGCTTCTGCCATAAGGCATACATTGCAACAACCCAAATTCTCTCATCCGGCTCATTCCAGCTCCCGTCCATACCCTCGACAAAGTATCGGTATTTACTCTTCACTCCCTCTCTTTTTATTCTAGTATGGCGTTCTCCCCGATCAATAGCTTCAACTATGCTTGCGCCCCTGACAAACCTTCTTCTGAGTGCCTGCGAAGCTCTTTCGTATTTCACTTCGTCATAAATAAGATCTTTTGCAATAATATCAATAGGATCCGCTCCGGTAATATTTAAGCTGTCGAGATATGATTTTGTTTTTGGAAACGCGTTTTGGACAAACGTGGCTGCGTCTTTTTTGTGTTCGAACAGTTCAATTTTTTTTTTCAACGCGAGTTCGAGTTTTTTGATGGTGGCACCGTTTTTGCCGATGGCCAGGCCCATTTGCCCTTCTTTAACCAGAAATACCACCTGGTTTTCCTGGACCAGGCAGTCTTTTGCGGTTGCGTTTGAAATATTCTGGAACGCGTTTAGGTACTGGATTTCTTGTGTGCCAATGCGCATGGTTTATCT
>CAYREZ010000096.1:0-2153 GCA_964423565.1 uncultured Gammaproteobacteria bacterium | reverse complement strand
AACACCGCTCGTAAGAGCGGGGAGGATGTCATTCCTCAACAATGAGCGTTCCGACTTGGCCGTTTTGACGGTGTTGGCCTACAGAGCAATAATATTCGAACTCCCCGAGCGCATCAACAGTAAACTCGACAGTATTAGTTTCGCCGGCTTTTGTAATTGGTATTTTTACTCCAAACTCGTCGATATTAAAGTCATGCATCAGATCTTTTGCCGTTAAATTGATCCTGACGGTATCACCCAACTTAACACGGATTTCTTTCGGATTATAGTAAAAACTAGCCGCCTCGATGTCGAAAGTTTTAGTATTTGCTGTAAATTCGACTGTTCGATCGTCACCAACTTGGGTTTCGTTTACGGATTCCACACCTTGCACTGGCTGTGTTTGCGCTTCGTCTTGTGCGCTATTTCGCTTGTTTCCCTTCAGCATTACAAAACCGGTAAGAATAATGATAAATACTACTATAACACCTCCAATAATCATTGGATTAAAGGACTTTTTTGATACCGGGGCTACTGTTTGCTCTTCTTGAATCTGTTCTGGTTCCATCTAAATCACCACCTTTCTTTTAAAGTATTAACATACTACAAAATTTTCTGAATTTCCAATACTAAAATGACTAGTTTGAGTTTTTGAGGTATTTATCAAAGAAATCAACCGACCTATTTAGTGCTAAAGTTAAGTTAGTTGACAAATTATGATCGTCCCCTTGATAGGTAAAAAATTCTACTTCTTTATCGGCCGCCTCCATTTGGGTCTCGAGTTTTTTAGAAAATTCAATCGGGACCGACGCGTCGTTCGTACCATGATGCAGCTGAAGCGGTCCGGAAATGTCGGCTAAAAATGAGTTTGCAGAAATTGAGTTCCAAAACTCGGGATTTTGTGACGGTTCGCCGTATCTTGCGATTAGTTCGCGTCTCCACCTACCTCGGGTACTTGTAGATGCTATAGAAGGGTTGGGACTTATTCCTCTCCGCCATCTTTCGACAAGGTCTTGATAGCTTCCCACAACCCCTGCCCATATAACTCCGGCTTTAATATCTTTGCTGACAACCATCGACTTTAGTGTTATCGAGCCTCCCATTGAGTGACCCCACATACCAATTCGACTGGCATCGACGTCTTGGAATTTTTTAATCGAAGATAGTGCGTTTAAAACATCAATAGTATAAACATTTGAACCGTATCCGCCCTGTGCCTCGCCCTCAGAATTTCCGTGCCCGCGATAATCGGATTTAAAAGTAATGTATCCGGCTTGCGCAAAAGCATTTTGGTATGCGATATACTTTTCAGTTGTTTTGTAAACGGCTGGGGAAATATAACCGTGATTAAATATAATTCCCGGCCAGCCCTCAGCCGGGGGAGTCCCGTTGGGAACCGTGAGTAAGGCATAAATCTTGAGTCCTTCCGATTTATAAGAGGCGATATAACGTTTGAAGTTTGAACCCGGAGTCAAAGTTTGTTCGATTGAAATATCGCTGCCCGGATAATTACCCTGTCGGAGGGTTTCTATCGATAGGGGATGGGAGGCTTCTTCCAATCCGCCATCATCTACAAGATTTTGATTGTCTGTCGCCAAATCATCTACACTTTTTTGTAAAACGGCATTTTTGGAGAGAAAGTATATTACGAAAACAAGTACTGTTCCAAGAGTCAATACTAAAATTTTGTTTTTCCCGAACATAATTAATTTTTCAGAGTAAATATTACACTATAACCATGTTTTCTGAGAACAAGCTGAAGAGTTATTATGGAACTTTATTAATTATTTCACTTAGATTCCAAAGATTTTAATACTTTATTTTTCTTAACTCTAAACTTAACGATTTCGGTTATTAATGTTAAAGGCATAGGTGCATCCGTAGGAAATCTGATTGAGCCTTTTGCATATGCGTATTTGGCTATTTCTTTTTTGAATTTGGCAGTCCCGGAGGGCGTTGGGTAAAAGCCTATATGATTTTTCCAGGCTGCGAAATGGACTAGGTTTTTTCCGTTTAGTTTGAATGTGGGCATTTGATAACTAATTGCCTCTTTTGCCTCGGGTGCGGCCTTCTTTATAGTCTGCCTTACTGTCTGCAATATTACCTTAATATCCTTAGGAAAGGCATTAATGTAGTCACCAATTGTTTGAAAATCAGCTTCGGCCATATCTACA
>CAYREZ010000095.1:2017-2305 GCA_964423565.1 uncultured Gammaproteobacteria bacterium | reverse complement strand
ATGTATCAATAGTTATCTGACCACCTAATTGGGCTGCAACAACATTTGTCAAATATGGACCATAACATTGATCGTTCCAAGTAGCTGATGATTTTGACAACAGCGCAAATTGTCCAGGATTAAGAAGTGTAACAGAATTAACAATCTGAATAGTTTGTCCTAAGTGATCCCTAAGACTCCAGTCTTTTAAATCAACGGTATTTGCTGAACCATTCCACAATTCAATCCATTGTTTATTTTCGGGAATAGTACAATTTGTATTGTAAAGAATTTCATTAATAACCAGTG
>CAYREZ010000095.1:346-2007 GCA_964423565.1 uncultured Gammaproteobacteria bacterium | reverse complement strand
GAATTGTCCATTGACCGCCGTCATTCGTTTGATCTTCTAGTTCGGCTTCACTTGCGTTTGATACCATAGCAAATCCGCAAGGAGGAATTTCTGTTATACCTGAAGGAAACGTATCAGAACTATTACCATCTTCAATGATCCAACCGGATATATCAATAGGGGACGTGGAAGAATTAAAAAGTTCTACCCATTCCCACTTGTTCTCGGATCCTTGTCCATTATGAGTAGTATCTACATCATAAAAGACCTCATTAATTACTAAATCTGCATTTTCACTTGTATTACAAAAAAATTCTGAGGCTTGGAAGACATTGCCGGTTGACGTTTCGTTATCGGAAAAGTATGAGGAAGCGAGTGCGGTAAAGACTAAAGAAGCGCCGAAGAAGGGAACAAACAATATCAAGACATAGGATACTATTGTGCGACCAGCTTTAAAGGATTCTCCTTGAAAGGGTGCAGAGGGCTTTATATTTTTTTTTCGAAATTTATTTAAAAACCTTGACCTATTTGAAATCTCTTTTAATAGCGATTTAAGTTCTTCGTAAATAATTATTGTAGCCGGAACAATAACTATTAAAATAAATCCGTAAGGCTTTTTTGCAACATTTGCAAGGTAACCTAAATAGGGGATTGTAGTTACGACTTTTCCTACTACCTGATCGTGCTTAACCTCGCCGCTGTCAAAATCCTCGTTTGCGTCCCCCGAAGTTTTATATACGGGAGCTTTATCAACTCCTTCAGGAAAGTTTCTTACTTCAACCCTATGAGTTATCAGATTCTTATCATTAACGCCTTTAGAATAGGTTATAACGTCTCCCGGGGCATATATTAATTGGGGATAGGATATAACTATACTTCCGGTTTTTATTGAAGGCTCCATTGAACCCGATTGGACAATGTAGGCACTCGGTAGTTTATTTTTAATTTCAACCTTAGAAATTTTTGAAGGAATGGATTTTAGCCAGTCGTTAAACGGAAATTTAAATATAGCAGATAAACTGTAAGTAGCGATAAGAACGGAGATGAACGTTGCAAGTATTAAAAATCCTATCAATAAATTGTTTTTAAATTTCATTTTTAAGGCAGAGGATCACCGCTATTAATTATTGCTTCTCTATCTAACTCAACATCTAACTCGACCACAAAATTACCAATATTCGAAGCTAGTCAACATCGGATATTGATTACGCTGCAATATCGGAAATTGTTAATATTGATAATGTTACATTTCATATTTATAGAATATGATTAAGGTTTAATTCTCCGTATTATAAATCCTTCATCAGTATTATTGAAATCTCCGGTCATAAGCTCGACGCTCTCGATATTTCCGCTTGCGTCTGTTAAAAAGTCAACGTATCTTCCGATAAACAGCGACTCGCTTAATGCTAAACTTGTTTTTAAAGATAAATTTTTTTCGCTTTGGTCAGTAATTCTCAAAATACTTTCAATTAAAATACCTGATGTGCCAAGCTAATACACACCCAGTGTGTACTTGCTGCATACTTACTATCGAAAAAAAACTTCAAATCTGTCTAATATATATTGTCTATCCGCTTGTGCTACTTCACTCGCCGTAAATTCTTTAAACATTTTTCCACCGTTTTCACCTTCAACGAGAATCAGGTATTTAGTGTTTATTCCAGTTTCCTTTGCAGTTG
>CAYREZ010000095.1:0-336 GCA_964423565.1 uncultured Gammaproteobacteria bacterium | reverse complement strand
CTTTTTGCACATATATACAAATGCTTGTGCATTTATTCTTTCTACCATATATATTAATTCACTGTCTCGCGAGATGTGTTTGCACTAGCTAACCGCTAATAAACTATAAAAACTTTTCTTAGAACTAACTAATTTTACCGTTAGAGGTCGGACTTCTTACTACAAAATAAACAGATCCTCGAACTTATTTAACACCCAACCTTAAACACCCTCCATTCTTCCCGTGTCCTTCGAGAATCTCAGGATCTACGATTCTTCATCAAACTCAGAATCTCCGACCTTCGAGAGGCTTAGGAGTTATTCACCCCCAAGCTCATCGAAGGACTAGAGAAAAGA
>CAYREZ010000094.1:0-2633 GCA_964423565.1 uncultured Gammaproteobacteria bacterium | reverse complement strand
GCGACAAGCTCAGGATTTCGGCTTTCAGCCTCAACCTACGAGTGATACACTTGGAATAATCGGCTATACCAAGCAGTGCCAAGTTATGCTTTTGACTGAAGGTTTTAAGCTAGCTTATGGGCTCGAATGGGTCTAGACATCGACCTGCTAAGCATAATTGTGGAAACTATTCAATCAATTTCAGTAAAAACTGGGTCTGGCGAAATGGGAGTTATCGAGATTCCTTTGCACCATAGAAATAGTAGGCGAGATTGGCAAAGAAGATATCTGACTACAGAATGTCAATCGTGTCCATTTTTTGTTCCCCCAACGGAATTGCCTAAAATAATCCCCGTTCTTAAGTCTTCTAAGATAATGCGAATAGCAATTCCGGATGAAATCCAAGGAGTCTGTATGGTTGGACAGGAACAAACGTATTACACCCTTAACTATCCACCGACACCTCTAGGAAAATATCCAATTCATAAATTTCTAGTGAATAACCCGCATCACCCAATCCAAGAGTGTAAAAATCCATCGAAAGAAAAACGAGTTTTTAGGGCTATCGAAAGACGAATTGGAGGAAAACTTGGACTTGTAAGTTAAAGTGGATTGGAATCGAACCTGATATGTCATCCGGACTTTATTATCTTATCTTCCAATAAGCTTTTCTGACAGTTAACTATGTTACAATAATCTGAACATGAGGTGTTTGGTTACCGGTGGCGCCGGATTCATAGGTTCCCACATTCAGGACAAACTTATTGAACTGGGACACCACGCTATTATCTTAGACAATCTCCGCTCAGGTAAAAAAGAATACGTCAATCCGAAATCAGAATTTCATAATATAGATATCCGCTCAAAGGACGAAATTACCTCTTTATTTAATAAAACTAAGCCGGATGTTGTTTTTCATTTAGCAGCCCAGAATGAAGTGCCTTACTCTATGGACCATCCTTTTGAAGACGCAGAAATTAATATTTTAGGTATGCTTAATATCTTAGAGGCAGGTAAGACAATTGGTGTCAAAAAATTTATCTATTCCAATACAGGCGGGGCATATTACGGAGACGTTCAGGAATCAGATCTTCCAATATCTGAAGATTTTCCGGTCACTTATCCGACATCTTTTTACGGCGTATCCAAAGCGGCAGCCGAACAGTATCTTAAACTCTACAGTCACATATACGGTCTGTCATACGTATCGCTGCGTTATTCAAATGTTTACGGTCCACGCCAAGACGGCAATCGCGAAGCGGGAATCGTAGCTATTTTTACGACAAAAATGATTAACGGAAAAGTGCCGGTGATATTCGGTGATGGATTGCATACACGGGATTATATTTATGTAGGTGATGTGGTGGATGCAAACGTCGCCGCCCTGAACTACCCAAATTCTGACTATTTCAACATTGCAACAGGTAAAGCAACATCCAATAATGAAGTTTATAATACTTTGGAAAGTTATCTTAAGACCGGTAAGAAAGTTGTATACGGTCATGACCGCCCGGGGGATGCCCGGCATGTAACACTATCTCCCAAGAAAGCAATTAAGCTGCTTCATTGGTCTCCCAAAATTAACTTCATGCAAGGTGTTCGTCTTACTCTCGAATCATACGGAAAGAAATTTTAATTATTTATTAACTTCTTCTTGTACGGTGGGATTTCTGCATGGTTTTTTGTTTTTCGCGCAATCGCTTCTCCTCACCCCTGACTGCTCTTTTCTTATCCTCGGGAACATATGCTTCATACCTTTTGTATAATTCCCTCCATTTTTCCGCTGTTACCTCCGAAGGTTTTAAACCTTCCAGATCCAGATCGTGTTCCATTCTGTTTAATTGCCTTTCTGAAAATACTTTGCTCAAAGATTTCCCGATTGTCGGTTGCCATTGATTAAATCCGTATATTACGAAATCGCGGAAAGACTGTCTTTTATTTTCGTCAATTAAAGGCTTCTCTCTTTTTCTGAAACGTGCAAGTACCGCATCGACATTGGGTACCGGTTCGAATTCGCGTCTGTCAATCGATCTGACAACAGTTGTTTCATAGAAAGGTTCAAGTAAAACCGCAGCTTGGGTTTTCGGTTTATGCGGACTGTCGATGAACCTTTCCGCCGCTTCTTTCTGTACTATTAAAAAGGACTCTTCGGGTGTATTTGGGGGTGTAGTTATTTTTGCTACTATATCCGCGGTTGCCTGAAAAGGGATATTTGAAAATACCTTATGAGGTTCGTCCGACGGGTGCCATGTAAGAAAATCAGCTTCTACGATGTTGACATTCGGTGATTCCGAAAATTCAGCTTTCAGCTTATTTACAAGACGCGGATCTTTTTCAACTGCAACAACCTTTCTGGCTATCTCCGCTAACTTGCGGGTAATTACACCCTTTCCCGGACCGATTTCAACTACAAGATCATCCTTACCGATATCAGTTTCTTTTAATAAATCGCTAACCAATTCCGGTCTCCTGATAAAATTCTGCGACTGCCAAAGTTTTTGGTTTCTATTGATCTTCTTCATATATATTTTTTAATAAACGCTATTTATATTTTATCAATTTTTATTAATTTATTTTCAAATTTACTTTTTATCGGAAGACCTTATAATATTTGTTATATAATCCCTTAATTAATGACATCCTCCCCGCTTTGA
>CAYREZ010000093.1:0-3505 GCA_964423565.1 uncultured Gammaproteobacteria bacterium | reverse complement strand
TTCTGTGACTGGAACTATCCCCTCCTCAATGCCAAATACCAGTACCTCCAAATTTTATGTTGGTGCCTCCGGGGGAGCAGATGTAGATATTTTTATAGGATCAGTTGATGAATATAAATTGTATACCTCTGCCCTTACTGCCGACCAAATCAAAGTACTTTACAATCAAGGCTCGGCTGCGGTTTGGGGCGCTACGTCAACCGATTCATCCGGCAATCCCAGCTGGTCAGCCACAAACGAATACTGTCCCCCGGGACAGGGCACTGCCTGCACCCCGCCGGTTGCTGAATGGAAATTGGACGAGAATAAAGATAACACCTGTTCAGCGACAGCTGATTCTTGCGACACTTCAGGAAACGGCTATAACGGTACATTTACTGGTAGTCCGTTATGGTCGCCCGCAAAGACCGGACGGGGTTTGAAAATGAACGGTTCGAGTGGCTACGTAGACATCGGCACAGGACCAACCAGCGTTAAATCTATTGAATTTTGGGTAAAACCGGTAACTACCACTGAATATTTTGTAAATCTTACCTCGACAACTGATTATATTTGGGCAAACGGAGCCAGTGGCATTACAGCCACAGGTTTGACCAGTCCTTCAATTTATCTTGACGGAAAATTAACTTCAGGGGCAACGGCAGTGACAGCCAACCGGTGGCAACATATTGTAGTTACGTCAGCTACCGCCGAAAATGCGAGCAATTTGGATATAGGTAGAACTCAGGATGCGAATTATCTTGAGGGAATAATTGATCAGGTCAGACTGTACAGTAACGAGCTCACTCAAGCACAGATATCATGGCTCTATAACCGTGGGGCGCCGGTTGCTTACTGGAACTTTGACGAATGTGCAAATGCTACCGCCTATGACACAGCGCCAAAAGCCGACCCGCGGGCAACCGGACTAAACGGTACAATCACTCCCGGAGGAGCTCCGAATACTGCAGTCGGAACTTGTACCTCGGGCGATTCTGCACACATGTGGTATGACGGAGCGAGCGGAAAACGCAACGCCTCCCTCGGCTTCGACGGCACGGATGATTATGTGACAGTTTCCGATCCGGGCACAGGAAGTGTTTTGGATTTTGACACGGGACAACAGATCACTCTTTCGGCATGGATAAAACCGACAACCCTTCCATCAGCAGGAGACTACCGAGATATACTTTCTAAAGGTGCCACAGATGGTACAGATGATCCAAACTACCTATTTCAAATTGGAAACGTCAGTGGAAATTATATTATTAGCCTTTGTTATAACCAAGCTTCCAGTACACTTTGGCATTGTTATGAAACAAGTAGAAGCGTGATAACGACAGGAGTCTGGCAACATTTAACTATTACATATACTTTTGGAACAGAATCAACTATTAAGGCATATTACAACGGAATTTTACAACCCGGTTCATGGCCTGTCGGTAATGGAAATGAAGCACCAGATGTTACTAATAAAGCCTTGTGGATTGGAGCAGGTGATTACTCTGCCGCTGGTTCCCCTAATGAAATTATGGACGGTCTTATCGACGAAGTTAAAATCTACAATTACGCACTCACCCCGTTACAAGTAAAAACTGAATATAACGATGGTTCTGTTAGGTTCGGTCCATGAAAATTACACTAACTGACATCTATAGTTTTTCTGAACTTGTAACGGGGTAGGCCCGTTAGACAAAATGTTTTACACATATATTTTACTTAGTTTAAAAGACAACAAATGGTACACAGGTTATTCAAACGATTTGAAAAAACGTATTGAACAGCATAACAAAGGACTCGTCTATGCCAGTAGTAAAAGACGACCCTTTAAATTAATTTATTATGAAGCGTGTTTAAACGAACACGATGCAATGGCTCGTGAGTTATATCTTAAATCAGGTATGGGGAAAAGATATATTAAAAATCGTTTGAAATTTTACTTAAATGAAAATGTCTAACCCCGTTTAGAAAATACGCAGGGTAGACATTTTAGTATTTAATTGACTATGTTTCTAACGGGGTCTAACGGGCACCCCGCAGCAAATAAGAGATGATTATAACCAAGGAGCCCTACGTTTCGGAAACTAACATGACAAACAAACCCTTAACTACCCTTAACCCAACCCTTAGTAAATTCTTAAGGGAATTTGACTTTAATAAGCCCGATTTTACAAATGTACCCTTAGGATTCCCTAATTGTAATTTTGATGGATTAAATTCTAACGAAATAGGCAAACTTAATGCCATAAAAACTTTATGGGAACTAAACCGTCCCCCTAAAATTACCTCCCGCTCCCGAATATGGTCAGATCCGAAAGGATATCAATACTTAGGTGTCTGGCAAAACTCAGCCTTACTTCGTACCCTTATACGAAAATTTACCCTTACTTTACCCTTATCCGAAAGACGCTTAAAAGCACAGTTGGATGACGCGGGAAGGTCCGTAAAAAGAAATATTGAAGAAGGTTGGAAACGCCCGACTACTTCAGAATACCTAAACTTTCTGGGTTACAGTCAGGCAAGTCTGGAAGAAGTCAAGGGTGACATCAGGGACGCCAAGTCCGACGGCTTTCTCCCTTCCAAACCCTTATCTGCCCTTAATAACACCCTTAATATTGATCTGAATATATTTAAGGGTCCTAACAAGGGTCAAATTAAGGGTGAACCGGACAATCCCGATCATCCTTACTATAAATCCTTGTCTACCCTTAACCCTCACACCCTTACGTCCGAAGTTTTTATGGAACTTATTAATAAAACCGATTTTCTCTTAAGACGTCTGGTTGAATCTTTAGAGAAAAAATTAGATGATGAAAAGATGTTTTTCAAAGTCGAACAGGCAAGAATTAAAGATAATTCCCGGAGAAAATAAATATGGAAAATCATAAATTACCCTTTAGTTTTCCGTTCTTAGATCTTAGTTAATATTTATGAAATACCAAATCGACCAATCGGGAAAAATCGAACAGACAAATAAGGATACCATTATCGGATTAGCTAACGGTAAAACTTACACCGTTTTGTTAAAACGCCAGATTAAAAGAAAGTTGCAAGTAAAGTTCAGGCGAAAAGGAAAACCAAAACTCTTTGTATACAGAACTTTCATCGCATGCGTCGTATTATTAATAAAACACTCCGATATCAAACATTTATCAAATATAATAATCGATCGAGAATATTCTGGACTTGAAAAACTTCTCGCTGATATTTTTATGGAAATGGCTGAAAAAACTTTAAAAAAAGTCCCTGGAGTTTCCTTTTCAAATATCGGTAAGAAATCAAACGCACACAGGATAAGTTATCTAACAACTAAAGGAAAAATAAAACCTAATAGATTGTTAAATTTAAAGGAAATTGAAGTATTGATATTCAAATAAAAAACCCGGATACTTAAGCGCCGAATGAATACGACGGTGCGGTATCCGAGGGTTTAGAAGTATTTTAACAGATATGTAGAAAAAGTCAATAATACGAATTGTGTAAACACATATGCGACACTTCCGATACACTTTTAAGGTGTAGCTAG
>CAYREZ010000092.1:3041-3624 GCA_964423565.1 uncultured Gammaproteobacteria bacterium | reverse complement strand
TTGAGGTTCGAGTGCGATTTAAAGTAGGATAGTTCGATATATTTGCTTGAGGCTAAAAATCTGGGTCGCTTGCCAGCTTACGTTCGAACTTGGATAAGTCTTAATCCAACAGGCCTAGTTTCTCTGAACTACATCTCAGTTTGATTTTCGTCATTTAAGGCATTATAAATAAGCGGTGAATCAAAAACTTGAAGATCCATTTTTAACTGCATATAACAATGTTAAACAACTTAAAAAACATGACCGTTATTTAGGGGCATTTATATTTGGTTCAGTAGTACGAGGAGAGCAGGACAAAGACAGTGATTTTGATGTAATTGTTGCGATTGATGAAGATAATGATTGCAAAGAAATTAACCACCCGATCATTAAAGGTCTGAAGCTTGATGTTTCCTTTCGCTCCCTAAAGCAAATCGAAGATATGGATGAAGCGGTTGCAAAAAAAGGTGAAGGGATGCCAATGCTTGCTGAATCAATTATAGTGTTTGACAAAACTGGGGTGTTAAAGAAATTAAGAGAAAAATTCGCAAAGGTGAAACCTAAAAAAGCTACGAATGAGGATTACCAACTAATTCACTTTATG
>CAYREZ010000092.1:0-3031 GCA_964423565.1 uncultured Gammaproteobacteria bacterium | reverse complement strand
GTGTTATCTATAAATATAAATGATATCTTAAAATATCACTACCAAATCAACGGTAAATGGTGGTTAAGTAATAAACGTTTACTACCTGATCTAAGGAAGTGGGACCCTGAAATGGCAATCTTGGTTGAAAAATTTGTTTCAACATCGCAAGTGTACAAGAAATATAAACTTTGGAGAATGATTTTAAACCACGTAGCTGAGCCAATCGGAGGTAGAAAAGAAATAGGTGAAATTAATTGCAACTGTGAAGTTTGCAAAAAAGACTTAGGGCTTCTTGTTGGTTAGCATTTCTGCTAAATTTTTGTAGTAATTGTCAGCGATAAATATTTAATAGTTCGAATCCGGTTGGGGTGGCTGATGGGGATCGAACCCACGACCTCAAGGTCCACAACCTAGCGCTCTAACCAACTGAGCTACAGCCACCTCGTCAGGATTAGTCAATCACTTTCGTAAGTTGCATGTGCAACTTAGCTTTAGCTTTTTGTCTATCCTTCCTCCCAAAATAGCTTAAGCTATTTTGTTTAAAAACAAAAACCACTATATTTTAGCAAATTTACCCGTCTGTTGACAAAGTAATTGCATTATTACACAATGTAATTGTCGCTTCTAACTAAGAATTTTAAACAACTTATCATGCCGATAAAAGACGATAAAGCGAAACAAAAAGATAAAATTGTGGTTGAGGAAATTCCCGAACAACCGGAAGCCGAATCGGAGCCTGAAAAAGAAACTGTTTACGAGAAAGAAGACGTAAAACAGACTGACGTTGAAGAAAGTGGAAAAGAGGAAGTTTCCGTGAAGTTTGATTTGGCCGAAAAAGAGTCTGCAAAAGAAGTATCAACTCCAACAGAACCTAAAATTACCTCATTCAGCCAACTCGACTCTGAAAAGCAAAAATCAAGATCTATTGTTGAGCCTCCCGAAAATGAGGCAGAAATAAAAGAATCCGAAGCGAAGCCTGAAGCAGAGGAGGACGCATCTTCAGTTGATGTAAAAAAATGGCTTGCTGATATTCGACCTGATACTACAAAGGAAAATGAAAAAGGCGGAAAATCTTTCGGGAAAATTTTTTTCATAATTCTGATTGTACTAATAGTCGGGGCGTTAGTCGCCGGAGGTGCATATTACTACAAGAATGGGATGTCTAAAGTTAGTCTACCCGGGTCGAAAAGTAATGAGGATACCGATGTTCCAACCCCCGAAGTTACTTCAACTCCGAGTCCGTCTGAAGTTGACTTGACAACACTTAATGTTCAGATTCTAAACGGATCCGGAATACCGGGCGAGGCAGGAAAAGTAAAAACATTATTAAACGATTTAAAATTCAAAAAAGTTGATACTGCTAATGCGGATAAATACGACTATACAACGACATTAGTAAGTCTAAAGAAAAATTTAAGTGATTCGGTATATGAAAAGATAAAAGAAGCCCTATCTAAAAATTATATTCTAGAAAAATCTGAAGAAACTTTACCCGAAGATAGCGAATATGATATCCAAATAACTGTCGGCTCCAAGAAAGCAAGCTAATCTCCAACTGTACTTAAATTGCTTCAGATAGTAAAATATGGGTAATATCCAGGGCTGGTGGCGGAATGGCATACGCGCACGCCTTAAGAGCGTGTGAGATTACATCTCGTGTGGGTTCGAGTCCCACTCAGCCCACTTCGTCAAGACAAGACGACAGTGTGTGAACAGTGAGCGGAATCAATTTTGACGCCGGAGTGTGGCTCAGTTGGCAGAGCGCCGCGTTTGGGACGCGGAGGTCCCCGGTTCGAATCCGGGCACTCCGACACGGGTAAGCTATTTAGACTTCAAGATTTTATGACGTGTTTGGGTTGTTTAAACGAAGAAAAATTACCTCTTTTAACTTCTAACTTTACCGTTTGTAAATAAGCAATTTTCTTCAATAAGTTTCAAATTATTTTTTCGCAATAGTTCCATACTCTCATCAGCTTGTGGATCCATTAGTCTGTGGTCGTAATACAATCGTAACATTCTGTTGCCATCCTTATCTATCCCAAGACACGCGGTTTCATAATGCGCAGAACAATTACCCTGAATACAAAATCTCTGGGTTATTCTCATACCAATCGGAGACCTAACTTTTTTACTATTTATATATTCCGAGAAGGGAATATTTACAATTATTTCTGCCATTAAGTTGTATTATCATATCTTATTCAATTTGTTATAATAATATCAAGATTAATATAATTCGCGGGATCAGTTGATCTGCTGAATATTTTTCATGCGCGGGCATAGTTGAATGGCCCAACATCAGCTTTCCAAGCTGAGAATGGGGGTTCGATTCCCCCTGCCCGCTCCAAACGGGAGCCCCTCGTTGTCAGATGCCAAAATAGCCTGATATATTGGGCTAAGTGAGGAGTATTTGATTAATAAGATTTGTAATTTATTTAGCCTCAACTTTGTTAACGAGGAGACGGGATTCAAACCCTTATTTACGGCGCCCAACCAATACAATCAGGATTTGAATTAACTGTATCTAATTTAGTAACCATACAAATGCATGTTGAATAAGTTTTCGCTTGACATTCTTCTTGAGTTGAGAAATATGTAGTATTAGGCTGGATGTTCTTTTTAAAGAGAAACAAGGCAACAATTAATGTCAGTAAAATAACAATTCCTACCAATATTAGTACGTTTCTTGCGCTAATCAATTTCATAAAAAAAGTATAGCAGATTGACTAATCAAACAAAGAGGAACTAAACATTGTCTTCTTTCTCTGCTTTAGATTGATACGCCTCCATAAGCTTGTTAAAATGCGCAAGTAGGGGTTCGATTCCCCCTGCCCGCTCTGGTTCGACAAGCTCACCATTCGCATTAATCGATTAAACATTGGAGTGTTGGGAGAAGAAGTTCATCCTGAGTGAAGCCGAAGAAACTTCCTAACTTCTATACAAGTTAGCTTCTTTTTATAACAGCATTCAAGAAAACCACGCCCTTCAGGACGAGGATGAATTGAATACTGATATGTCGTCCTCCTTTAGAGGAAACCCCGCTCTTCAG
>CAYREZ010000091.1:0-3719 GCA_964423565.1 uncultured Gammaproteobacteria bacterium | reverse complement strand
ATTTGGAAATTAGAGTAATTAAAATAATTAGAAATTTAAAGGTATGTCTTTAAAATTTATCGCGCTATCAGGAACCGTAAGCGTTACGGAGAATTTGTATGTATATGAGGCAAACGGCAAAATGTTGATTGTTGATTGTGGAGTAGGCTTTCCCGATCTTGAAATGCCTGGAGTTGATCTTGTAATACCTGATTTTTCCTATATTTTAAAAAATAAAGAGAAACTCGTCGGAATTGTAGTTTCCCAGGGTCACGAGGATCATATCGGGGCACTCCCCTTTTTGTTAAAAGAAGTAAGCGCACCTATCTGGTCATCACCTTTAGTTACTGAATTTTTAAAGGATAAGTTTAAAGATTATGGGCTAAGCTCATACAAAATTAATACTTTCAATCCCGAAATGAGTGAGTTTGAGATTGGTCCATTTAAGGTATATCCGTTTAGAGTAACCCACTCGGTACCGGATACTGTCGGATTTGCGATTGATACTCCAGAAGGTAGAATTTTCCACGTACCTGAGCATAAAATGGACCAGAATCCCGTAGACGGAATGCCCTTTGATAAAGATAGAGCTCGGAAGTTGGCTGAGGCAAATGTATTATTTCTTGCCTCCGATTGTCTCGGTGCTAATAAACCAGGGTTTACTCCGGGCGAAACTGATATAGAAGGTAATCTTTATAATATTGTAAAAGATGCAAAAACTGCGATTTTTGCAACTGCAATATCTTCGAATATCGGAAGATTTCAGCAGATGATTAATGTCGCGGGTGAGCTGGGAAGAAAGGTGGTTTTCATTGGTCGGTCGATACAGAAAAAGACTGAAATTGCTTACAACCTTGGGTACCTTAGGTATCCGCCAGGAACTGTAATTTCACTGACGGAATCGGACAAACTGCCTAGGCAAGAACTATTGTACATTGTTTCCGGCTGCTACGGCCAAGTTGGTAGTTCGTTATATAGAATTGCAATTGATGAGCATGAAAAAGTTAAAATCCAAGCGGGGGAGATGATGGTATTTTCCGCAGATCCCGCGCCACCGTATACAAAAGAGAGTGAGGATTTTGTTATCGACCAATTGATGGATAAGGGAGTTGATGTACATTATTACGATCTTACCGAAGGCTTGTATGTATCGGGACATGGCAGCCAGGGAGATATTGTCGAACTCTTTAATATGATTAAGCCTAAGCATTTAATTCCGGTTGGCGGTACGATACGTTTTATGCACGCCTACAAAAAACTTGCATCAAGAAACGGATTCACAAGTTCGCAAATTCATACTCTCAAGCCAGGCGAGAGCTTAATTTTTGATAACGGTAGTGTAAAAATGGGCGAGAAAATATCCGTCAAAGCTGTTTTAGTACACGGACTGGGAGTTGGGGATGTTGGCAAAGTTGTACTTGGGGATAGAGCAATTTTGGGAAATGAAGGCGTGGTTGTAGTTATCTATAAATTGGATAAAAGCGGTCAAATTGTCGGAATGCCGGAAATAATAAGCCGGGGTTTTGTTTTTGAGAAAATAAGCAAAGATTTCTTGAAGGAAACATCTGAAAGATTAAGAAGGCAGATAACAAAAAACAAAGATATAAAAAGATCCGTTATCCACGGCGTAACTATGGATTATCTTGGAAAGTTCTTTTTCCAAAAAACAGGCCGCCGGCCCATGATTCTTCCCGTGGTTATAGAAGTATAAGAAAGAGCTACTCTGAGAACGTCGAAGTAAGACGTTTAAGGGTAGAGTCAGTTATTTGGAGTTAACTGAGCTTCTTTGTTTTTTAAAACTTCATCCAGAAGCTTCGCTGCGTCCTCCCATTTCTGCTCGCTTATTAATTTGTCAAATTGACTTAAATTATTTTGCCCTGATTCGGTAAAATATTTCGTGTCACGACGAGCTTGAGCAATGATATTGGCTGCGTGGTTAATATAGTCATTGAATAGAAGCCTCATCTCTTCCATAAAATATCTGCCAGTTTTAGCATGATATTTTTCCTCCAAGAAAAACATTCCATCCTCAGGTTTTATTCCTTTCCCTTCCGCTTCAATTCCTATTGCTTTTGACTCTTCATCACTAAAGACCGACCTTATTCTATTTTGAAGTTCCAGGTCAATAATGGGCGAGAAAGCAGTAAGAAGTTTTATACTTTGTTCCTTGGTAACTCCAAGTCGCTCAAGTGGAGAAAAATCCAAGCCTTTTGAAAAATCAATTGTTGTCATACTAATTTAGCAATCCTTGCTCTTTGAGCCACTCATACCAGTTTACGCTGTTCCAGAAGTAAATACTTTCTCCGATTTTAATTCTTGCATTTAAATCGTCCAGTACCTTAATTCCAGGAGCGCCACGGACTATTTCCTCGTTTCTTACTTTTTCAAATTCTACCTTTCTTGCGGCTTCGGATGCATGCTCCTGGTCTAATCTGAATCTTTCTTCAAAATAGTCCTGAAGGGAAAGCTGGGCTATTTTCAGATTAATCGATTCTATAACTTTTAACCCATTATCTTTAACTAAATTAGGATAGTTATTCTCGTCGCTTGCAGTCTTCGACGGCAGTTCTAAGTTGTTTTCTTCGACCGTATCCTCCGCTATTTGACCGACTTGTTCCGGCGCAAGGTTCGGATTTTCATTAGCTAAATGATCCTGAACAATCCCTATCGGAACTCCTTCCTGGCCAAACACTAAATTCCTTCCGTCGGCTAAATGTCCTGACACTATTTTCCCGGTTTCAGGATCCTTGAGCCACCAAGAATCAACTTTACCGTCGTGGTCGAGATCAAAACCTCGACCTCTAACAAGATTTTCTGTATTAATCTCTGGTTGTTGGTATTCCGGGTTAATAGTATTTGTAGATATTTCCGTTTTAGGATCAACAGGTGGTATGAAAGTTTCCTCAACTTCTGCATTAATAAATCCTGTCAACGCGGTGTGGTCGGATGGACTAATTCCTTTATCAAAAGCTTCTTGTGCTAGATCAATTACTTGATCGGGAGAAAATTCCCGATTGATGTTTGCAATCTCATATTGCAAGCCCATAAGTCCTTTGCTGGTTTCCGGTGTAGCCATTAGAAGTTCATTTCCATCTGGAGTCGTCCCTCCGACAATTCTTCCCTGATTGTCCAATTTCCACACACCGTCTGGTTTGCCGTCATTATCGGTATCAGGAGCATCGATTTCTTTAACTGATATCCCTAATGGGGTTGTTATCATAGGTTTTTCAAAGCTGGAAATTTCAGAAGAGTCTGCTGTTATTCCTTGAGCATACGCACGGGTAGCCGCAATGGAAACTTCTTTAGGACTCCAATCACTGTGCAATTGTGAGAGATGATATTGTAAGCCGGGTATCCCTTTTGAGTCCGGATCTAAAAGGAGTTCTCTTCCGTCAGCAAGGACTTCCTTTATAACTTTTCCTTGGCTAATTTCAATATGGCTATCGTTCTGTCCATCACCGTCGGTGTCAAAATCAACTCTGTCGGGAATTCCGTCGCCATCCGAGTCGAATATTCCAGGTATTGTAGGTTCAGGTACCGCAGGTTGGGGAAGTGCGATTTCGGGTGGTTTAAGTTCAATTCTTTCAAACGGAGAACGATCATAAGCGTCGTGCCGATCGAGTGGCGTGATATTCTCATCAGGAGGCGCCAAAGACCCACG
The DNA here is from genome assembly GCA_964423565.1 of uncultured Gammaproteobacteria bacterium. Lineage (GTDB taxonomy): Bacteria > Patescibacteriota > Microgenomatia > UBA8517 > UBA8517 > CAYREZ01. The sequence goes on along the minus strand of CAYREZ010000091.1, from coordinate 79 downwards.
TTCAGAACCTTCAAGTACTGGTCCTTGCTCGCTAACTGTTTCAGTTGCAAGTGTTGTAGGGATAGGCGTTTCAATTTGA
>CAYREZ010000090.1:0-3753 GCA_964423565.1 uncultured Gammaproteobacteria bacterium | reverse complement strand
TTAAGCCGAGCGACGGAGTTAATCCTGCAGTACCGGCAGGCAAATTAATCGGTACGCTTACTGTTGCCGCACCATTGAATTCATCATTGCCGAAATTATTTGTTGTTGGTAAAAAGTAGTTGCCTGTTTCGGAATCAGTTGAGCTTGTCGCCTGTAGTACAGGAGAAGTATTCTCATCGGTTTTCTCTTGAACTTCCGTGTCGTCAAGGTTCTTTAAAAGCGGTGCGTAATCCTCGCCGCCAACTATACCATCGCCGTTATAATCATAAAGAAGGTTCTGGGTTTCAAGTGCTTCAAAATACCCCGGTACGGAAGGTTTAATAAGACCTGTGGTTCGTAATAAAGGTATTATCTTGGAGCGAATAATACTTATTGATCCCTTTTGGCCTAAAACAATTCCTAACGTAATAAGAATAACAAGGGCTACCATTAGATAAACAAAAAACCATCCTCTACGAGGATTTCTCCGCTGGGAAGCTACAGAAATATTTTCGTTTGTATAAATTTTATTAGGCAGATTGTGTAAAATTGGTTCTTTATTAATTTAAATCCTTTTATATATAGTAGTCAATGAGAAGTGGTTTTTTCTGGGGAGATAATTAGTTCAATTCAGACGGTTTTTAAACTATCTAAAAATTCTTTGTTCTCTTTCGTCTTTTTTAACCTCTCAAGCAGGGTTTCCGTTCTTTCATCCTCATGAACCATATCGAGCATTCGCCTTAACGTATAAATCTGAGTAAGTTGATCCTTGCCATACAAAAGCTCTTCCTGGCGTGTACCGGATCGTGTCACATCGATAGCCGGGTAAATCCTACGCTCGGCAAGACGACGTACCAAATGCAATTCCATATTCCCGGTGCCCTTAAATTCTTCATAAATTAGATCATCCATTCTTGAACCGGTATCAACTAGACATGTACCGATGATTGTTAATGATCCGTCGTTCTCAATTTTTCTTGCCGCTCCGAAGAATTTTTTCGCGGGAAAAAGTGCTACCGGATCAAAACCCCCGGACAGCGTTCTTCCGGAAGTCGGAAGTGCTAGATTATAAGCTCTTGCCATCCGCGTTACCGAATCAAGTACGATAAAAACATCATAACCGAGCTCAACAAGTCTTTTTGCTCTCTCGAGAGCGAGTTCACCAACTCTGGTTTGCTCGGTAGGTGACTCGTCGAAATTGCTTGCTGCAACTTCTCCCATTCCGTTAGTTACTTCCTTAACGTGTCTGACTATATCGGTTACCTCCTCCGGTCTTTCACCTATAAGTACCGCCATCAGATGAACTTTCTTATTACTCTTCGTCTTTTTACTGTCGGTTTCCGGATAGTTTTTTGCAATTCCAGCAATAATATCTTTAATCAACCATGTCTTTCCTGCTTTCGGCGCCGAGACAATCAGTCCTCTCTGCCCAAATCCGATCGGAGCAATAAGGTCAATTACACGATTGGTAAGGGGTTCTTCGCCGGTCGAGAGGATCACCTGCGCATCAGGATACACTGCAACCAAATCGTCAAATTTGGCTCGCTCGTTTATAACATCAACTTCATTACCGTTGACTTTCTCCACCTTCAATAGTCCCCAGTAGCGTTCGTTTTCTTTAGGATGACGTGCCTGACCACCAACTTTGTCCCCCAATCTTAAATTAAATCTTCGAATTTGACTTGCCGAGATATAAATATCCCGGTCCGAGGGGGCAAACGTGGGTCTAAGGAGTCCGGAACCTTCATTAGCAATATCCAATATTCCCTCTACATATTCGGTAGGAAGGTTTGAATCCGGAAGTACTCTCTCATCAACAATAAGTCTGCTTGCATCATTCTCGTATTTATTTTCCACAACACTCTCTCCTTGTATCTCACCAGGAATATCAACTGTCACGTCTTTTTTGGATTTATCTACCATTAACTAATGTTACTAAAAAAACATTTTGGAAGGAATCTTTTACACCTCAAGAAGAAATTCTTGGATTCGTCATTATTTTATTTCACAGCAACTTCTTTGTCAACTGGAAAACACTGGTTTTGCTATTACGATTAATCTCCTCCATGTGGTGCCCGGAGGATCGCAGGTCATCAGTAACAACCTTTCGGTCCCCGAAGTACTGGTTATCCACGACGTATCGTTTGCATCAGTAAGTCTTTTTTCTTCAACTTCATAAAGATACTTTCTGTCTGCAAAATATATTAATATCTTATCACCCTTTTCCAGCTTTCTAAGTAAATAAAATACAGCATTATATCTTGCAATATTTACTGGCGAGTCGGTAGAGTGAGCAAATAAAAAGATGTCCTGTCCCTGACCGGGAAAATATGTACCTTTTGCGTGCGCAACTCCGTTTTGAAGCGATTTTGTATACTCATCCCTATTATTAGTGTCAACATTTGCAATTATATTTGAGTATGCATTGATTTTCGGTACCGCAACAGAAAAGTACGAATTTATTCCGTAAGAATCAGCTTCTTTTTGTACCGCTATAACTCTATCAGCTTCAGCTAAATCGACTTTGACGGTATCGGTAATAATCCCTTCCCCAATCTTTTTATTTAAAGAGTAACTTACCTCCTGACTGAGTATTGGATAAAAAGAGAACAAAAATACTATTACAACGAATGCGATTATTCCTGCTCCAGTGCTACGAATCAAATGATAAATAAGTCGCGTTGAAACGGGCAAAGCAATACGAGCCTCGCCAACATTTGCTGACTTGCCTTTTAGATAAATTAAACCTTTTGGGTGCATCGCTTTAAGTACAAGAATTTACTAATTTTATCAAACTAATCTGAAGCGTTTATAGAGAAAATAACCTAACGGTACAATACTTCCAAAAAAAGCGACGGATGCTCCCGCTTCAGGAAGTTTTTCAGGGGTAGCCTTACCCAAAACCTGCGGCTGAGAGTTAACTTTAATTCTAACTTTACAATCATCGTTGCCATCCCTCCACGTACCGCCTTGGTCTTTGACTTTTAATGATGCTATAAACTCGCCTGAACTATCATATCTATGAGCTGCTTCAGATTCTTTTTGCTTCCATACCTGAGACTGTCCTCCTGATGCGTCTCCGAAATTAAACTCATACTCTAAAATCGGTCCGTTTTTATCGAATCCAGATCCTGTAAATTTTACGGTCAAGGGTGCGGTTCCTTCTTTGGGACTTGCCGATAGTCCAACGCATCTGGGATTTTCCGGCTCTGGACCCGGTGTAGGAGTCAGTGTAGGGGTTGGTGTTAAAGTTGGTGTCGGTGATTGTGTCGGCGTCAATGTTGGCGTTGGCGAAGGTTCAGGACCACAATTTAGACTATTATTTTTTGCCAAATAGCCCTTATCTCCCAAATTCCACATCAAGCCATTCTCAAAAATCCATCCCTGTGATACAAAAGAATTAATTTCTTCCTGGGTCAATCCTTCCGCGCTCCACCAATTAGTTTGAACTCCCTCATTTCCGCTTACCGGACAAAAACATTGCAGGTAATTTCCTGAAGATAATGAATAAACATTATCACTACCTTCTCTTAAGATACTTTCTCCGACAATCTGGTGCCAGCCATAACCGTAACTAGCTACATCCCCGGGAGGAGTTTTTTCGCGGCATGAAGGAAAACTTGGCGCAGAAGTTTGTGCTTTAACATAAGCCGTAACGGAAGTAACTAAAAGTAAAAGTAAAACTGCTAAGAAAAGATTTATTCTTTTATTCATAATTAATGCGTATTATAAGATATTCTTTTTAGAAAAGTCAAATACCGATACTATTTCTAT
>CAYREZ010000089.1:0-4082 GCA_964423565.1 uncultured Gammaproteobacteria bacterium | reverse complement strand
TCCTAAGGGATAACCGCTGAAAGCATCTAAGTGGGAAGCCCACCCTAAGATTAGGACTCGCGCCTTGTCCGTAGGACAAGACAGATAATAAAAATTCAATATCCAAATAGTCAAATATCTAAATGGAAATACAAGAAAAATAATCTTTAAATTCATTTGTTTATTTGTATATTTGTTTATTAATTCATTTATCTTTCTCGCCCTGCGGGTGAGGTTTTAGACCCCTGGCAGAATACCAGGTTAATCGGCAGGAAGTGGAAGCTCCGTAAGGAGTTAAGCTTACCTTGCGCGAATCGGTCGATAGACTTATTTTTCTAAACCATAATCTTCGGATTTAAAGAGCAAATATATTTTCAAGTCAGCGTCCTGGTGACGATAGCGGTATGGTACCACCTGATCTCCTCCTTCGCTCCTTGCTTCGCAAGGAGCTACGGAAGGACCAACCCTTCCGGAGCTCTGAGCGTAGTGAAGAGCGGAGGAGGGCCATTCCGAACTCAGAAGTTAAACGTACCAGCGCGGACGATAGTATGGGGGCAACTCTATGCGAAAATACGTCATCGCCAGGACTTTGGCTTGAAAAAAGAAAGGTGGATTAAGTGCGTGAGTCAAAAAAAGATTAAAACTTCAAATAAAACTTTAAGCTCTGATGGCATGACAATGGATGAACTTCTAAGAAAGTTCGGAACTGACGTAAAAAGTCTGTCGGTCGGAGATAAAGTAACGGGGGTAATTATTGAGAAAACTCCGGGCAGAGTTGTTGTTGATATCGGAGGCAAAAGCGAAGGACTCGTTGCAGAAAAATCTTATAAAGAGTCAGAAAGCTACATAAAGACAATAAATGTCGGAGACAAGATCGAAGCAAGGGTGATTGTTCCTGAGATGCCGGATGGTTACACGATATTATCTCTAAGACAGGCAAGCACTCAAGCTGTTTGGAGTAAGCTCAGGAAGGCTTATGAAGGCGAGGAAGCAGTAAGCGTCGAAGGTAAGTCCGCCAATCCTTCAGGCATAGTTGTCGAGATAGATGGAATAACCGGTTATGTCCCAAGATCCCAAGTCAGTAAAGAGGTTCTTAAAAATATCCAATCCTTGGTAGGTAGAAGGTTTAAGGTCAAAGTAATCGATATAGACCAGGATGCAAAGAGAGTAATCTTTTCTGAAAAAGAAGTATCCGAGGCGGAAGAACTGGGTATACTCAGAGATGCAATAGCTAAAATTAAAATCGGGGAGACATATGACGGAGAAATAACGAGTATATATGATTTCGGTTGTTTCGTACGGGTTATGGCTAAAGTTGACAAGAATGAAGTACCAGTTGAAGGGCTTGTACATATATCGGAACTTTCCTGGGAAAAGATATCCAAGCCCTCGGATATACATCATGAAGGCGATAAAGTTAAAGTCAAGGTCATCGGTAAAGATAAAGGTAAACTTGCGTTATCTATAAAGCAAGTAATCGAGGATCCTTGGGAAAGAATTGAGGAGAAATATTATCCGGATTTGAGGATTGACGGCAAAGTTGTAAAACAGAGCGATTTCGGGATTTTTGTTGGTCTTGAACCCGGGGTTGAAGGACTTGTGCATATGACAAAAATCCCACCGGGTAAGAAATTTGTAAAAGGCGACAGCATGAAAGTAATTATAGAGGAAGTAGACGGGGCAAATCGGAAAATCTCATTAGGACTGGTATTAACTGAAAAACCGATTGGGTATAAGTAGAAGTAGAGAGTTTAGGTTTAAGTCCAAATTTAAGTATAAAAAATATAGAGGGCGAGTTGAATAAGTAGGGAAAGGAGAAAGGATAGAAGGTAAGCTAAAGTAACTTCATTCAATACCTCAATTTACATTTATCAATTAACAAATTACAATTCTTCTTAATGGTTAGGAATTCTTCGAAATTTGTATGTCAACAGTGTGGGTATGAATCAGGAAAGTGGTACGGACGCTGTCCCGAGTGTGGAAATTGGAATAGTGCGGTTGAAACAGTCATTTCAGGTAAAAGGCAAGAGATAAAAGGTAAAAGTAAAAACGCATCTAAACCGGTTTTATTAGCTTCAATACCTGTTAATTCGACGAGGAGAGTATCAACTAAAATTTCCGAACTTGATCGTGTGCTTGGAGGAGGACTTGTGCCCGGACAGGTAGTCTTGATTGCCGGTGAGCCCGGAATAGGAAAGTCGACACTATTGTTACAGGTTGCCGAGACGCTTGGAGGTAAAGGGCAAGACCTGCCTGCCGGCAAGGCGGGGGTAAAAGGTAAAAGTGGGGTTTTGTATGTTTCAGGTGAGGAATCGGTAAGTCAGATTAAGATTCGGGCTGATAGATTGGGTGTTAAGAGTAAGAATATTCAACTTTTAGAGGAAACGGATGTCGATTCAATAATCGATGCTATATCCGGTTTGCAAGGAGCGTCCTTGCAAGGTGTAATTATTGATTCGATTCAAACAATGTATACATCTGACCTTACTGGAATGTCGGGGTCGGTGGGGCAAGTTCGGGAATGTGCGTACCGTTTGGTACGTTTTGCTAAAGAAAATAATGTATCCATTTTTATTGTAGGACATGTAACAAAGCAAGGTTCGGTTGCAGGGCCATCCGTTTTAATGCATATAGTCGACACGGTTTTATGGTTTGAAGGAGATAAGAGTTTGACATTAAGACTTCTGCGTGCGGTTAAAAATCGCTTTGGTCCAACCGATGAAGTAGGAATTTTTTCAATGGAGGATAAAGGACTTGTTCCGCTTCACGATCCGGAAAAGTTGTTTTTGTCCCGCAATAAAAAAATAACACCGGGAAGTGTGGTTACGTGTGTTCTCGAAGGTACAAGACCAATTCTGGTTGAAATACAATCCTTAATTGTACCGAATAAAATGGTTTATCCAAAAAGGGTTGCACAAGGTCTTGATATTAGAAAACTGGAACTATTGATTGCGGTACTGCAAAGACGCTGCGGACTACCTTTGTACGAACATGATGTGTTTGTCAATATTGCAAGCGGGATGTCAATAAAAAATGATCCCTCAGCAGACCTTGCGATATGTTTATCGATCGCCTCGGCTTATCTTGATAAATCGACTCGAAGTGTAATGATGGCGATTGGGGAGGTAGGTTTATTAGGTGATATTAGAGAAGTGTATTCTCAAGAGAAAAGAGTTAAAGAGGCAAAAAGGCTTGGTTATAGCACTTCGATAACAAGTAGAGAAGTAAGTAGTCTTCAAGAGGCGATTAGGAAATACCTACAATAAGCACCAATATAAATACTTAAATTGAATTGATATATGACTTATAGAGTTTATCCCCGAGTTATCCACAATATTAAATACGACCAAAGTATATCCGAACAATTGCCTCAATTTTTTGAACACTCAAACTATGGGTAATCGTTAATAGTAATATATAAACGTTATAGGATTTGACAAGAGTTGATTTATGGTGTTAAACTTTATTAACTTAAAAACTTTGTTTTTAATAATTAAAAAACGCGCATTTGTGATTCTAGCTTGAATGGATGGGTGGTATGTAGGGGAACGTAAATATCACTTTACGATTTAACGTTCCGAGCAGCTCGATACGTTAGAACTTTTATAATTTCTTCCTTCGCGGGACGGGTGGAGTGTAGGGCAGGCGCTCTACCCGTTCCTTGAGGGTAGAAGGATTTCTAACGTATCGTACTACCCGTTCCTTCAGATTAGAATTATGCGCGTTTTTGTGTAGGGGGGAATAGGACATATAAGACTAATAGGACTTATATGTAGAAGGTAAAATAATACTTGAGAAGAATCGGGACAGGTAACCGGACAGTACTATTCATCATAGCCCTCCAAATCTTAGCACTGGCTTCGGGTACTAATACCTTGCATCTTACGATGTCGAAAAAACCACGTACTGCGATTTTTGAAGGGCAGAGCAGGCTAAAAATTAACACTTAGGCAAAAATAAACCTTCATTAAAAGACTAGTATTAATGCGGGTGGACTGTCAATAAGTAAATATTGTTTCTCATATCTGAACAAATATTCCTTAGACTTATAGAAATAGTATCGGTATTTGACTTTTCTAAAAAGAATATCTTATAATACGCAT
>CAYREZ010000088.1:0-4094 GCA_964423565.1 uncultured Gammaproteobacteria bacterium | reverse complement strand
TGAAATGGCCGTTTGTTAAAAAGGAAGCACCCAAAAAGTTTCCCAAACAACCGTCTTATATTGCAGTTGCATAATCGGATTATAATTAATTATGGCATTTGACTTACCTAATTTACCCTACGATTATAATGCTTTGGAACCCTATATTGATGCAAAGACTATGGAGTTTCATCATAGTAAACACCACCGATCTTACGTTGATAATTTAAATAAAGCTTTAGAGAAATACCCCGATTTTTACAAAAAACCGATTGAGGAAATTTTGGCAAATATTGATAGCGTTCCCGGCGATGTCCGCCAGGCTGTCATTAACCATGGAGGTGGTCATGTTAACCATACTTTCTTCTGGAAGATAATGACACCGAAACCTACCACCTTAACGCGTAAATTATTGGAAAGTGTTAATTCGACATTTGGTAATATTGATAAATTCAAGGAAGAGTTTACGAGTAAAGCCATGAGTGTTTTCGGAAGCGGTTGGGCATTTTTAATAATGACACCTGACAAGAAATTAACTATTAAGCGACATTCGTTCCAAAATTCTCCTCTAATACATGGGAATATTCCGATATTGGGAATAGATGTATGGGAACATGCATATTATCTTAAATATCAAAATCGCCGCGCAGACTACATTTCCGCGTGGTGGAACGTAGTAAATTGGGGAGAAGCATCCGAAATTTTTAGCAAAGCTTCACACTAAGTCTTTATACTCATTAAATATTCTGCGATAATTCACTTATGCATGCTCCAGGAGTACGTTATTTACCGCGGGATATAGATGCGGGTGACTTAATTGAGAATTTTTTGGTATCCGCTGTTGTTTCGATACTGTTTATTCGCGTTTTTTTATATTTGACGGGATACCCTTCACTAAGTGGCCAAAATTTTCATATCGCGCATATGCTTTTTGGCGGATTCTTAATGATGACTGCAATCATCTCGCTTTTTGTCTTTCTTAATAAGGAAATTAAATATTTTGCTTCAGTTGTCGGAGGAATCGGATTCGGAACTTTTATCGATGAACTTGGAAAGTATATAACAAATGATAATAACTATTTCTACCAACCCGCAATTGCAATCATATATGTAATTTTTATCCTCCTATTCTTGGCTGTAAGACTCTTTGAACGCTACGTCAACTTTACAAAAGAAGAATATTCAATAAATGCAATAGAGATGACAAAACAGGTATTAATACATGATTTGGATAAGGAAGAAAAGAAGTTAGCACTATCCTATTTTCGAAAAAGTGACCGGGAAGATCCGATTGTAAAATCAATGATAGATTTGCTGGAAAAAGTCGTTCCGTTACCGATAAAAAAACCGAGTTTTTTACATCAGGTACGTGATTTTATGAGAGAACTTTATATCAGACTGACGCATTCAAAAAGATTCTCGATAACTGTTATTTTCTTTTTTGTAGCATTTTCAATTTTTAATTTCCTGGGTGCTTTTTGGCAATTCTCAAAAGTTCAGACTTTCGCAGAATGGGGACAGTTGGTTTTTTCTTTGACATCAGGATTGTTCGTACTTATTGGAATTTACTTTTTACACTCCAAGAATCTACGTAAAAATTCTTATGAGATGTTTAAAGTAGCAATTTTAATATCATTATTTTTGACCCAGTTTTTCAGATTTCTTGATGAGCAGTTTTCCGCGGTAGGAGGACTTTTAATTAATTTAATAATACTCTCCGTCCTCCAATATCTTATTTATGAAGAAAGTGTAACCGGGAAAGAAAGTTGATAATTTCATCGCTGGGTGTTAGATAAGTTTGAACCCGGGTATTTTAATGAAACTGAGTCAGACTCGGTGACCCGAAGTTATTTTACCGAGTCTAACTCGGCCAAGCTCTGCTTCTTTCGAACTCACAAATACGTCAATTCGTGGCTGAAAATTATATTGTTTTGATGATATAATAATTTCATGAACATCCAGTTTGACACTAATAGACTAGCAGATATTTGCCGATCTAATGATATTTCCTTTTTGGGGTTATTTGGATCATACGCCGTTGGAAGAGAGCGTCCCGACAGCGACGTGGATTTACTGGTTGATTTTAGAGATACAAAATCCCTTCTGGAAAAGGGAAAAATTTTAGTGGAATTCCAAGATTTATTTAAAAAGGAAGTTGATTTAGTTTCCAGAAAAAATTTAAGACCTTTCCTTAAGCCATTTATAGATAAACAGTTAGTAACTCTTTATGGAGAAAAGTAACGAAATATACCTCAAAGATATTCTGAGTGCTATAAAATTGATTCTCGAAGAGTATATCTCTGGTTTCGACTTCGGTAAATTCGATAAAGACAAAAAGACACAGGATGCGGTTATCAGACAAATTGCCATAATTGGAGAGGCATTGGGTAAATTAGGCAGAGATTTTGTCGACTCACATCCAGAACTTCCAACTAAAGAAGCCGTAGCCATGAGAAACATCTTGGTCCACGACTACGATTGGGTTGATACCGAAGAGGTTTGGAAAACAGTTCAGAAAGATTTACCAGAATTAAAGGTAATTGTTGAAAAGATTCTAAAGGAAGAATATTGATATTTCTCAATACCCAAACTTGATTCGAACTTTTTAGCCTCGAATTTCATCAGGAAATAGTAGTACTTAAAACTTTAGCCTCAGAGTGACCCAAAGTTATTTTCTTTCGATCGGAAGTGTAGATTATTGTACAATCTTTACAGGAGATAGTTGTACTGGAGAAATTATATGAGTACGAAATTTGTTATCAAAGAAGGTAAAAACTTAACGAACGACGAACTGGTTGTTATTAATTCTTGGAGGAAGAAGGAATTTAATTCAAAAAGTGTCATAAAACCCGAACCTGGAAACGATGACTGGAATAAGAAATATTTTATATTATTAAATGAGAATGACAAAATAGTTGCATTTGCTCGATTGCACGATGTAAATTTGGAGCTTAAAGGTAAAAAATACAACATCCTTGGTCTTGCCAGTCTTGTATCAACAGAAAGAGGAAGAGGTTACGGTAAAAAATTGACTTTAGAAATGAAAAAATTTATTGAAGGTTCAGGTAAAAATGGTATTGGCTTTTGTAATAAAAAGCTCACTGATTTTTATAGAAAATGTGGTTTTGGAATAATTACAGATGGAACATCAAGATTTATATATAAAGACGACAATGGTCAGTTGATAAAAGATCCGTGGGGAGGAGGAGATGTAATTTATATTCGAGGTAAAGATGATTTAACCAATAGAATTCTTTCCAATTCAACCGAAAATGTCATCAGTTATCGACGATACTGGTAATAAAACCCGTGACCCTAGATTCTTTTCAAATAGAGAATGGTATACAAACCCATCACAGATTCGAACCAAAGTAGCCTCAGATTTTAAAGAAAAATTGTAGATTAAAAAAAATCTCTACTCGTGTAATCCTATCCGGAGTAGAACCGGAGTTTACAGGATGACCCTCCTAATCTTACCTCTCACCTTTTCAATACTATTCGTATACGGTCCGAGGAGTGATTTCAGTAGGGCAAGGAACCTTATGTGACCCCACCCGGATTTGAACCGGGGTTTACAGGATGAGAACCTGCCGTCCTAGGCCTCTAGACGATGGGGCCACAGGTGTATTTTACCACGGATTGGGTTTGAAAACCTTTTTCCAAGTAAGTAGAGGCGGTATTAATTTAGTAGAGTCAACTTTACTGGATTTTATTAAACAACGTATATATTATATTGGTGGTGGAACAAAAAATACACGAATTCCAACTTCTAATACTGCGGGAACTTTTGTTTAAACCCGGTGCAAGATTCAGGGATTTAAATAAATCCGGGGTAACCAATGATCATTTCAGTTTTCATATTAATAGGTTATTAGATGAAGCCTTGATAACGAAAACTTCGGGAAAATATTATCTGACGGTAAAAGGTAAGGAGTTTGCCAATAGGATGGACACCGAAAAGTTGGAAATTGAAAAGCAGGCTAAAGTCGCGATAGCACTTTTTGCAATTAGAGGCAGCGGTAAAAAGAAAGAATACCTGATTCATAAAAGATTAAAGGAGCCGTTTTACGGTTGGTACGGATCGCATAGCGGAAAAGTACGCTGGGGAGAAACAC
>CAYREZ010000087.1:0-4218 GCA_964423565.1 uncultured Gammaproteobacteria bacterium | reverse complement strand
GGGAAGATATTCCCGGGAAAGTAGTCTGAGCAATGTAGATTTGCCTGCACCTGAGGGTCCTACAATAAAGACAAATTCGCCTTGTTTGATCTCCAAAGAAATATTATCTAAGGCCTGAGTGTTGTTAAATTTCTTTGATACTTCATATTAAGCTTTGGTATAATTACCTTACTTGGGTGTGTAGCTCCCCGAAGTACATTTACCTCGAGCCGGAGTCTTACAGACTCGCGATCTCTAGGGGCATGACTACGGGGCAGGCAGCGGTTAGAGTGCTATTCTTACTTCGAATAAAGTGAGAAGCAAGCCCTGATTGACACGAAGATTCATGCTTGCTTATGACGAAATTTTGGGCGTGTAGCTCAGTGGTAGAGCGCTACTCTTATAAAGTAGATGTCGATGGTTCGAATCCATGCACGCCCACAAATATTTCGATATGTCGAAAATAAAATTTTCGTCATAAGCGGAGCTTGCTGCTTCGCTGTAAAGTAGATGTCCATGAAGAATAACCAATTTTGATTACATAACTGTCGATCCCAATCCGGCGCACTTGGATAGAACGGAATAATGAAGAAGAAAGCTCTCTATTTGCTACTGTTTCTTGTAGCTATGATGAATGCCGTCAAGGCTCTTGAAGTTATCTATAAGCAGGAGTTTACAGGAGAATGCCCCATTCGATACTGCGAATGTAAAGGAATAGATATATATAACTTGTATTGTTTAGGTCCACGCGAGTATGCGGATTTAGAGTTTTTTGATTTACCCTACCGATGAATAAATTTGTAAAAGAACCGTCGCAAAAAGTCAACTTATCAGCACCCCCTCAACAAATTCTAAGAATGATTATGGTTGCTCGGGAGAAAAAGTATAAGAGCAGTGATACGCTTCAATTAATCAATAAAGCAATTGATATAACCCATGATTATATTGTAAATCTTTATTTCGAACAGGCGCATGTTTACCAATTAATTTACATGACCGAAAGAGATAAATTGGGAAAAGGGAGTAAGACAAGGTTGAAAGCAGCACTTCTTAATATGGAAAAATATACTAAAGTGACCGAGAAATACATTTTGGAAAATGACCTTTCGAGATGGCTTCATAGATTATATAGATTTTATGGGAAGGTAGGCGAATACAAGAGAAATTATAAAAGTGCGGTCGACTATTACAAAAAATCTCTTAAATTTTGGAAGAGCGATCCTGAAGTTATCGCGAAAAGTCTTCCGCGAAATCTTGAGTTGGAGGGCTTCCTATCATCAGCCATCATTATGTCAGGAGAATCTGGGAAAGGGCTTAAAATGGCGAGGAAAGTTTATAAGAAGTATGATACGACCCAAGAAGGAAAAAATCTGAAAAATGCCGATTACACAACTTGGGCTATATGGAGATCGGGTGTTCCGATTTTCGTAGCTCGTGCATATCTTGAGGTAAAAACGAATTTCGATAGGAAAGAAATATTAGCTTGGCTTGAGGAAGCTTTAAGGTATCTAAATCCGCCAAAATCAATTAAAACCTGGGCGGATTTTCAGTATAGAAAAGATGAGATAATATTACTGAGAAATACACTCCAGAAGTCTTAAGATTTCATCTAAACAATTCTAGTTATCGATTAAATTTTCCAAAAAGTCGTCGGATAATATTCTGTCCTTCAGGTTTGGTACTAGTTTCTGTACTCAGAATAGTTTGTTCCCATACTCCATAAACTTGAACCATTCTTCCTGTCGGGCGGCCCGCGTAAGTATATGGTCTGGGAGGTTCAGTAATTAACGCTCCCGTTTCTAAATTTACAGGTACGTCTAAAATTCTTCGACTACCTCGAGGTGCAAACTTCAAGGATTTTCGTGCGCCATCTTCAAAGAAGTCGGCATGCAGTATCCAAGTTCCGGATCTAAGTCGTCTCCCTCGGCAACAATTGATTTATGTCTTATGGTTCTAGTACCTTTTGGTCCGGCACGAACAGTATAACTTTCAACCTTTAATTGAATGGTTTCCCTTCTTATGGGTGACATATTTAAAGTTCTGCGAGGTCTTGTTTTTTACCGGATTCTTTAACGCCTGCAAGTGCAAGATAACGTTCTGTTGTCGAAAGCCTTTTGTGTCCGACAATATGCGAGAGCATTATAAGATCAACTCCGTCTTTTAAGTTTTCTACTATAAAAGTTGTCCTGAGGTCATTAACGGAATATTGGCCGATTTGAGCTTTTTGCATATAGCGGTCTATTGCTGCGCGGATGTTTCTTATTGCCAAAGGTTTTCCGTTCTTACTTATAAAAAGGTATTCTGAATTTGATTTAGGTCTTGCTTTTAAATAAGTATCAAGTGCTTCTTTTGCTGGTTTATTAAGAGGTACAGTTCTTTGGGGTTGGGTTGCGTAGGATTGGATTGTTAAAGTCGAGTCTTTTATATCCTGAAGCTTTACGTTTGCAACTTCGGAAATTCTTAAGCCTGTTTGCAAGATAATTTCGACAATTGTAGAAATTCTTGGATCATCTCTAACAACGTCCCGTAAAGCTCTGTACTCAAGAGCGGATAAAAATTTCGGCATTGAATTATCAATTTTGGGATGAGCCACGTCTTCGGAGGGATTTGCGATAATGCTTTTTTCGAGCATCATCCATCTGAAAAAGGTTTTTACCGCGTTTAACTTTCTTGAAACAGACTTGGCAGTATATTTTTCGTTAAGCAAAGAATCTCTAAAAGCTTCGATATCTTCCTGCTTTACTTGTCCTGTAGTGACTATATTTCTATCCTGCAGGAATTTTATTAGTTGCTCCAGATCCGCCCTATAGGCTAATAGTGTAGACGGAGATCTACCCTTTCCCTCCAAGCTGGAAATGAAGTTGGGAAGCAAATTCTTAAAGGTTTCCGGTTCCATAAATTATATCTAACGGTACTTTTCTAAGGCATATATTTGCCTTTGTTAAGTAAATTTAGGTTAATAGATGATATGATAACATAGTATTTTAAAAAAGGTCAATAATCGTATTTAATAATCCTTAATCCTTGTTTCATAATTCCAACCGATTGCTAGGTTTTCTTGAATCTAAAGTAAAAAATCCACCAACTAAAGTCCTTGGCTTTTTGGCTCTGGTCTGATAATTCTATATCCAACGCGCTAACGCGCCCCGTTTCATAATCAGATATAGTAAAATTATTACATGAGTAATAAGTTAACGGATAGGATAAAGGACAAGCTAGACAAATTCATAGTATATTTACTTCTTATTATTTTTGCACTTCTTTCTTTATCGCTTTATAGGAACATGGCAAGGATCACTAAATCCAAAAGTACTGTTGACGAAGCTGGCGAACGAGTAAATAAGCTTGAAAATGAAAAAAAAGAGTTGGAAGCAAGGTTAAGCGAGGTAAGTAGTGAATATTATATCGAGAAACAAATTCGAGATAAGCTTAATTTGACAAAAGAAGGAGAAATAATGGTAATTTTGCCTCCGGAGGATGTTCTTAGAAAGTTAGCTCCGAAGGAAGAGGAAAAAGAAGCTGTTTTGCCAGATCCTAATTGGAGAAAGTGGATTAAACTTTTTATTTAGAATCCCGGGTTGCGGGGAATTTTTATCCTGAGTTCACCGAAGGACAAGAAATCAGGAATTACTTTCTGACCCTCCATGCTCCTATTTTCATCCCCGCGTTATAATTCAAATTACTTTCTTTTCCCTTGAACTAACTCAATTGAATCTATCCGATACCTTCCTTGTCCGTAATCAGGAGACAACTTTACTCTCGCGGTCCTACCAGAGGTTCTTCTTTCTATTGCTTCAAGAGTCCTAAGCTCTGCTTCAAAGGTTTGAGGTCGTTCTCTCCTCCAACTGTGTTGTTCGAGGTAGGGTTGGACTTGACTTTTCAACTGCCTAATCAGGTCAGATACAGGCATTTCAACTTCTAATGATGGTCCTTCATCTTCCCAACGAGACGCCACCTCTCTAGCACCATGGGTCTCTAGGCTAATTGTATAAGGGAAATCATACATACCCCTTCCTGAATGGCCAACATCTTAAATGAGACCATCAACGTTATGGCTCGCACCAGCTTCGTCATAGACCCCCCGATTTCCCCCAGCCAGTCTATCGTATAGGTCCCTTACAAATCCTTCCAGCCCCATCTTTGATGCCCTCCAATTTACTTCTGTTCGTTCTTTTGACATAGGCAAGTATCAGGTAATAATGGCCCGTATTATCCAATTGTCGCCATCATAAGGTTAAA
>CAYREZ010000086.1:0-4326 GCA_964423565.1 uncultured Gammaproteobacteria bacterium | reverse complement strand
AATCGAACCTGATATGTCATCCTTTGTAAGATATGGAAACCCCGCTCGTAAGAGCGGGGAGGATGTCATGGAATGGAAGGTGAGCAATGTGTTAGACTTCAAGTCATATGGTAAAACTAATTGACGAACTCTCCGTATTCTTGCCTACTTATAATGAGGAAGGTAATATTGAGAAAGTTGTAAGTAATACTAAGAAAGTACTCGCTAAAGTAGCTGGCAGGTGGGAACTAATAATTGTCGAGGATGGCTCCAAAGATAAAACTCCTGAAATATCAGATAAATTGGGTAAGAGGTATAAACCAAGAATTAGAGTTGTTCATCACTCTCCAAATCGTGGGTATGGTGGAACGCTTAAGACAGGTTTTAAAGAAGCTAAATATGAATGGATTGCATTTATTGACGCGGACGGGCAGTTTGATTTTTCGGAAATTACGAAATTTATAACAAAACAGAAAGAAAAAAATGCTGATTTGGTTTTGGGAATTCGAGGAAATAGAGCTGACTCTTTTATTCGTAAGGTTTTTACCTGGGGGTGGTCGGTTGTTTTGCCGAGATTATTGTTCAGTTTGAAAGTGACTGATTATTCTTGCGGTTTTAAAATGATAAGAAAGGGAGTTTTTAATAAAGTACAACCATTAATAGGCGAAGAAAAGGTCACGCAGATAGAAATGCTGGTAAAAGCACAAAGAGCCGGATACAAATTTGCTGAGGTAAGAGTTCATCATTATCCTAGGGGATCTGGTCATCAGACCGGAGCTGATTTAAAAGTAATTACTAGAAGTATCAGGGACCTGTTTAAACTTTGGTGGCAGTTAAAAAAGGTATAAAGAAATGGTAAAAGTTAAAAGAGACAGTGTAAATGAGTTTGTATTTAGAATTTCTGACTTCGTAAGTAAAAATAAAACTGAAGTAATATTCTTAATAGGGATATTATTATTGGGAGCGTTTTTGAGATTGTACAAGATAGATCAATACATGACCTTTTTAGGTGATGAAGGCCGGGATGCTATAATCGTCAGAAGACTACTTGTAAATTTTGATCCGATTTTAATCGGTCCCGGGACTTCAATTGGCAATATGTATTTAGGACCGATTTATTATTACTTAATTGCACCGTTTCTGTTGTTAGCCAACTTTTCTCCTGTGGGACCGTCGGTATTTATAGCTTTACTGGGTGTTGCGACTATATTTTTCGTTTGGTTTGTTGTAAGAGATTGGTTTTCTAAAGGTTCGGAACCTTTAGAAGAAAGCAAAAATTTTAAAGGTGGTGCATTGATTGCGGCTTTGCTTTATGGAATTTCGCCCGTGGTTATCATATATTCGCGTTCATCCTGGAATCCGAATATTATGCCGTTTTTTTCACTCCTTACAATTTATTCTATCTGGAAATGGTGGTTCGAGAAAAAGCTTAACTGGATTCTTGTAACCGCCATTTCTATGGGGTTTGTACTCCAATCGCACTATCTTGGATTACTTTTAATACCCATAATCGCTTTTTTCTGGATATTATCGCTTCTTAAGGTAAAGGGTAAAAGGCAAGCGGTAAAAGAATATGTAAGATTATCAATTTTAAGTATAGGAATTTTTGCGATATTAATGTCGCCGTTAGTTCTATTTGACGCTCGGCATGGCTGGAAAAACTTTAGTGCAATTAAAACTTTTTTTCTTGAACGGCAAACAACAGTATCTGCTCGTCCTTGGAGTGGAGTAACTAAATTACCCCAATTAGTATTTGATTCTAATCTTTCGGTAATAAGTGCGAAAAATATAGACATTAGTTGGATCATTACTTATTCGTTCTTCCCCGGTCTCTTGCTGATTTTTTTGAAAAACCTTTTCCATGGCTTAAAAGTAAAAACTTTCAATAAAGAATTATTGGCAGGAATTAGTAACAGACTGGATAACAGAAATATTGCTTCTTACTTTCTACTTGCTGTGTGGATTTTCTTTGCATACATGGGGCTATCTCTTTATAAACAACATATTTATGACCATTACTTCGGATTTTTCTTTACGGTGCCCTTTTTAGTAGTTGGAGCGGTTACAAATTATGTTTTTCAAAAATTTAGTAAATTTGCAAAAGCACTATTTATACTATTTATGATTTATACGGTCTATATTAATTTAGCTGATAATCCTTTAAAATATCCCCCTAATAAGCAGATGCAAAGAGCGGCTGATGTTGCGCAGAAAATTCGGGTTGAGTCGGGTAACGAAAAAATGAATTTGGCAGTTATTGCCGAAAGAAATTACGAGGACGGTTACCAATATTTTTTAGAGAAATGGAATACTCCTGTTATCGATATCGATCCTTTAAAATACGAAGAAACTTTGGCAAATCAATTGTTTGTTGTTTGTGAAATTCCGAAAGAAAAATGTGACCCGACGAATAATCCGAAGGCACAGGGGGCAAATTTCGGCTGGGGGGAAATTGAAGGCGAGTGGCAAACCGGAGGTATTTGGTTATATAAGTTAACGCACAGGCAGTGAAAAACCCCAAATATGAGTGAAGGTAAGTCTGAAAAAATAAAAGAGCTTGAAAAAAAGTTAATTAAATATAAAGAAAAGTTAGCACAAAAGAAGTTAGGTTACGGTGAGGTTGGTAGAACTGGTTCTGGTGATTCGTATTCTGATCAGCTCCGGGACGACACAAACGCTCTTGAAGGTATAATTCAATCTATTAAAGAGGAAATAGAAAGTTTGACAAAATGAATTACAGAGAATCAAGATCAATATTAGAAAAAGTAAAAAAAGCAAAAAGAATCTTACTTAATTGTCACCGTGGACCCGATCCGGATTCAATCGGAAGTGCGCTGGCTATGAAATATGTGTTAGAGGGCATGGAAAAAACGGTTGGGGTTATTTGTCCTAGCGAGAAATTATATGAGAATGTTTCATTTCTCAAAGATTACAAAAAAATACAAAAAGGTATCGATTTCAATAAGTTTAATTTTTTAGAATATGATTTATTTATTACTCTGGATTCTTCTAGTTGGAACATGGTTTCATCAGATCCAAATAGTTCTTTACCCAGAATACCTCTGATAGTTATTGATCATCACGATACTAATAAAAATTTTGGAAAAATTAACTTGGTAGATAAAAATGCTTCATCGGTGGGAGAGATTCTTTATTTATTAATTCAAGACTGGAGTGTTAATATAACGAAAGTTATCGCAACAGCATTATTGACCGCAATAATTGGAGACACCGGTATTTTTAAATATCCAAACACTTCAGAAAAAACATTTGACGTTGCCTACCAACTTGTTAAAAAAGGAGCTGATAAGAATTTGATTATCGCAAATATTTATAGAAATTTGGACTTTAATTTAATTAAGTTTTGGGGCGAGGCACTAAATAGGGTTAAATTAGATAAAAAATACGGTTTTATTTATTCTGCGGTTCCTTATGAAGTTTACAAGAAATTAGATAAGCCTGAAAATGCCAAGGAAAGCAGTATTGATTTATTTGGTCAAATTACTAAAGGTACTGAATTCGGATTTATGGCTGTCGAAACCGAGAAAAATAAATTATCTATAAGTCTTAGGTCAAGAACAGATTTTGATAGTTCTCAAATAGCCACCGCTTTAGGTGGAGGCGGGCATGCAGCTGCCTCAGGAGCAAAAATAGAAGGATTACCATTTGATGAAGCAGTTAACAAAGTACTCCATGTTGCACGAAAATATGCAAAAGAAAAATAATAATGATGAAAAAGAGGTTACGACTTATGATATTACGATTTTTGGTATAGTGCAAAAAGGGAACAATATTTATGGACAAATATTTTAAACACCCAAAAAAAATTACTGTTTGGAAAACTGAGCCAAAACCTGCAAGGAATGAGTTATTTTTTTGCACCGGAGTTAATTAATAATATTAAGAAAAAAAGGAAATGGAGAACATATAGATTTGGCAATAAATATGACCATTTAAAAATTGGTGATGAAGTAATTGTTAGGGATAACGCTGGGGTATTGTTTAAACAAAAAGCAATTATTACTAATAAACCGTATACAACTTTTTCGGAATTACCCTTAAAAATCGAAGGACACGAAATTTATAGTGGTAAGGAAGATCAAAGACGAGTTCTTTCTTCCTACTATGCTTATTTAGGTAGGGTAGTGAAAGATAACGATCCATTTTTAATTATAGATTTCAAACTAATTTGATTATTTTTAATAATTTCGTTACTTCAATCTCGGACTACAAGTGAAAATATTAACGAGTTCATGGTAAAATTTGCGTGGAGTCAAAAAGCAATATGCTATTATTAAAAAAATATTTCGAGGGTTGGTTTAAGGGTGTTATAGGGGAAGTAATATC
>CAYREZ010000085.1:1870-4348 GCA_964423565.1 uncultured Gammaproteobacteria bacterium | reverse complement strand
TCCTCTTTTTGCATTCTCCTTAATTATCAAGCATGCTCCTATAAGTCTGTTATTTTTAATGATGCCTAACCTGGAAATTTTCTTTCCAAGTTGTAAATTTGTTTCTCCCCAATTCCATGAATGCAAAAAAGATTTAGGATTCATGCTTAAAACGTAATTTTCCCAAATGTCTTTATCGGCAACCTCTTTTATTTGATAGCTTCCCATGAGTTTAAAATTTCAATTATTTTGCGTGCATCTTTATTGTTCATAGTGGGATAGGTAGGTAAGTTCAATATTTCGGTAGAAATTTTCTCAGCCTTCGGGCAACTTCCTAACTCGTATCCAATCGTGGTTAATTGTCTCATAGGTTGAACAACTCCTTTATACCAATTTCCCAATAAAACTCGCATTTTTCTAGAAAAGTCGACTATTTCCGATGCGTTTTTATGTCTTAAAGGAAATCTGAGCCAAACTGCACCCGGAATTTTCATTGGAAGCGAAAAATCGCTTTCCTTCAACGATTTAAAATATAATTCAGCTATCTCCCTACGTATCTTATTAAATTTCTCCAATTTTTGAAGTTGATGAGTTGCTAAGATTGCTAAACCGCCGGGCATTTTTTTTGGGAACACGTCTGGTTTGATACCCTTCTTTTCTTCATCATATATCGGTAATGACAACATTTTTATCTTTTGTAAAAATACTAACAGTAACTTACCGAGAGTTACTTTTCCGAAACCCAAAAAGTATAAAGGTAAAATTATATAAAAAAGTATCGGGTGAAGTATTTGTTGTACAACCCAAAAAGGGGTAGGATTGTCCATTTCATTCACCATATCGGATAATTTGACGTAGAGTTTTTTGTCTTTACAAAGAATGATTCCTCCAAATACTGATGATAATACCTTATCTCTACCGAAACTGAAAAAGGATATATCACCGAATGTTCCCAGTTTCTTTTTGTTATACACTCCTCCAAGACTATGTGCACAGTCCTCTATAATTTTAATATTTTTGATTTTTGCTATTTTAATAATATTTTCCATATCTGTGGGTATGCCAAAAGTATGCTGAACAATTATTGCCCTCGTATTTTCACCTAACTTTTCTTTTAAATCCTTATAATCCATATTATAATTACTACCAATATCGATATAGACCGGTTTCGCCCCATTCCAAATTACTGAGTTAGGAACTGCTACACACGTAAAAGCTTGAAGGCAAACCTCATCGCCCTTACCGGCTCCAATTGCATTAAGAATTAGATATAGAGCGCTTCTTCCGCTGTTTACAGCTATAGCCTTATATTCATCTCCGAAAATCGCAGCAAATTCATTTTCCAATACTTTAACACTACCTTTCGAAAACCAAATCCAGGGTCTTAAAAGTACACTAATAGAAAGTAAAATATCATCAAGTTCTGTATTAGGAGAAAGCGATATTGCAATCGGTCGTTTCATGGGTGAATTTCGAATTATTTTTCTGCCATTATCATATCGTAGATATCTTTTGGAATTCTTCCCTCCAAAAGTATAATGGAATATTTTTTCCTTAACGGCCCCAATTCTTTTCTTAAGTTATTAACTGAGTTGGAAACTATCAGTTTATCGCTGGCAGAGCCTAATCCCTCCTTAAGTCCTCTTTCAAAGTCCTTATTAGTTAATATAATTTTATCAATTGTGTTTCTCATCATCTTGCCAATTAGTTTATGGTGCTTGAATGATTCTTTCCCTAGCTCAATTATTCCACTTGTTACAACTAGCTTCTTTTTTTTAAAATAAGATATATACATAAGTGCCGCATGGAATGCTTTCGGTGTTGAGTTATGTGTATCATCAATTAATATTATCCCCGTATCCGATTTCCTAACCTCCATGGTTTTTTCAGGCATAGACAAAGTTTTTAAACCCTGCTCAATTTGATCCCATCCGACATTTAGGATCCTAGCTAATAAAATTGCGCCTGAAATATTTTCTATAAAATGAATCCCTGGTACCTTAGTAACAAATATTCGCTGCTCGCCAAATACGTTAACTTTAAATTTTATTCCATTTTCGTCGACAGTTATTACTTTTGAAACCAGATCTGCCGATAATGGGTTATCAGACCTTAAAGCATAACTATAGATTCTTAGTTTCGTAGGTAGATTTCCAGCCAATTTTCGCAATTCTGCAGTATATTTGCCGGACAGGTTAAATAAGGCAATACCCCCCTGAGGTAAGCTTTTGATCAATTCAAACTTTGCTTTCTTGATATTATCAATACTACCAAAAAGCGATAAATGCTGTTCCTCAATTCCGGTAATAATTCCAATACGAGGTGAGACAATCTCAGTAAGTTTTTTTATCTCGCCGCTCTTATAAGCACCTAATTCTACAATATAATATTCCGTACCATGTTTAACAGTTTGATAGACACTTCCAGCAATTCCAAGTTCAGTATTAACACTACCTTCAGTTTTAACAACTTTATATTTTTTAGATAAAACATGTGCTA
>CAYREZ010000085.1:0-1860 GCA_964423565.1 uncultured Gammaproteobacteria bacterium | reverse complement strand
ATGAAACGCGCTACCCCCAAAGGTGTATTAAAGTTTTCAGGAGTTTTGAGAACCCTAAACTTCTGGGCCAGCATGGAGGCTACAACCTCTTTGGTAGTGGTTTTACCGTAGCTTCCTGTGATACCAACAACGACAGGTTTAACTGACGACAAAACTTCTTCCGCCTTATTAATTTCTCTGCTTTTCAAGAAATATACTAAAGGAGTGGTCCACAGAATTCCCATATAGGTAGAAATTAAGATTAATAATTCTCCAATTAACAATATTAAACTAATGTCTTTGATTAAAGTTAAAGATAAGCTCATTAAAAAAATAATCGCTAGCCCTGTTAAAATTACTTCCGAAGCTCTTAAAGTAATAACCGGTCGTCTCGATCTCTTTTTTATGGTATCGAATACAAACTTCAAATCTAAGACTACAAGCATAATTAGATACAACCAAAATAACTGGATAAAGAAAAAAGGAGGAGTATAAACTTCAATAAAATATAATTTACTAATAAGTTGTTCCTGCCTTCATATGTCCTTAAAAATACAGAAAACCTGTCTAGTCTATATTCTTTAACTTGCCACCAATAAGTCCAATTAAGAATTTGATAAATTGCTTGTGGAACCCAAATAAAAACAATAATTAATGTAATTGTTTCGACCATAAATCGATTTTCTGTGCTATTGCATTTGGTCTTAGATAAGGTAATGTATGACCTTGATTTTTATATGTAAACAGTTCACTTTCGGGAAGAACCGACTTAATAAAATATGCATCACTAATCGGAGTTATTTTGTCCTCTTCTCCCCACAAAATAAGGGTGGGTAGTTTAATTTTCGAAATAAAGGGTTTCAAATCTTCGGAGATAATTTTTTTAAATATCTCTCTCATAATTCCTTGAGTTTTTTCATAATCATGCTCTCTGGCGACTTTATATAAAAGTTTCTTAAATTTCTCAGCCAACTTAGGTGTTAATAGTAATACTTTCCCTGTTTTAGCTAAAGTTGAAAAAACTAATCGCTTTATGCTTTTACCTCGGGAAATTCCTCGAGGTGCACAAAGAATAATCCCGCTAAGATGCTCGGAATTATTTGAAGCAAGTTTAATCGCAATACCTCCCCCAAAAGAGTGTCCAAATACAAAATACCTATTTTTTCCAAAAAATCCTACCGCTTCTTCGTTAACGTATTCGGAGTACTCTTTTATACCCCACACATTTGGCGGAGCAGGTTCCTCAAAACCTGCAAGCTTGGGAAGAAATACTTGCCATCCTAATTGTTCCAGCTCTTTTCTCAACGGTTCGAGCTTTCCAGTCTCAGCTCCCCACCCGTGAATCAAAACAACTCGTTTGTCTGACATTATTATAATTTTATCATTTTGAGGTTATTTTAACGAGTAACTTGCTATGTGTGTTAAAATAACCTAAATAAAGGGGGTGAAGGCTATGGGCAAAGAATTAACAAATGAGCCAAAAATGTTAATTATACGACCACTAGGTCCACAAGGACCGAAACTTTGTCTACAAATAAACGGAGAGGGTGAATTTAAGAAATTTGATGAAGCAGTGGGAGAGTTGCCTGTAAATCAACGACATACTTACGAGGGATTACGGAACGCAGCTTTAAAAACAAATATTCCAATTGTTGACAGTTGATAAACTTCACTGATTTAATTTTGCTTTTTTTTAAGTTTATATATAAACATATTAGATATTATTATTGCTACTTTTTGATTAAAACTTCGACAGACCATAAAACAAATAATCTTCTAATATAAATAAATTAATAAATCTGATACAATTTCACACTATAAATGTTAAAAGAACCGATTTATTATCTAAACGGAAAATACATTTCAAAAAGTAAAGCAAAA
>CAYREZ010000084.1:2858-4390 GCA_964423565.1 uncultured Gammaproteobacteria bacterium | reverse complement strand
CGGTATACCTCTTATGCCCCCTTCCTGTTTATGAAGTTCATCTA
Organism: uncultured Gammaproteobacteria bacterium; assembly: GCA_964423565.1. Classification (GTDB taxonomy): domain Bacteria; phylum Patescibacteriota; class Microgenomatia; order UBA8517; family UBA8517; genus CAYREZ01. The sequence goes on along the minus strand of CAYREZ010000084.1, from coordinate 4,346 downwards.
ATCTGTCAAACGATTCGGCGAGAGCATCGCGAACTGCAGTAAAGGCACGAGATGTATGTTTCTGGGTAAGGCTAAATACTTCACTCTCCGCTTTATCCAAAAGCTCCTCAGCAGCTAAACTTTCATCAAGTGAAAGCTCAACAAGTCTACTTGCTGCCTTCATCAAACTACGTTTTGTCGCAGCATCTTTAACAATTTTGCCATAGTGTTCAACATGCGCGGCAGTCGGAACATTGTTCGCAAGCTCGACCAGAAAACTCACCCCTCCAAGGTCTTTCAATGCTTTCCTTTTTTTAAGCTTCTCCGAAATAGTCAAAACATCAATTGGGATCCTCTCCTCATAAAGCGCTAAAGCGGCAATATAAATCTCCCTGTGGCGATCATCATAAAAATCATCAGGGCTAAGAAATTCCGCAATTGCTATGATTTCATCCTTGTCCAGAAGTAGTGCACCTAAAACAGATTCCTCTGCCTCATTGGAATGTGGTGGTATGCGAACTTGCGTTTGTACTGCCATATTTAATTATTTAGAAGGATTAGTTAGTGAAGCTAATTTGGAATTGGGCAAGGAAATAGTCTTTTTAAATCACAAGCTTCCGTCTAACTCCTAACCCAATCATTACCTTAATATATCAAGATTTAATGTCAAGTACGATAACCTTTTTATCTTCAACTAAATCAGACTTTTTCAAAACAAGTCGTTCCATTTTCTCAACCGGTATGCCAATCTCCCCCAAAAATTTATCAACGCCGGTTAGTTTTCCAAATTTATCTTCGCTTAATCCCACATGATAATAATGCATCGGAATGATGATTGAAGGATCGATGCTTTGCACGACTTCCACCGCCTGAGTTGACGAAATTGTAAATTCGCCACCAACAGGAACCATCAGTATATCTATATTCCCTACCTCCTCCACTTTCTTGTCATCAAGCGTATGACCAAGATCTCCGAGATGTGCAATTCTAATTTCGTCCATTTCTATAACGTAAATCGTGTTCTTACCTCTTAATTCACCCTTTAGTCCATCGTGATAGCTTGGAATACCTAAAATTGAAACGCCCATGACTTCATATTCCCCAGGTCCCGAAATTACTTTTTTAACCTCTTTAACGAGATCGCTCTTGTTGTGATCGGCATGATCATGCGAAATAGTAACTATATCAGCTTTGATCCCTGCATATTTCAAGCCTACCATTTTCGGATCAAACGGATCGGTTACCAAACTCGCATTACGATCTTTAAGTCTAAATGAGGAGTGTCCTAAATAAGTAATGTCCATTGCTTTATTTGATAAGAAATTCTAAACCCAAATACCTAAATTCTAAACATTTGGAAAAATAATTTAGGATTTAGTGCTTTGTATTTCCTCTCCGCCATGCTACCAAATTCCTCAAAGCTTGACAAGCTGTTAAATCTTGCCTATATTAACAACTGACTCATAGATACCAGCCCCGTAAGTTATATGCGCAAAGAAATTATATTGG
>CAYREZ010000084.1:0-2848 GCA_964423565.1 uncultured Gammaproteobacteria bacterium | reverse complement strand
ATAATGGCTTTCGGTATTTGGAGAGCCAACTCCGCATTGAAAAGTACGAAAGAAGCAACTTCGAATGGCCAAAATATTAGAGTAGAAGAAAATAATACCTCTTCCGTAGAAAACCCCGGATTGGTAATTGCCAAACCTGAAAATGACGATGTTTTAACGGAGTCAAATACAATAATAACTGGGATTACAAAACCTGCAAATACGGTTATTATTTCGTCCGAGACCGAAGATTACATTATTCATTCTAATGAATCAGGTACTTTCGAGCAAAAAATCGATCTTGTCGGAGGTATAAATAATATACTTATATACTCATATGATAACGAAGGGCTCTCAACTGATACCAAACTGCGGCTAATTTACTCTAAAGAATTTGCACAGTACTTAAATTAGCCGGGGAAAATTAATATGCGGGATTATAAAATACTGACACTAATAATTACACTATTACTCATATCTGCACGGCCTGTTTATGCTCAAATAACTAACACTCCAACAGCTACCGATTCTTCCAACGCAATCAGACAAAAAGTTGAACAAAAGTTAAATGAGGTTAAGAAAAATCCCAAAGCTTATGTAGGAGCCGTTACGGACAAGACCGAAGATACAATCCAAATAAAAAATGATTTCGGAGAAATACTTCTAGTTTCTATAGATACCAGCTCAGTAGCTTTCGTAAAAACAATCAACAAAATCCAAAACTCAAAATACGACGACCTTGCTATCGGCGATTTTATTATTGCGATGGGATTCAAAAACGGAAACGGCGTGCTTGAAGGTAAAAGAATTCTCATTATCCCTCCGAATGACCCGGTTGCAAGAAAGGTGGTAATGGGAAGGGTTGTCGGTAATGAGAAGAAGATAATAACCATGGAAAGTCCGGGCATAGGTCAAACCTCAGTCAGTTTCCCCAAGAAATGGAAGGGCCCTGAATTAACCGAAATCGAGGTCGGCGAAAATCTAATTGTAGTCGGGTCAGAAGTAGAAGATAAATTTCAAGCAAGAACTATTTCCAAGTTAATCTCCCCTCAATGACTAATCGGACTTCGTATAATATCGTTGACTACTAACTGCTATAAAAGTAACATTATTACGTATGGATAAAAACAACCTTCAAACTCTAAAGGGATTCAGAGATTTTTTGCCCGAAGAAGCAAAAAAAAGACAGTATTTGGTAGACAAACTAAAAGGAATCTTTGAAAATTTCGGGTTCGATCCGCTTGAAACGCCAGCAATTGAATATAAAGAAATTCTTCTTGGTAAATCGGGGGAGGAAACTGACAAGCTAATGTATTCGTTCAAGGATCAAGGCGAACGTGATGTCGCCTTAAAATATGATCAGACAGTCCCAACTGCCCGTGTACTTGCTACTTATTCACAAGAGCTACCGATGCCCTTTAGGCGTTATCAGATACAAACGGTTTGGCGCGCCGATAAACCACAATCCGGGCGCTACCGTGAATTTTTACAATGCGACGCGGACATTTATGGTTCGGCTTCCTCGCTCGCCGACGCGGAAGTTATCTCACTAAGCTACTTTGTTTATAAAAGCCTCGGATTTAATAATTTCAAAATCTATTTAAACGATAGAAAAACCTTGTTTGAACTTATGAATTTGGCTGCAATCCCCGAAAATTTACATATGCCAACGATATCGATGGTCGACAAATTAGATCGCAAATCCCAAGACGAGGTAAAAAGCGATTTAATCAATATTGGTCTTACCGAGAGCATGACAGATCACCTTTTCCACCACTTGGATGAGGCTAAACCATCGGCAAAAATAAGCGAAATAATAAAATACGCTATCGCCTTAGGCGTCAAGAAAGAGTCTCTTATCTTTCAGGCGCGGCTGGCACGCGGTTTAGACTATTACACCTCCACAATTTTTGAAATCAAAATTGAAGAGTACAAATCGGGATCTGTACTTGGAGGCGGGAGGTATGATGCGCTAATCGAAAGATTGTCAGGGATAAATATTCCGGCGGTAGGTTTCGCTGTTGGTTTTGACAGGACACTTGAGGCAATGGATTTAATGAAGCTTTTCCCTAAGAAAGATGTAAGGAGTGGACTTTTGGTATCGGTATTTAATCCGAACCTTGTGGAAACATCAATATCGGTAGTAAGTAACCTTCGGGATAATGGTATCCCGGCTGAGTTATTTGTTGATGATACAAAAGATCTAAGAAAGCAGATTAAATATGCTGACAAGAAAAAGGTAAGGTGGTTAGTTGTTATTGGTCCCGATGAAGTTGACGCTAACTCGGTTATTCTAAAAGACCTTGAATCAGGTTATCAAGAAGTCGTGAAGTTGAAAGATCTAATCAAGAAACTCAAGAAGTAATATACTTAATTTCCAAAACACTACCTACTAACTACTAATTTATGAATCCAAATCGACTTCGCTCCTATTTCTACTTGATTATAGTTGCGGCTATTTGGGGTGCAGCCGGACCAGTAATTAAATTTACCCTACAAGGCATTGACCCCCTACCGTTTCTAACTTATCGCTTACTTATCTCGGCAATACTTTCCGTAATATTTTTCGCTATAAAATTAAGAGCAAATTTGCCTCTCTCAATTACTTACGGACTTTTGGCAGTTCCGATGGCACTCGGCATACTATTTTTAGGCCTCGATAAGTCAAGCGTTCTGGATTTGAGTTTAATCGGATTAATCGGGCCATTGATGATTACTGCAGGAGGAGCATACTTTTTTCGTGATCATATAACCAAACGCGAAAAAATTGGTATTGCTGTCGTATCTAGTGGCGTTATTTTAAACTCAATTTTCCCAATCTTTGGATCAAATTCCGGAGCTAAACTTACGGGTAATCTTTTGCTTCTGA
>CAYREZ010000083.1:0-4405 GCA_964423565.1 uncultured Gammaproteobacteria bacterium | reverse complement strand
ATAGCATCTATGGCAGAGGTAGCTCAAAGACGAAAAAAACACCTGTCAGATTGGGGAACACCGGACCTTATTATTGTTGACGGAGGAAGAAATCAGATCAAGCAATTTATTGAATCATATAAAGATTTTTCAATTCCAATAATTGGTATCGAAAAAAGACATGAAACAATCGTACTTCAGACAGAAATTAATTCTATTACAAGATATGTTTCGGTAAGATTAAAGCCGGGCCATTCTAAAAACTTAATACAACGCATACGAAATGAGGCGCATAGATTTACAAGAGTCTATCATCATAAGTTATTTAAAAAAGACTTATTGAAAAGTTAGGTGAAGTTAAATTGTAAATTAGATATAATGAATAAATGAAAAGACTATTAAGACACTTTATCATCGATACTCTGTCGCTTTATGCCGTATCGACAGTTGCGGACGGAATGATTTTCGAAAAAGGAATAATCACCCTGGTTATAACCGGGTTTGCAATTACGGCAGTATCTTTTTTAGCAAAACCTGTAATAAACCTGCTTTTGATGCCTCTAAACCTCGTAACTTTCGGAGTCTTTAGGTGGGTTTCGTCAGCAATCGTACTTTTTCTCGTAACACTTGTAGTCAAGCAGTTTAAAATAGTTGGATTTACATTCAGTGGGTTTACAAGTGCATGGATTGACATTCCCGCCTTGAATTTAACAGGATTGCCTGCATATATTGCTTTTTCTTTATTACTTTCATTTTTGCTTTCGTTTATCTATTGGCTAATAAAGTGATAATTGTTATATAATACCAGCATGGCAAATATACTTTTAATAACTCAAACTCTATTATCCATACTCTTGGTGATTTTTATTTTAGTTCAGGTAAGAGGAACCGGATTTTCCAGAGGCTGGAAAGGAAGCACTTCCTTTAGTCGACGGGGACTTGAGAGGTTAATTTTCAGATCAACTTTCATTCTTACATTATTATTCATAGTAGTTTCATTACTGCAACTTGTATAATCTACTCCCGATATGAAGGGCGTTAAATATTATTTCAAGCTATTACTGGCAGTTATTGTTCATTATAAAGGACTTATTCTTATTAGTATTGTAGTTGGTGCCTTATTTTTTGTGATTTTAAATATTGTTAATATCAGGTTTTTTAATAAAAAAATTACGAAAATTGGCATTACCGGACACTATCACATTGACGATTTACCTAACGAAATTCTTGAAAAAATCGGTGCGGGATTAACTAAAGTTGATAGTGGTGGCAATATTACTCCTGGATTAGCTACAAATTGGGACACTTCAGACAAGGGTAAAACCTGGATTTTCAGGCTCGATAATAATAAAAACTGGCACGACGAAACTACACTTTCGTCGACGGATATTAATTATGATTTTTCTGATATAGAAATAGAAAAAACCGATGAATCTACACTTATTTTTAAACTGAAAAACCCCTTGTCTTCTTTTCCGTATATCGTTACAAGACCAATATTCAAAAAGGGTCTTTTAGGCACAGGTGACTGGGAAGTGAAAAATCTTAATTTATCGGGTAGTTTTGTAAATCAGCTTACGCTTGCCAATAATTCCGAAAAGATAATTTATAAATTTTATCCTACAACCGAAAGGACAAAACTGGCACTTAAATTGGGCGAAGTTGATACACTTATTAACCAATTAGATCCTGCTCCTTTTAATACGTGGGCCACAACTGACATCTCCTCGTATAGTAATGATAACCAGGTTGTTACTTTGTTTTTTAACTCTGTTGATCCGGTTTTATCAGAAAAGAGCCTGCGACAATCTTTGTCCTATGCAATTAATAAGGATGCGCTTGAAGGGAAAAGGGCAATAAGCCCAATTTCTCCGTTATCTTGGGCATATAATCCTCAAGTCAAAGACTATACGTACGATACAAAACGCGCCAAGGAACTTATTGATGAATTACCTGATCAGCAACAAAATAATCTTGAAATCAAGCTTGTAACAACTCCCGTGCTTCTGCCTGTTGCTGAAAAAATTGCAGACGACTGGAAAGAAATCGGAGTAGACACTATCGTTCAAGTTTCATCTATTATTCCTTCCGAATTCCAAGCGTATTTGACTATACTAGATATACCCAAGGATCCCGACCAATATTCAATATGGCATTCTACCCAGTCAAATTCAAATATTTCAAAATACGCGAGCCCCAGAATTGACAAACTGTTGGAAGAAGGCAGATCAATACTCGATATTGATGAAAGGAAAAAAACTTACATTGATTTCCAAAGATTTTTACTTGAAGATGCACCTGCAGCATTTCTTTTCCATCCTACTTACTATACCATTAAGCGAAAATGATTATGAAGTTTGGGCTGAGATTATTTATTCGGGCATCTCAATAACCTCTTCTTTTTTTTCTCTGACGTAGCTCGTCCATTCCTCAAATATTTCGATTACACTTTTCAAAGGAGCTTCTATTATAAAATCTAATATAATAGTAAAAAAGTTGAATTTGGCAAATCCCCGTGCCAGGAAAAATCCAAAATTTAACAGGGGAAGGGTCAGATAACTCGTCAAGTGTGATATAAATCCTTCCTTATCAGCTTCGACCCTGAGTAAACTCGCCTGGTATCTTACTCTGAAGGCAAAAAGCATAACAAGCGAGAGAAAAACAAAAAATATGCCGCCTCCGAAAATCGAAAAGTTTGCCATTATAAGGAGATACGTTATCCCGCCAAAAACCGCTATAAAAAGTATCATATAAAGCAGACTGAATATGTTAACAAGAGTAGTACCGGAGTTTTTTCTACGCAAGGAGAATTGCATTTTGTCTCGAGACTTATTTTTATAAACAATTGAGTTTATCTTTTCAATAATCAGCTGTGTATTTTTTCCGCCCGGTGTTTTAATAGTTAAACCAATAACAAACATCAGAATCGGAGGTAGGAAAATATTTATTGATAATGGTATATATCGGACATCACCAAATTTAAAAACCTCATAAGGAACTTCTAAAAGTAATGCAAATATTACTTTGGTAATGAATATATAAATTATACTTCTTATAATACCTGTATTTACTTTCTTCTTAACCTGTCCGTATCGTTCGTCACAAATGTCGATGATTGCTTTTTCAAGTTTTTTCTCATTATCAAGTGTTTTTACGAAGTCTCCTTTCTTTTCATCTATCAAATTTCGCAGTATCTCAAATGCCGCCGAGTGTTTTTGTATCTTTCTATATAAAATATATCTTCCGGAAAAATTCAGGTGGTTTTCAATTTCTTTATATATACGCGGAAAATTAATTATCAGTTTATTTACCTCAGTTTTATCAGCAGTCTGCCAATTCGGGAATTCCCTAAGCAAAAGATGGTATCTCATTATGGCATCATCTGATTTCGGATATGCTCTGTGTATCGCCAGGTATATTTGGATATCTTTCTCATGCTCGGGAAAGCTGCCATCCCGCCATTCAAAATACTCCTTAAACCACTCCATCATCAGATTTACATAAAGATCGCGATTTGACGGATCGAGAACATCTTCTATCTCGCTTGATGCAACCCCCCAAATCCAGGTCCTTACCCTTGAGGTTGATATACCTTGAGGAATATTGTCAAGATTTTCTAATAGATAAAAATATTTGGAAACAATTTTAAATATTTCTGCATTCATTTCGGACGGAATTGTGTCATTTTTAAGGTATCCCGCCCAGATAATTTCTTTTATCAGGTTTTCCGCTATTTTTTCAGTATTTATATTCGGTCTCAGACTTTCCTTTTCCCATGCCAACCTCTTAAGTATTCTCTCAATGGCATTCCTTCTTAGAACATGTTCTCCTTTATATTCAACCGTAGTTCTTATTTTTTCGTATGCCCTCGCCACGCTCCCTAAAACATTATTTACCTTAATATTTCCTTCGACCCCTATTTTATTAGACTGTTTCCGTTTATCATATTGTGCAAGAAACTCAAGCATTTGGATCGAAAATTTAGAATCAATATTAACGGATTTTACGCTTTGACCCAATTCATTCTTAAATTGAATTTCTTCATTTTTGATTTCAACAGGGTGATCTATTCGAGGTGTAAAATAGTGATGATTATCTGAAGTTAATTCCTTTTTACCATCCTCAATATTATCTTTGGAGCTCTCATATATCGTAACCATAAAATTAAGTATTTTTACTTCCAAGGCAAATTATACCATTGCAAATAAGGCTTATCTACAAATTGACTATTTTAATTATTAATGCTAATAATACTAAAGCAATCTTACTTATTTATGAATAAGATTTTTCCCAATACTACGAACTACCTGAACTCCAAGAATCCTTCTCATTATGATGAGTTGGACAAGATCGCTTCAGGATTTTTAGCTAATGAGGATGTATACGAGAGAGCGTCGCAAGCTCTTAGAAGAAGGTTTGTCAGGGG
>CAYREZ010000082.1:0-4565 GCA_964423565.1 uncultured Gammaproteobacteria bacterium | reverse complement strand
GGTCGTAGGAAATGTTAAGCGAATCCCATTCCTTTTTATCTTCCTCGGCAATTTTATCTACAAATTTTTTAGGATCGATTCCTTTTTGAGCGGCACTTTTTTGGACTTTTTGCCCATGTTCATCAGTTCCCGTTAAAAAATATGTTTCGTCGCCCAATTGGCGATGATAACGTGCGATCACATCGGCTAGTATTTTTTGATAGCTATGACCGATATGGACAACATCATTTGAATAATCAATAGCTGTAGTTATAAAGAATTTTTTCTTTGTCATAATAGTATTTTACAGGATTACATAAATTTAATCTCATCTCCTACTTTAAGATTCAATGAATGGGCTGCGCTTCCCTTTAGTCCTTGGGTAGCGATTTCAAGAAACCTTTTATTCCCTATTCCTGAACTACTGATATAAATTGCGGTTTCTCCATACGGAATATCTTTAAGCCGTTGATAAAAAGGATAAGTACCAAGGCTGGTTATTAGAAATTGAGGACTCTCGATTTTTAGATCGTCTTGTGTAAGCGTCATTTTTGCGTTCCCAAAAGAGTCAATGTGCCAAATACATTGTGGTATATCGGGGATTTTATCCAGGGAATAAGGTTTTGATGGAATATTTACTCCATCAGTTAACCATTTGGCTACCCTCGGGACAAAATCAAAGCTTCGGAATTGACTTTCAACTATATAGTTTGTTAGCTTTTTGTCTATTATTCCTTTCGAGCCTTTGCGAGAAAACCGAGGACTCTTAGTCCTCGGTTGTTTATTAACATGATCCAAAACTGCTTTAACGTCTAAAATTCGGACAGTTTTTACTATTTCAAACCTCTTTATAAAAGATAGACAATACCCTTTAATAGTTGAAATTATTAGAGTGTTTTTATAATAAAAATAACTGAAACTTGTTCCGTTCTCTCCGTCTTTTTTGGCTCCTCTGGGTGCAACGTTTACTATAATTATTCCTTTTTTTCCTTCCCCGGCATCAAGCAGGTCGATTAGATTTCCTGCCGCTTCGATAGTGGGCGTATCATTCAAGCCGCTATCAACTCCCACTAGATCAGTCGGTCCCAGTCCATAAGAATTAAAACGAGCGACTTGTCTACCTGCCTCGTTTTCTCCCTTGCAGTCTGTAATTATTGTTGTAAACATAATTCTTCCAACACCCTCCTGATCTTTTCACTCGGCTTTTCTGTTCTATTCGAACACGCCTCGTGCCAAGATTTTCCGGAGGGTTATGTGCTATTTATATAGAAATTAAGGAACATAAAAAACCTCCTTTCGGAGGTAAAAATTTCTCACATTGGAAATAAAACCTCCGCTTAGGAGAATTGCATTTCCATCATCATGCTTGTTCGTTTATTCAAACCAGTTTTCATTATTGGTATTATATCGGATATTTTAGCTTTTTATCAAGCGTCTTAATATGATACTAATATACGAATTGATACGAATGATACTAATGAATGCTAATATTTCGAGTTGAAGTCATTTATATAGAATTCGAATTATTTGTGTAATACGGGTATAATCGGGAGTTTGTATCGTGGTTTGTTTAAAAACTTTTTTATCTTTTATAGAAAATAACTCTATCTCCTGGTTTCAAATTCGGATCGAATTGGTCGGGCTTGAACAACTTTCCAAAAACATTTATAATACCCGGTTTTTCAACTCTCCCAATTAGAGGAATTGTGGGAAATCTGGAATCCCCAAATGCATAAATAAAATTATGGAAGTTATTTTGAGTTGCAACTGACCATGGAGGGAACCGATTCACTAAGTTTTCTGCTCTCATATTATATAATTTTTGTTTTTAATTTTAGTCTTTGTTTTAAAAATAAGCAATTACAGGTGCAAATTATAACAGGATTGATAGATTTGACTTGGAATATTTAGGGTGAAGGCTTTACCTGAGGAGGTTTGTCTTTTAGATGATAATAAACCCTTCGAATAAGTCCAATGTCTTGCCTGTCTCCTCTTGGTACAATATCAGACCAAACGTTTACAATTCTTGGGAAAGCATCTTCTGTCGCTGTGGTTCCATATGGTGTTATCTTTTTTAGAGAGATGCATTCTACTTCAAAGCTTGTACCAAATTTTGTTTTTCCTTTACCGGGTCCAATAATGGGTTTAGTTACCACATAAGTATCTCCTTCATGGGATACCAAAATATCGTAACGCTTAAGCGGTCTTCCTATTTGTTGTTCCAAATCAATTGATGATGGTGACATAATTTGATTTATTTAATGAACTTTTTAATCTTTTCTGTCCACTGATTTGCCCATTCTTCCGCTTCGATCTTTTGTAGAATTAGTTTTATTCCCGGTTTTTTCAAATCCTCTTGGACGGACGCAATTGTCGCGCTTGATACTTTCAGATTATCTTTAATATTAGCATAGCTTCTTCCCTTTTTTAGCCAATAAGCAATTGCAATTCTTTTTGAATATGCTTCATATTCGCTTTCGGTAAAAAAGTCATGTAAGAACTTATCAGCCTCCGAAGCATCTTTAAGATCGGATATTGCCTGAGCAAAAGTTTTAAGTATTTGACTTTTTAATGAAGGATTTAGTTTTTTTTCCGATGTTCGCATTCTAAATGAAAGGCAGGAAGTTTAATAGATTAAAGTAATGAATTGAATTAAAGTATAGTCAGTATAACAAGATGAATTAAGCTGTCAATAATTACTTTCCTGATATATAGGTGATAAAAACAAAAGTAAGTCCGGAGATGATAGTAAAGTTTAATAAATTGCCAACGCCGATATACCGTAGAAAAATAAAAAGTGTCACGCTACATGCAAAAATCAGGCTTTTTCTTGGATGAGTGAATACGATTAAAAAGGTAAAATATAAAAAGATAAATACTAACAAGAAAAACATAGGTATTGCCATGAATGACTCCGGTTCAACAAACAGAATAATATAAATAAGAGTAGTTACCGATATTAGATTCAGAATAAAGATAAGGAAGAAATTTTTTCTAAACTTGATTTCTTTTTTACGACTAAGAAGTTTAGTATTAATCTTTTTTAGCTTTACACGACGACGGATATTTAACCGCTTCCTTCTTTTGGGCATAATTCATTTTAGCTTATAAGAATGGTAAAATTAAGCCGATGCGAATGTTGGTTAAATGGTTAGGGAAAAGATGCCCGTTTGGGTTACGTTATACGTAAACTAATCACCATACCGACTTCCTAACCATAACCTTTTTACTAAGACATAATATTAGTATCATTGGTATTATTTTCATAATTCGCATGATATAAGCATGGATCCATTACTTATTATCATTACAGTAATAATTTTAGGTTTTGTTATTTTGGGGTATTTAATTGATAAAAGGCAAAAGCCGTCTAATGAGTTACTTGAGTATTTGAAAACCACTAACGTAAGACTTAATGAGCAGGGTAAATCATTTAACGAGAGGCTTGATAATGCTGCAAAAGTAATCGGCGAGGTACAAAAAAATCTTGGTGAGATGAGTGAAATCGGGCGCGGTATGAAAGAACTTCAGGAATTTTTAAACAGCCCAAAATTACGGGGTAATATAGGGGAGCAGGTTTTAAAAGAACTGCTTAGCCAGATGCTTCCGAAACAATCTTTTCATCTTCAATATACTTTTAAATCCGGGGAGAAAGTTGATGCTGCAATAAAAACCTCTGCAGGGATAATTCCGGTCGACTCAAAATTTCCGATGGAAAATTTTCGCAAGATTCAGACAGAGATAGAAACAGAGAAAAAACAAGCACAAAAAGATTTTGAAAGGGATGTCAGAAAACACATCGATGACATTTCAAGAAAATATATTTTGACCGAGGAGGGAACAATTGATTATGCGCTAATGTATGTTCCGAGCGAGGCGGTTTATTATGAGATTGTTAATAATCAAGATCTTTTTGATTATGCAGGGGAAAAGAGGGTACTTCCGGTGTCCCCTACTACTTTTTATGCATATATGAAGGCAATTTTAATGAGCTTTGAAGGACAGAAAATTGAAACCCAAGCGCGGGAAATTTTGTCTGCTCTTCGCGCAATCCAGAAGGATTACGGCAGGGTTGGGGAAAATTTAGGTGTATTGCAAAAACATTTAACAAACGCTTACAATATGATGAGTTCTGTTTTCTCCTCCTTTACCCAGCTGGGACAAAAGATCACTTCGACTCAAAATTTAAGTCCCGATGTAAAAGAGAGTACTAAGGAATTGGAGAAATAAACATGGTATTTGTAAAAAGTAATTCAATACGTGATAAAATTGCCGAGTGGATCGGATAGCTTCAGATAAAAAGTTAAATAAAGAACAATTAGAAGCGGTGAGACACAGTGGGGGACCGCTTCTGATAATTGCCGGGGCAGGAACGGGTAAAACAACCGTTATAACCGAGAGAATAAAATATTTGATATCCAAGAACTTGGCAAAACCTTCTGAAATTTTAGCATTAACATTTACCGAGAAAGCTGCCCAGGAAATGCAGGAAAGGGTAGATATTGCACTTCCTTATGGTTACACGCAGATGTGGATCAGCACCTTCCATTCATTTTGCGACCGCACACTACGGGCCGAAGCATTGC
>CAYREZ010000081.1:0-4681 GCA_964423565.1 uncultured Gammaproteobacteria bacterium | reverse complement strand
TACTAAAATTTTACGATATAAAGACGATTTATTTCTACTTCTCACGCAGTTTGCTAATAGTATTAAACTTTTCAAAAAAACCCTATTGGGTTTGGAAATAACATGAATAATAAAAATATAAAACTATATTTAGAGTTAACAAGCGATCTTGAAACTTCATGGATCGATCTTTGGAATAAGTCTGACCATGCCCACTTTTTTAATTCCTTGGGTTTTTTCAAAACTTGCCTAAATGTTTACGGAATTAATGATTACATAGTCGTAACTTACTGGCAAAAAAAATCACTTATTGGTGTTTTACCACTGTTAAAAAGAAAGAGATATGGAATAAATTCCTATTCGCTACCCGGAGGAAAATTTATGGAGAAATCTATGATGCTTATTAAAGACAACAGTCCGAAAATAATAAAAGAAATGATTGATGCAATATTAATATCTGATAATTTCTTCCTATCTGAGACAGAATTCATTGTCTCTAAAGATATGCTAAATTATTATAGAAATTCTCTTGCAGCAACTATTTCGCATAGTCTCTATATTGATCTGGAAAAAAATCCTTTCGAAGCATTAAGTAAAAAGAACTTCAATAAGATCAAAAATAGGATAACTAAAAACAATAAATATCTAAAGCACGAGCACATTCAGATAATTGATAATGTCATATTAAATTTGATTTTTGAAATCGAGCAAAAAAGTACCAAAAAACTGTCGGGAAAAGAAATATTCTCAAAGGAGATCAATAGGTCATATTTCAAAAGTTTGGTAAAACAAAACCCAGGAATTATTGTCGCAGATCTGATTTATTATAAACGAGAATCGTTTGTTTATAGTTTAGGAATTTTGTCAAAACATGACTATATAGCGCTGCATACCGCATTTCTTTCGGAATATAAATGGATTATGCCGGGAAAAGTGCTCCTCTTTTATATGCTCCCCTTTTATAAAAATCTAGGTATCAAAATTTTTAATTTTGGGAGAGGGGATACAAACTTTAAGCATGAGTTTACGTCAAAATATGTAGCTCAATACGATTTATATCTATCTAAGCATTTAATTCCGATAATATGGTGGAGATTAATAAATTATATAAGAAGATTAAGAATAATTATTTTGAAGACACTAAATTCAAAAGATTCTGAATTTCTATTCAGACCATTAAACTATGATAAATAAAATATTCAATATCTCGTATATAGTTTTCATCGCCTTAATTCTACTTCTAACAGTTCGGGGTATACCCGGAAATGTAACAAAAGATAATATCAATACCGGAATGTGGAGAGGAAAAGGACCTTTCGAGCTATCCCCAGAAAGGGGTAGATTTGCCTTGACTTTTACCCTTGTAGAAGACAGGTCGTACCAGTTTTCAATTCCAGTGGCAAGGTTTATTTTACCTGATTTAGGTTATAAAAACGGAAAGTACGTTTCGTTGTTTGCTCCAGGAGTTTCATTAATCGCTGTTCCCGGATACGTTATTGGCAAGTTTTTTGGATTAAACCAGTTGGGTACTTATTTAACAGCAAGTTTTTTTGCACTATTTAATGTTATTTTAATCAGAAATATTGCTTTTAAATTAGGAGCATCTTGGGTTTCAGCATCTGTTGCCGGCATGGTATTTTTATTTACCACACCTGCCTTCTCTTATGCTTCAACACTATATCAACACCATATAAGCGTTTTGTTAATTCTTTTATCAATATATATTCTGATGACCCATAAAGGGGCTTTGGGGATTGCGATAATATCGGTGCTTTATTGCATCGGAATTTTGGTTGATTATCCGAATGCGCTTATGATGTTGCCTATCTTGATTTACTCATTAATAAATATTATCAAGATAAGAAATATTGATCGCAGCCTTCAGATAAATATTTTATCTGCAAAGATTATTGGAGCAGCCGCCTGTATGCCTGTCTTAATCCTGTTACTTTTATATAATAAACAAGCTTATGGTAATTATTTACAATTTGCAGGAACTGTTGCGAGTGTAACTGAAATAAAAATGGATGGAAGTCCGGTATTTCCCGGACAAAAAAAGAATGGCATTGAACTTACTCAGGAAAAATATGCTCTCAATTTTTTCAAGACAAGAAATACAATTAAAGGACTGTATACCCATTTAATAAGTCCTGACAGAGGCGTCATCTTTTATGCACCTTCTGCACTTTTCGGAATCTGGGGAATAGTTGAATTAAGAAGGAGAAAACCCAAAATATCCGCATTGATTGTAGCGTTAATATTAACAAACTTAATACTTTATTCTATGTGGGGTGACCCATGGGGAGGTTGGGCATTTGGGTCGCGCTATTTAATACCCTCATATGCTTTACTATCAATCCTTGTGGCGATGATTTTACCGAAATTTAAAAACGAATTTCTATTTGTTATTGCGGTATTAATTATTGGTTATTCTGCTTCGATCAATAGTTTGGGAGTGCTTACTTCGTACAGCAACCCCCCAAAGATAGAAGCGGCATCGTTATCTATTCAAACAGGGAAAGAAGAGAAATACACAATTGAAAGAAACATTGATTTAATAAGAAATAATGAATCCAAATCTTTTATCTATAATAGTTTTCTCTCAGATAAGTTTTCTGTATTGAACTATTATTTGATAGTTAATTTTTCAATAGTATTTATTATGTTTTTGGCGATTGTATATATAAATTTAATTGATAAAGAAAAAATTGATAATTTTACAAAAAGTCGCCAAAGTCACAATTATCAAGCAGTGAGCGGAAATTATAATTCGCTGGACAACCTATTTCAATGAAAATAGCAAGAGACAGTTTAACAATTTCTTTCGAACTCCCCTTTACATTTATGGAAAAGTGCAAGGTATTACTCGATAGAAGGGGTGAAAGAATCATTGCGTTACTACTTTTTCTAATCTCTATCGCCTCGTTTTATTATTACTATAACAACGGACAGGGACTTGCTTATAATGACGCCCGTTCGCATTTGGACATTTCAAGACGTGTTGTCGAAGGCCTAAAACCCGGATTGGCACAGATTGGGTCGGTCTGGCTTCCACTACCTCACCTTCTTAACGCGCTAACCGTTTGGAATGACTTTATGTGGCATACCGGACTTTCGGGAGCTGTCGTTTCGATGGTCTCGTTTGTTTACTGTGGAGTACTAATTTACAAATATCTCAAGTCGCTTGGGGTAGGTATGTTCGGCCGGCTATTCGCATGCAGTATTTTTACACTTAATTTGAACGTCTTATATTTAAGTGCAACTGCCATGACAGAACTTCCCTTACTGGCTGCAATGACGGCAGCATCTTATCACTTGATGCTTTGGTATAAAGACAATAACTTGCTTGATATGATAAAGACCGCATTATGGGTAATGGTATCTACGCTAATAAGATATGATGGCTGGTTTTTGTTGGTATTTATTTTCGCCACTCTGGGAATGGGTATTTTTAGAAAAAGGGGTAAAGTTGAAACCGAGGGGAAGCTGATTTTATTCGGGACACTTGCCGGTTACGGCGTAATTTTATGGTTTTTGTGGAATCTACTTATTTTTAAAGACCCATTGTATTTTGCTTTCGGACCTTTCTCAGCACATGAACAACAAAAGGGAATTTTATCAGCAGGTGAGCTTTTTACCAAGGGTAATATTTATTATTCCTTTTTGGCTTACTTTTATGCAACACTATATAACACTTATTCATTTATTACTTTTATGGCAATTCTAGGTTTTAGCGTTTTTTTAGTAGATAAGAAAATTGACAAGAACATAAAAATTGCAAGTTTGGCTCTGATTTCCCCATTCTTTTTTAACATTATTGCGCTTTATCTAGGGCACTCAGTTTTATTTGTTTATGGGTTATTTAAGGATACTTGGTTTAATGTTCGCTATGGAATGATGCTAGTAACGGGAATGGCAGTTTTTATCGGTTATTTAGTTGATAAAGTTAAGGACCTGCGTTGGGTTTTTGTCGGAGTTTTCAGCTTAATTACTATTTTTGCTTTTATTGGCAAGGACGCGGCTACTATTGATGATGCATTAGTTGGCGCCAGTGGTAAAAATGTATCCGAAGTTAGCAGCTGGATTAAGAAAAATGCCACTAATAGAGATGGATTTATTCTAATTTCTGCAGCATCTCATGATGCAATTATTTTCTCTTCTGGTCTTCCCATGAGTCGATTTATTCATGAGGGAACAGGTAAATATTGGGAGCTGGCAACTGAAAATCCCCAGAATTGGGCTACGTGGATAATACTTCGCACTAACGATATGAGTGACTGGACATTTCGGGAGATTGCGGATGCCCCCGGATTTAAACAATATAATCTTGTTGGCCATTACCCATTTGCAGATATATATGAACTTAAACCCGAATTTAGAAGTGCAGTAATTACTGAACCAATTTTAGGAAAGCTGAAATGAATTTGATGACAGATCAAAAGGATGAAATCCGAAATTCTAAATGTTTGTAATATGAATAATATTTTACACTTTATAAAGATGGCAAAAAATAGCCGAGTTAGAATTTCGAAAATAATTTCGTTAATATTATTATTTTTACTCGCGGTATTTAGTTTAGTTAACCCGTGTAAGCTAAACGCTACTAATGAAAATCCATATTGGGAAATACAATCTGTAGACACCGTGAAACTCTCGCGAGATCTCGCGAGGGAGAAGATGTTTGATGAAAGTTTTATTAATA
>CAYREZ010000080.1:3734-4930 GCA_964423565.1 uncultured Gammaproteobacteria bacterium | reverse complement strand
GAATCTGCTTCATCCTGCGCTGCAAGCAGCGAGGTATTCGCAGGTTCTAGAATAAATTGCCTATTGACAAGATTATGCATTCAAATTAATAATATTATTATCAACATGATTTACACATTACTTGCCCAAACAAATCTTAACTTAAAACCAGGAGGACAATTCGGAAACCTCGGAAATATTACCATCGCCGGACTAGTATCTGCTCTTATCGTTCTGGTTTTAATCGTTGCAGCTTTGATTTTCTTCTTTATGCTCATCTGGGGAGGAGTCAAATATATAACATCAGGTGGAGACAAAGGCCAGGCAGAAAGTGCAAGGAGTACTATAACTGCGGCTTTAATCGGATTAGTAATTGTCTTCGCAGCTTGGGCAATAATAACACTTGTAAATGCATTCTTCGGAATCGACATACTACAGCTAAATATTCCGACTGCAAACGGCGGTTAATAAAAACAATATACGGATATAAAACCCCGAAAGGGGTTTTTTTATTGCGAATCTCAGAATATCCCGAGTCTTAAGCACTCGGGGGATGAATGAGCTAAGCAATGTATACTCGCCGAAGGCGTATTGCTCAAGATACCGTAAGGCTCTGTGTTTGGAAAGTTTTCATTGCTAAATTAGTCTTTTTAATTTAGACTGAAAGTTATGGTAAAAGCTCAGACTTTTTCCGACCCAACAGGCGTAACTCCTGCGCAAATTAGAGACCTTGAGGTAATTTTTGCAAGGACCGTGGATATAATTCTCGGATTTGCCGGTATCGCTCTTTTCTTAATGCTTATTCTAGGGGGCTTCAAATATATTTCTTCGGGGGGTGATCCCAAAGCGGCGGAGTCTGCCAGAAATACACTTACCTATGCCGTCGGCGGACTCGTTTTAATTGCCTCAGCTTACTTAATTATAAAAATAGTAGAATCGATAACGGGAGCAGATCTTACCAACTTCGCAATTTTCAGACCCTAATTCTAAGTGTTAATCTTTGCCACAGATTTGTGCTAAACTTTTCTTAATGAACAGGCTACCTCGACTAATATTGGCGGCGGTATTTACCTTTATTTTAATGTTCTTTCTGGTCGACAATGTATCGGCTGCGCCGGGATGTTCTGATGGGCTATACCCACGCTGCCAGGATGGAGAATGTACAAATCCGGAAATGGCGTGCAAGAAATACGAACGCTGCGTCGAGCGCGATCCTA
>CAYREZ010000080.1:0-3724 GCA_964423565.1 uncultured Gammaproteobacteria bacterium | reverse complement strand
ATGTTACTACCGTCCCCTCTTCAACCCCTATTCCTACCCCGACAATCAGGCAACCCTTTCCTCCTCCGTATGTACCGTGTTACGCTGTCAGAAATCCCGAATTCCACTCCCTAAGACCTTATCAGGCAAGCCCTTGTAACCGTGCAAAAAGAGATCTTGCACTTTCCTGTGGAAATGATCTTTTGGTTTACGACGAGCTAAGTGTTCTCAAACGGTTCATTCCATATGGAGCCGATATTTACTTTCGATTGATCGGGGAGATATATTATTTTGAGGGCAATCGCATAGAGTTTCCTAACTGCACAGAAAATAATGACGGAACTGAAACCTGCTTTTTCTCATTCCCGAGGGAGAAGAAAATCGCTATCGATCTTTCCCGCGCATATCTACCCATCATGGGTAATACCGAGCTTGTGGTTAATTCCCAAGAACAATTCGACGAGGTGATGCCGAAATACATTGATGATCCGGCAAAAGTTAACGAGTACGCAAGCTGGTACTTAAACGGTATAATAGGCAGAGCCGAGTACAACCCCCCCGATTTGTCTGCCGAAAACGGCGTATCAAGGATTGTAAATTACTCCGGACCTTTGAAAAAACTACTGTCTTTCGATTCGCAGGAAGATATTCGGTTTGATGAAATTAGGGATGCTTTCAGATCAAGGTTTGTTATTCCTCCCGCGAATATCAGACACGATCAGAATATTGGTTGTGTAAATTTTTTAAATCAGAAAACAGAATGTTATCCAACGCGCACCTTAGTTACTCCTTACAGGATGACCCAGATGAGGAATCCGGTAATTAGAGCGGCTACGGGACTTCTTTCATATACTCCTTTCTCCTCTACCGAGGATAGAATGGGCGAGGTTGAGATGCAAACGTCGCCTATCCAATATATTTCGCCTGATTTATATTTGACAGGTGTCATACTTCTTAATAATAAACCTGCTGATCTTTTCTTTTCGCATATGCAGGAAGTTTATGAGTTGGCTGATATTTTGCAAGATCTTTTGGTTCCCAAAGATGCAGAAAAAGAATAATATGTTAAAAATTCGAGAAATAAGACACATCAGCCTCATAAGACCTATCACCTTTATTTTTTCGGTCTTGATGTTCTTTGTGGTGTTTCCGAAAAACATAAAAGCGCAACAAGGTCCGTCTTTTAATTGTAATGCCGGTTTTGAAACGGTCGCAAACGGAATCGAATATAAAAAATTTACAGCAAGTTCGCCACGAACATTAGCTTTCTTTGTGGTTAAGGTAGATCTGACAAATCCTGATATCGATTTCGTGGTTACTCCAAGAACTAATTTGGGCACTACAACCTCCACTTTTCTGGGAAGTTTTGCGGCAGACGTTGCAATTAACGGCGACCTGCATTTGGGTTTAACCAATCCTTTAGGACTTGCTGCCGCGGCGGGTGACGTCTATTCGGACAGGTCTCCCGAACCTTCATTTTTCGCCTCGGAGGACAATATAATAACTTTCTTTAACAAGGGTCCCGGTGCTTTATGGGATGCTATATCGGGGTCTACCACGCTTGTAACAGGTGGCAGCGTTAACGATAAACTATTTACCTGTGCCAAAGCCGAATACTGTAGCGCTCTCGCAGGAAGAACTTCTGTAGGAAAAACCGGAAACGACAAATTGATCATTATTGTCGTAGACGGGAGACAGCCGGGTTATAGCGTGGGGGTTCCTCTTATAGAACTTGCGCACATGCACGTTAACTGCAATTCCAGACAGGCAATTAATATGGACGGTGGTGGATCAACCACCTTGGTCTTTAGCGATCTGGGTGTAGTCAATAGACCCTCTGACGGCCGCGAAAGGACTGTTTCAAATCATTTCGGCATATGCTCCGGCGGATGCAATCAAGTTCTTGATCCTAGTAGAAACTGCTTTATCGCTGATGTCCGCCATAATCCGGGTGATAGCCTTTTTGCCGGAGAAATGACGGCTGACCTTAATTATACCGTGAATTTTTATTGTACCTTCCTCAAGCCCGGCGGAGGAAGGCTGTGCAATTACATTGGAGGGGAATGCCAAAACACGTCGGGTCAAGTTTGTGATGATTATTATGGAAGAGTGGACTGCTTTGATGACATCTATGGCAGCGTAGAAGGCGACTGGTGCGCAAATGGCTGTCGTTCGCTACCCGGTTGTAGCGGCGGAAGGTGTTAATTGTACAGGTGTGAGAGATCCATATCAATGTCCGGTAGGCTATATTTGTGCTTCAAGCTGCGACCAACCTGTTGACGACCCGTGGCCTATTGAGCAGGTCTGCACAGTTAATCCTTACGTAACTATAAACACAATCGTAAAAACCCCTCTTGCCGAAAAGATCTGGAAAAGGCTCGTTGCTGGTCCGTCGGGAGTATTTAAACGCTTTGTTCCCAAAATTGACCCTGACTCGGGATCTCCTATTGCCTATCTAAATAAAATATTCGGAGTTTCACCGGTTGAATATAAATCTTTAGACGGTTCAACCATAGTTGCCGGCAATCCCGAAGCAGGACGTCCGGGGTCCGAAGCCGAAATGTATTTTCCGTATATTGGAGGCGTTCATCAATACTTTCTGCAATGCATCCAGACCCTACTTAGACCGCGTGGCTACGGCGCAAACTGTCCAAAAGGAACCGAGCCGGTTTTATCTCCAACACCAATCCCCGGAGGAGGTAATTGTGCTGAGTCGAATTCCCAATACTGCAGTGTCGCATACCTGCAAAAAACATTCGGAGATAAAGCATCGATTGCCAGCCAAATATGCGCAATCGAATCCGGAGGTAATCCGCTTGCTTTAAATAACGGTTGTCTTACGGGTCGATCTTACGACTACAGCGTTGGGCTTTTCCAGGTAAACCTTGTTCCGATTCCACAGTATGACGGAAGCGGCAATATAATTGGTTTAGTCGACAGTACTTGGCGCTGTCCCGGAGCTTTTGTTACAGATATTAACCGCGTTCTTCCTCCTTTTTGCATAATAAAAGATAATGCAATCTTAGAAGCCTGTGTTCAGAAATTCTCGGATCCGGATTACAATATTTCTGTTGCTTGGGGTCCTCACTTAAGTAACGGTGGAACCTACTGGTGCGATTGGAAATACGCCGCTCTTAAATGTGGAATTCAGGATTGCCCGTAAATATTATGGTTATGACAGTAAAACCAAAACCGAAAAAGAAGTTTTCTATAAAATCACTTATTATTTTGTCTTTTGCCGTAGTTCTGGTGGCTGCGCTCCTTAAGCATCCGAAAAAACTTAATCAACAAGAAAAACTCACTCCAACCGCAATACCTACTGTGGGTGAATTTAAAATCCCAGAAGGAGAAACAATTGAAATTTCAGGGATCAAAATGAAGAATTTCTATAAAACCGGGAAAATAATTAATAAAAACAATGACGTCGAGATAAAAGCAACCGAAGAATACAGTTTTGATTTCTTTCCACTGACTTCACAGTTTATTCTTTCCATAACAAGTTCTCCGTTCGAAGCGATTAGAATTAAAGCAGAGGAAGAATTTCTTAAAGAACTCGGTTTCGTTGGCGACTTCTGCAAACTCAATATCATCATCTCCACCCCCCGCTTTGTCAACCCCGAGGAGGCTGGGGAGAGTTTCAGAATAAGTAAGTGCGAGTAATAATAACTTGGAATTTCTAATTTCTAAGCTCTAAATCCTAAGTAAGTAATAATGCTCAAAATAACAAATTCAAAAAGATATGATT
>CAYREZ010000079.1:0-4969 GCA_964423565.1 uncultured Gammaproteobacteria bacterium | reverse complement strand
TATCCATACGGTACAACCAGGTCTTACTCACAACTTACAGCCGACAACTCACAACCTGAAAGGCAATACACAGGACAGGTATCAGACCAAGATCAAACCGGTCTTTACTATTACAACGCTCGTTATTACAATCCCCAAATCGCCAAATTTACCCAAGCAGATAGTATTAATCAGACTCAAAACAGATATGCCTATGTGGGAAACAATCCTACTTCTTTAGTCGATCCGAGTGGAAATAGCGCATGTGTACCATGGGACCCCAATTGTTGGAAAGAAGCGTTTACCAGTGATTTTAGAAAAGTAAAAGATTTCGTTAACCGTGCTACTTCTGCTTGGATTAATGACCCCGAAGGATTTACCGATATGGTTGCACAAACCGTGTTAACCGTGGCTCCTCAGCTTGCTGCCTATTTCGGTGTAATATATGTCGCAGGACCACAAGCCGCTGAAGCACTTGATGTGACATTGTGTGCAGCAATGGGCGGTGGGTCTTCCTGTGCACTTGAAGCACAACTCTCAGGACCTAATGTATCTACGAAAGCGGATGATATTTTATCAACAAATGTAGTTGATGACGGTACGTCTGAATATTGGAGAGAGCAATTTGTTGGGTCTCTTTCCTCTGTCAATAAAGATTTAAATACTTTTGGTGAAGAAGCAATTTTAGATTTTGGACAAGGATTAAGGAAAAATGAAGGAGGGGTATATAGACCTGGAGTTGGAATAAGAATTGCACATACAGGGAATTATCGTGATATGACTGAATATTTACAACACGAATATCTACACACATTGTATGGCCGTACCCAAATATACAGCCATTATTTTATGGATGAATCAGCCCAAGCACAATATCTTATAAATAGTGAGAAGTTTGTATTTGAAAATATGAAAATGCAACCCTATCTTACCGAAGCCATGAGACTATTTAATCAACAAAAATATGAATGGTTAATTAATCAGCAAAACCAAAGTATTAGTCCAATTTTAATTTGGAAAAAATATATTGGCAGGGAATAAATCTATATTTTATAATTTTAATATGCCGCAGTGTGATTTCATTGTTTATTCAAGCTAGAATACAGCTTAAACATATTCGGGTACTTAATTTAAGGTATAACGTACCCCTGCTGACGGCAGGCAGGGATTCACACCCTTCAGATAATTGAGAAGCAGTTCACTCAAATATTACTGGTTATAGTTGGTATTGAATGCTAAAATAACAGTGTGCAGTCAAGAATAAAGAAATTACCCAAATCATTTAAGAAATTTTTTTGGGATGTGGATTTTGAGAAGATAGATACCCCGGTTAGATATCAATTTGTCATTCAGAGACTTCTTGATAAAGGTGATGAAAAAGCCGTTCGTTGGGTGGGAGCTAACTATTCAGATAAAGAAGTTAAAGACACTTTTGCAAGGCTTCGTGATTTTAATCCCAAAATAGCAAATTTTTGGTCGCTTTTCCTCAATATCCCTAAGCGAGAGATTTTATGTTTACAAACACCCTATCTAAAAATGCGACAAACGCATTGGCCCTATTAGGTCGGAATAAAATATTGCCTGTTAATACCTATTTAGCGGGCGGTTCTGCGTTAGCTCTTCATTTCGGCCACAGAGTGTCAGTTGATTTTGATTTCTTTACGAACGCTCACTTTGAATCAGAAAAAATTGCCGATCTTCTAAGGAAACTGGGCGATTTTGATGTCGATACACTAACGGAAGATACACTATTGGGTCGATTTATGTCGGTTAAATTTAGTCTTTTTTATTATAAATATCCGCTTCTTTTTGAACCCGCGAAGTTCGAAGGGATTAATATAGCAGCAACAGGTGATATTTCGGCGATGAAAATAGCGGCAATCATGGATCGCGGTACAAAGAAGGATTTTATTGACGTATATTTTTTTGATAAGAAAGGAACGACTCTTGAAGAATGTCTTAAATATTATGATAAAAAATATAAGGCTTTAGCCAATAATATGTATAGTATCATTACGAGCCTTTCGTATTTTGTCGATGCAGAGGAATCAGAAATGCCTAAGATGATTGAGTCTATTTCTTGGAAAGATGTGAAGAAATTTTTTGAGAGGGAAGCCGTGAGACTTGGGAAAAAATATCTGACCAGTAAATGAAGATGAAATCCTGCCTAATTATAATAGTATTTTGTATATTGTATTTAGTATATGGGGGAAGGGAAGTTAACGCATCGGAAACACTTTACTTTCTTCATCAGGATCATTTGGGAAGTACGGTACTATCAACAAGTGAGAAGGGCGAAGTGATAAGTAAACAAACTTATTATCCATATGGTTCAACCCGTACCTTGAGCGGTACTGGAGTTACAGAAAAACGATACACAGGACAAGTTTCAGATACAGATGAAACGGGACTTTATTACTACAATGCCCGCTACTACAATCCCACATTAGCCAAATTCACCCAAGCTGACGAGGTGAGTAACAGTGTTAACAAATATGCTTATGTATATAATAATCCACTGAGGTTTAATGACCCGACAGGTAATATGGACTGGGATATGTTGAGTGAGGGAGTTCCTCAGGATATATCCAATTTGACGAATTATTCTCATAGAGACCTTTTGTTATCGGATTTTTCACCAATCTCCAGGAGTCTAAATTATAAGGATAGAAGAACAATAAACTATTCAATCTGGACTAATTTTAATAGTGACAATTTACTTAAAATATCTAAAACACGACAACCTGAAGAAGAACAATCTCTCAATCCATTCATGGTTGAACCGCAGTCTTCAGTAATTATCCAATCTAAACGAGACAAAGATAATAATACTGTAAATATTACCATTACCGTAGTGCCTAATCCGAGGGTTAATATTGCTATAGACCCTTTTATGAAAATTATTTTACCAAAGGGTGTAAGTATGGTCTCAGATTTTAAATCCAATCAGACTGGTTGGGGGCAGAATTACTATGAAGACACAAATACCTATCTAATAGACAACTATAATATTTCTTATGGGAATAGTTTTACATTAGCTTTTCAAATGAACGTAAATCGCGGTCGCAATGAGGGGAAAATCAAAGTTGAAACATGGTCTGATTTATACTATTTTGATGAAAGTCACGATCAGATATTACAAAGTGTGAGTAAGATTCCTATAACCAATGAAAGAAGGAATAACTAGCTTTGCCAAGTTAATGTATTACCAGTTACTTTTTAAGACTTAAAATAGTTGATACGAAAAATCAACCTTCCAATTTTCTGGGTAATTTTTTTATACTCTCCATTTATTTGACCCTGCAGGTTTCATATGCTATCTTCTTTAGGCGGAATTGGATAGATTGCCGCTTATGCCCATGCAAGACGAGGATAATAATAAATTTAGCTTCAAATTTAGATTAAAATATAAAAAGAGAGTTCTGTACCGTCAGGTTAAAGAACTTGCCGCAGAATTTAAACTTTTTTCAAAAGAACTTGCCTTTTATCTTTATAAAAATCTGCACCTGTCTTTTATCAAACTAGAGGAAGGTAAGTCTATTTTTGCAACCGCTCTTTATCGTCAAAGGGGAAAGTATGCACGCCGTTTCATGCATTCCGGAATGGCAGGACTTGCAGCTCTTGGAGTAATGATTGCACCGGTTATTGCAAATGAATTTCCGGGAAATTCTGTAAACCCCTGGGATATTGCAACACCTTCTTCGGTCCTTAGTACCTCAATCGACGACTCACAAATGAATACAATTATTTCAGAAAAAGCTCGGGACAAGATAATTGAATATAGCGTTAATGAAGGTGATACGGTTAGTTCAATAGCCGAAAAATTCGGAGTATCGGTAGATACTGTACTTTGGCAAAACGGATTGGGTCCGAAAGATAGAATTAAAGAAGGTCAAAGCCTGCAGATATTACCGGTTACAGGCATTTCTCATAAGGTGGTTAAAGGGGATACCGTCTATTCAATTGCAAAAAAATATGACACGTCGCCGCAGGCAATAGTAGACTTTCCATTTAATTCATTTGTAAATGACGAAACGTTTGAGTTAGCAATAGGCCAGGTTATTATTGTCCCCGACGGTGTAAAACCGGCTGAAAGACAGGTGTCTCCCAGGATTCGCCAACTTACTCCTGATGCCGGAACAGTGGTTGCCTCGGGACAATTTGTCTGGCCGGCAAGCGGCCAAATTAGCCAGAATTTTGCCTGGTACCATAAAGGAGTTGATATAGCCAATCGCGCAATGCCTCCTATTGTTGCAGCTGATTCCGGAAAGGTGATAGTTGCGGGATGGCCTGATAACTACGGATATGGTAATAGAGTCGTAATTGACCATGGCAACGGTTATAGAACCCTGTATGGGCATCTGTCCCAAATATATGTTGTAAATGGCCAAACTGTTCAAAGAGGCGCGGCGATTGGTAAAATGGGCTCTACCGGAAGATCTACGGGGATCCATTTGCATTTTGAAGTTATAAAAAACGGGAGCTATCTTAGTCCCTTAGGTGTTCTCCGCTAAAATTTCTAATTACTAAATTCATATTTTCAAGAATGCTTCATAACTTGGGATTTTTAATAACTAAGTATTATTAGTATAATAGTTGTTATTCCGAGGAGGACCTGTAGTTCACTTGGTAGAACACTCGGTCTGCCCCGTTAGATAATTACGGGCCGATAGGTAAACGGTATACCGTACCCTTCGCATGGGTAAGTTCTGGGTTCAATTCCCAGTCGGTCCACAGCATATAAGACAGGGAGTGGTAAGCGGAAAAGTAACCAATTTTGATTACAAAATTGTCGAGTCCGCCCGTGTCCACTAATATACCTTATGATATATTAGTATATATTAATATTAGGGAATCGGAGATATAACTTTCGACGAAGAAAAAAGTATAGTTATTGTAACGAAGCCAATAAAGATTAGGGAAATAACTCCAATGATAATAATGTTTCTTTTCGATATAGGCGTTCTGTCGGCTTTTACGGGAGTTGGGG
>CAYREZ010000078.1:0-4987 GCA_964423565.1 uncultured Gammaproteobacteria bacterium | reverse complement strand
TCGTTTTGAGAGCTTACGCTAGGTTATATGAACAAGTTTTGAAACCAGTTCATAATATTAAATACTAAATACACATGGATCTGATTTGGTCGATAATCTTAGGATTAATACAAGGACTAACGGAGTTTTTGCCCGTTTCATCCTCAGGACATCTCGTAATTGCCCAGCATTTTATTCCCGGGTTTTCTCAACCGGGAGTACTTTTTGACGTAGTGTTACACCTCGGTACGCTATTTGCAGTTGTTTATTTTTTTCGCAAAAAGATATTAACGCTCAGTCGGCAGTATTATCTCCTGCTCATAATTGGCACGATTCCGGCAGGACTGTTTGGTATATTGTTTCAGAAATCATTGGAATCGACCTTCGGAGATTATAAAATGGTGGGGATAGAATTGATCATAACCGGAATATTAAATTTTTTAATTGATAAAGCGAATACCGCAAAGGATAAAATTACTTATGAGAACTCTTTGCTTATAGGGATTGGCCAAGCAACAGCAATAATTCCCGGAATTTCCCGTTCAGGTACGACAATATTTACAGGAGTCAAATTGGGGATAGACAGAAAAAAAGCGGCCGAATTTTCTTTCCTTCTATCCATTCCCGCTATTTTAGGAGCAAATATTATCCAAATCATCTCTCACGGGTTAAGTAATATCCCTAACCCGCTTTATTATTTCGTTGGTTTTTTAGCGGCGCTTCTTAGCGGCGTTCTTTCAATCAGACTGGTATTTAAAACCCTATCCGAAAAAAAATTTGGTATTTTCGGGATTTATTGTATTGTTTTAGGAGTATTAGTACTACTGTTTTAGGATAAGCAGCTGTAAAATCCTCGGCAAAAATATTACGAGTCCTACTATAACCGCGGTGATCGCGGCAAGTAGTACACATGCGGCAGATACATCTTTTGCAATTTTCGCCTGAGGTTGAATGTCGGGACTTACCAGATTTACAACTGATTCGATGACCGTGTTTAAAAGCTCAAGAGTAATCACATAGAAAATTGTAAAGGCTAAAATTAGCCATTCGATTGCCGTAATATTTAATATCAGTCCCAGAGTCAAAGCCGATATCGCAAGAACTGTATGGATAGACAAATTCGGCTCGTTTTTATATGCGGTTTTGATTCCGGAAAAAGCATAGTAAAAACTTTTTTTGGTCGTATGATATAAACCCATATAAATTTAAGTATAGTCATTTACATTGGAAAAAAGTAGCGGATTAATATAATCTAGATAGTATGAAGAATCTATTATTTGTAGTTAGTTGTGCGTTAATTATTCTTACCGCATTTACAATTATTAGAGAGAGCGGCACAAAAAAGGTGGAATTTGACAAGCAATCTTACCTTGGATGTGAGGTTAATGATTTGTCTGGACTTCTCAATTACTCCGACAATATCGCAATTTTTGAAGGTAAAGAATTGTCCATTCCCCAATTGGCATTTGAGGAGAGAGAATTTAAAGTTTTAAGCCTGTCCACTGAGGAGCGTTGGATTGAAGTCGACTTATCCGAACAGAAACTTAAAGCATGGGAAGGAGGTAGTTTATTTTTGGAAACTCCGGTATCAACAGGTCTTCCATGGTGGCCAACCCCTAAAGGCGAGTTTAGAATTTGGATAAAACTCCGGGCAACCAGAATGGAAGGGGGGAGCGGCAAATATTATTATAATCTTCCTAACGTACCCTATGTCATGTTTTTTGAAAATGAATCCGTTCCCGGGTGGCGCGGGTATGGACTTCATGGAACCTACTGGCATAATTCTTTCGGTACTCCCCGAAGCCATGGTTGCGTTAATTTACCGACGAATATCGCAAAGGAACTATATTTTTGGACGACCCCGACCCTTCCGGAAGGAAAAGGTGTTGTATACGCCTCGGCAGAAAATCTGGGTACGAGAATTGTAATACATGATTAGTAATGTTCTAATTTCTAATTATTAAATTCTAAACAAATTCAAAAGTAATAATTCAATAGCTTAAACATTGTTCTGTTGAATCTTGATATTTTTAGGATTTGGAATTTGGAATTTAGAATTTTTCATTAAGCAAGATGAATCCTGTAGTTCTTTCATCACAAAGTAACTATCTCGTAACTTTTTTGGCAAGTTTTTTAATATGGTTTTTGTTTCTGGGACTTTTTATATTATGGCTGGTTGACGGAAAAATTAAAAAGGAAGTCGTTCTTCACGCGGTACTTGCTTCAATGGTTTCCTGGGTAATATCTCTTGGATTGAAAAGTCTACTTCCGTTTCCCAGACCATTTATGATCAATAATTTACCTCCACTGACTTTAACCACGCCTACGAGCCTAACCTCTTTTCCCTCGGCTCACTCGACCGTTGCTTTTGCGATAGCTACCAGTGTTTGGCTCCATAATAAAAAATGGGGTTTGTTTTTCATTACCGGAGCCTGTCTGGTTGGTCTTGGTAGGGTTGCTTCAAATGTCCATTTTTTTGTTGATGTAATAGGGGGGGCATTAATAGGCATTTCTGCTTCTTATATAATTAAAAAACTTCACCCTTTCAAATTATTGAGTTGAGAGGGGGCTTGACATTTAGCACTATGTAGTTTAGACTGCTAAATATTATTAATTTATGGATGAAAGTAACATAAAGACAAAGGCATACAGACAAATCCCTATTGTGGCTATCAGAGGTTCGGTTGTATTTCCCCATACAGACGCAGTTCTTTCTTTTGGCAGGAAGAAAAGCGTTGATGCAGTAAATTCTGCTTTCCAGGAAGACAGGGTAGTTGGAATATTCACCCAAAAAGATCCGCGTACAGAAGATCCAAAATTTGAGGATTTATACAAGGTTGGTACAATTGCAGTTATTACGCAGATGATGTCTGCGGAAGGAGAAACTCATGCGGTCGTTAAGGGTCAAGCCAGAATAAATATTACTGAACTTGTCTCATCTGAACCATTTTTGGTAGCAAAGGTAGAGGAAATTGAGGTGTCACAAAATTATCCCCCGGAAGTTGAGGCAATTTCAAATAAACTCTCGGATCTCTTTAAAAAGTCTATTAACCTGGGCAAACAGGCAGAAATAATGACAGTGATGAAGCTTGTTTCGGGAAAAGTTGACCCTTCGGAACTCGCTGACCAAGTGGCATCAATAGTAGATATTAAAACTACTTTAAAACAAAAACTGCTGGAAACTTTACCTGTCAAAGAAAGGCTGGAAAAAGTTACCGAGTATCTTTCCCATGAAGTGAATGTTCTCGAAATTGAAAAGACTATTTCAACCAAAACACAAAAAAGATTTGAGGATCAAATGCGTAAAGCGATGTTACGTGAGAAGAAAAAGACCATTGAAGAAGAACTTGGCGAAGTTGATGAAGGAGATTTAAGTAGCGAGGAATATTCTGAATACAAGAAAAAAATAAAGGAAGCTGGAATGCCATTGGAGGTGAAACAGAAAGCGGAAAAGGAATTTAAACGTCTAACCCAGATGTCACCCCATAACCCCGAGGGAGGATATATCAGAAATTATCTTGATTGGCTTTGCGAAATGCCTTGGAGCAAAATTTCCAAAAATAACGTTTCTATAAACCACGCGATAAAAGTATTAGAGGAGGATCATTATGCACTTAAAAAGGCGAAGGAGAGAATTATTGAATTTATAGCGGTAATGAAGTTAAAAAATGGCAGTTCGAGTAAGAAAAGAAAAAATAACGTAAAATCGGACAACGCACCACTTGAATCTCAACCCACTATACTTTGCTTTATCGGTCCACCCGGCGTCGGAAAAACTTCGATAGGCAAATCTATCGCACGGGCATTGGGAAGAAAATTTGTAAGAATGTCTTTAGGAGGTATTCGGGATGAGGCAGAGATTAGGGGACACAGAAGAACCTACGTCGGAGCACTCCCGGGAAGAATTATTCAGGGGATAAAAAATGCAGGTACGAAAAACCCGGTATTTATGCTTGATGAGATCGATAAAATCGGGACCGATTTTCGCGGCGATCCCAGTTCTGCACTTTTAGAAGCGCTTGATCCCGAGCAGAACAAAGATTTCTCAGATCATTATTTAGAAGTGCCTTTTAACCTTTCGGAAGTAATGTTTATTGCAACCGGAAACGTTCTTGAAGACATCCCGCATGCCCTAAGAGATAGGATGGAGGTAATTAAGTTTCCGGGCTATACCCAGGATGAGAAATTAAATATTTCAAAAGAATTTCTTTGGCCGAAACAAGTCAGATTGCATGGATTGAAAGAGCATAAAATTTCAATTGATGATAAAGCATTATATGAAGTTATAGAAAGATACACCCGAGAGGCGGGAGTCAGAAATCTTGAAAGAAACTTAGCGTCAATATGTCGAAAGGTGGCAACACTTGTAGCAAAAAGGAAAAAATATCCGAGAACAATTAAAATCAAGGACATTCACAGTTTTCTTGGACCTCAAAAATTCAGCTCCATTATAGCAGAAAAGAAAGACGAGGTTGGGCTTTCTACCGGTCTTGCGGTAACTGCTGCCGGAGGAGAAATTCTTTTTATTGAAGTTGCTTTGATGCCGGGTAAAGGAGGATTAATGTTGACAGGTCAGCTCGGTGACGTAATGAAAGAATCGGCGAGAGCAGCATTTACATGGGCGAGGTCAAATTGGAAGCGATTGGGTTTGACGGAAAATTTCGGTAAGAACATGGATGTCCATATCCATGTCCCGGAAGGTGCCGTTCCGAAAGACGGACCGTCCGCGGGCATTGCGATGGCAACCGCATTAGTTTCGGCTTTGACAAAAATTCCTGTGAAACGTGATGTCGGAATGACCGGCGAAGTCACACTCAGAGGTCGCGCTCTTGAAATCGGAGGAGTAAAAGAAAAAGTTATTGCTTGTCACCGTGCCGGACTAAAAACAATTATTCTTCCCAAAGATAACAAAAAAGATATGGAAGACGTCCCCGAAAATGTAAAGGGAGATATTAAATTTGTATTTGCCGAAAACCTGGATGAGGTTTTAAGAATTGCTTTAGTGAAA
>CAYREZ010000077.1:0-5143 GCA_964423565.1 uncultured Gammaproteobacteria bacterium | reverse complement strand
AGTTTTTGAACAATCGAACCAATCTCAGAGTCCTTAGTAATAAAATCAAAGAAAAGCTTTAGATTATAATTAACAAAGTAATACTTTCCACTAATTTGAAGAAACCTGGCAATGGATCTTAGTTTTAACAGTGATTGATTTGTGTTTTGCATAATTCTTGCCAAAACTATATTTGAATGAAGTATATCAAACTTTGTTCCGATGATCCGATACAGGGAGAGATGAGGTTATATATTCAGGATCACTGTAAGTTTGCTGTTTGAATCTTCAAGATTAACTGGATCGTACAGGAATGTTTGCCAGCCATATTTCATTGCAGCCTCTACGTGCTTTTTGCCATTTTCTACAAAGAGGATTTCGTCTGTATTTACACCCGCTCGTTCCTGAGCTAGCTTAAAAATCGCCTCAGTTGGCTTTATTGCTTTTTCTATGCTTGAATCAATAACTACGTCCCACTCGACTTTTGGAAGCAGGTCCCGTTCCTTGATCATATTTAGCATATTGGTATACATATTTGTTAAAAGACCGATTTTATATTTGCTTTTGGCTTTCTCTATTACTGGCAAAATAGATTCATTTCTTTCAAACCTGTAGACAAAATCCTTCAGAAAAGAATAATCTTTCGGTAAAGTAAGACCAAATTCCTCCTTCATTAAAGGAGCCAGGGTTTCAATGTCCCTACCCAAACACACTTCAGGTTCGTATTTATCAAAAAATTTAACAAATTCTTTATCCTGCCCTGGTTTTAAACCAACGCCCCTCTGAAGCTCAACCCACTTATTAGTCCCACTAAAATCTTTAATTACAACCCCACCGACATCAAAATATACAAATTTAATCATAATCGTGCTCAACTCCCCTGATTACGGTTACATTTTGGTATAACCAAGCGCAGTAAATCTAGTCTCAAACCCAATTCTTTTGTAAAACTCATTAGGGTAAGTTCTTTCTTCTGTTGCCAAGACTTGCTCTTTGTTTCCCAGTTTTTGAGATTGAAAAACTGCATACAGAGTTGCCAGTTTCCCGTACCCTTTACCCCTTACTTCTTTTAAAGATCCAACAGCAGAAATATACCCCAAACCTTCAAAATTATTAAGGATTGATGTCGCAACGGGTCTTTCATCCTCATATACCAGGAAATATTGAAGTCTGTCTGTTCCTTTAAACTTATTCCACGCTCTTCTACAATTAATAATGTAATCTTTTACTTCGCCATAAGGATTTTGTGGATCATTTTTCTGGTAACAGGCATCAAACGTAGATAAAAATATTTCTAAATCGACTTCATATGATACTTTCTCCACTTGTCCGAATCTACTTTTATCTATTTCCCTGTTATCGAAAAACATCCAACTGTCTTCCCATTTGATTCGATAAGAATCACCAACTTTATCCTTTAAGTCTGCAAGGAATTTTTCATTATTCTCAAAATAAAAAGCTGGGGTTCTGTTTAGAGAATTGAATTTGTCTTCTATTATTTTAAGTTCTTTACTATTTGGAACTTTGTTTATCAAGGCGTAATTTTGAAATGGAGACGGATTGCTTTTTGTAAACGCTAACATAGCATACAGAAATTTGATTAATTCATCGTACTCAACGCCCATCTGGAGCTTTTGAAATGTTATCAAAAAATCGAAATTTTTAATCATTTTTTTAATTTAAACTTTTTTAAAATCTTAGTACAGGTTCCGTTCGGACCCATCTCGGATATTGCTAAATAAGGGAAAGTTATCTCTGAAGATAATAACTCGGGATCTAAACCCCCCTTTATACTTTGTGCAATTTCTCCCGTCTCAAACCTGGCCAAAGTCGGATGAGGATGAAAACTTCCAAGCACATTGTGGTAATCGTACTTTTTTATATAATCAACTTCAATTGGGGGATACTTACTTTCTTTTATCTCACTCTCATACTTATCTCTAATCCTCCCCTCTCTTAAGGGATTAAGCTCTTTCAAAATCCGTTTATGCAAATTATCTATTTGATCGCTTTTCTTGAAGCCCAAACCGATATATCCCCATCCCGTATTAAATCCTTCAGAATCCAAAATTATTTTGCTGGTCTTTTTACTAATTTCCTCTACCTTTTTAGCTACTTTTTCAAAATTAGCCTTTGGATATTCGGGAGAATATAAAGTGATATGAGTGTAGAAGTTTTTATTATCAATATAAAATATCTCCTTTTGTCCTTTAACTATTTTTCTCGCAATCTTGATCAGTTTTTTCTGAATACCTCCTTCAGGAATCAAAATTGTATTAATTCGAATATAAGAGTTTTTGCTTACAAAATCTTGAACCCAGGAGGGTAAATGTCCTTTATGCAACCAATAAATCTCTGGTCTCAAAATATCATTCCAGTAAAGTTTTTTTCTACAGTTCTTCGCACCACACCTACATTCCCAAGGAAACTCTTCGTTGTTCCCTTTTGATTTATCAATATCAGTTGTTGCATAATCGTAACTAATTTCTTCATCTTTTGGAATATCTCTTCTTGCTGAAAGCTCATCATCTGCCGTCCACCAAGTATTGGCATTACAGCTATGGTTCCAAGATTCACCTTTTCCTTCAGAATAAATGAAATTGCCTTCTGCATCAGGGTAGCAAACCTTTTTTATATCTTCTGGAAGTTTTTCCCATTCTTCCTTTGTATACTTCTTAGCTTGAGTTAATTTCCAAATCAATGTTCCTTTTGGGATAAATTCAGACGCGAAGACCCTTACTCCCTTACCTGAAGTTTCCTTTTCATAAAATGAAACATTAATCATACCTATAATTTAACTTCCACTTTAAATCTCCTCAATAATTTCTAAATCTTTATTAAATTTGTGGTAAGTAAATAAGACTTGGTCGCTTTCAGCTTCCAAAATTAACCTGATATGACGTTTGAGATCTGGATATAATTTGGGGTCTTTTAATACATCGTCCAAAGGAAGCCAAAGAGGCGTTCCTTCTTCGGATTCCGTAAGTTCCCCTGAAAATTCATTTGCTTGAAAGATAAATACCAAATACACTCTGTTCCTGTAGAAGTGATTATGGGTGGCAACTACTTTGAGTTGCGGGTCAATTACTTTTATCCCTGTTTCTTCCCATGTTTCTCTAATTGCCGCTTGTTGAGGAGTCTCATCAACCTCGTGTTTTCCGCCTGGTAGCATTAACCACCCTTGAAAGTTCTCAAGTTTTTCGCTTCTTTTTATAAATAACCCCCTCCCGTCTTTTACAACGAGCATATTTGTGGTTGATATAAAATCGTAATCGTTTTTCATACTTTTTGTGATTTTTCAAATTTATAATGAGGTGAGTCAGGTGAAGTTTGTACTATTTCCAATTTATTCCCTTCGGGATCAAAAAGCCAAACATTAATATTTCCATCACGAGTATCAAGAATTTCTGAATCAAACACTACCCCTCTCTGCTCCATTTCTTTTTTAGATTTGACTAGATCGTCAACTGTAAAACTTATATGTCTTACTCCTATGCTTTTACTATCATCAAATGAAGGTCTATCGTCTCCACCCAAACAGAGTTCCAAATACTGCCCTTCGAATATATGAAGATAAACAATTCTCAAACTTCCATCGTCATTATTAATACGGAAAGCTTCTTGAAACCCCAAACCTTTGCAATAGAAATCAAGCATTTTATTAATATCTTTTACTCTTATTGCAACGTGTCCAAATTTCATAATTATTTATCAACCACAATATGGTCATCAAACCTCCAGCCTGGTTTCGAATACGTTAAAAACCAAGCTTCGTTTCCTTCAGCGCTATGAATCTCATGGGGTTTAATAGTAATTTTTTCTCCTTCTTTTAAGATGTGTTTCTTACCACCTATTATTACAATTAACTTACCTTTTAAAGCTTTATAAATCTCAGTAGAATTTTTATGAAAATGAAGTTTTGATTTTCCGACTACTGCCAGGGCAACACTTTTTCCAGGATGTTCTGACGTGGGATCTATTTCGCAAATAATTTCTCTAGGGTTTTCTTCTGGTTCACAAATAATTGTCTTTCCTGGATACTTTTCTTTTATTTCCTCGATAATTCTTTTTGTATCCATATCATTTCAGTAAATTAAAATTACTTAATATTTCGAAAACTCTTTCATCTGCTTCTACCTCATTTAGTCGTAGCTTTAACTTTTATTCCGCTTATATAGTCCGAAATATATTCTGGACTCGCAGAATCATCAACTTGTTCGACTATAACTTCCTCATTAGTGTCATTCATATTGTATTTTTATACTTACCCCTAGTTTAATATTAGCAAATTCTGACCTGTTTGCGTTCTACTATTTATTGACGGAGGCTCCGCTCGAATAATCCTTCCTAAAACATCTCTCTCAACAATAATCCTCTCTTTTCTTGGGTTCGGCGGGTGGAAGCTGAAGTGAAATTCTAAATATTGGTTTTTTCTTGTTTTGCCTACTGGTAAGTTCATGCCCCATATTTCAGCAGATCATGGTCGATTATTTCTCCATCCGCCCCAGTCCGTATCGGGTTGGATATTTCTTTCTTCAAAGTACTGTCTCATTATTCCCCTCATCGGGCCTTGGCGTAACCAAACCTCATCCAATCCAATCATGTCAATAACCCATCCCGCAATCAGAATTGCCGCAACGAATCCTATAATCACTACCCAAAAATTTCTTTTGTAAGAAAAATCGTATCGGTGTAGAAACCATATCCCGATTACCAGTCCGACGATCGCAAGTATTGGTACCCACCAGGGAAAACTGGAAAGTAGTTGCTCAAAGCGGTATTGACCCATGGGACCATGACTTCGCAGGGCAAATCTGGTTAAACTGACCAAAAAAACAGAGGTTACAACTGAAGCTACCAATCCGCCCAATACAAGGAGCGATCCGAAAACAAAGTATGCTTTCGGTCGCATTTTTACTCGACCTTCACGGATTTGATTCATGATGTTGTCAGTGATATTTATTTGTTTTTTTGACATATGCGTTTCATTAATATCTTGGCACGATTAATTCTGGTTCCCACCGTACCGATGGGTATTCTTAATATATCACTAATTTCTTCATACGATTTCTCATCCAAATAATAAAGTGCCAACGGTTCGGAATAGATAATTGGCATTTGATCTAAACAACTATGTGCTTTTTGCACAATTTCTTTTTTATCA
>CAYREZ010000076.1:0-5305 GCA_964423565.1 uncultured Gammaproteobacteria bacterium | reverse complement strand
TCAGAAATTCTTAGAAGAATATATAGAAAAGAATAGAGAATTTGTTATCCCCGATAAAAAAAGAAAGGAAATATTAAGTTTTATAAAATCAGGTCTGAAAGATTTCTCAGTAAGTAGACAGGGAGTTACATGGGGGATACTGGTTCCTGATGACCCCGAACATACAATTTATGTTTGGTTTGATGCTTTAATTAATTATCTGACTTACGGCGTAGAAAAAAAATGCTGGCCAGCAGATGTCCATGTATTAGGTAAAGATAATCAAAGATTCCACGCTATATATTGGCCCGCCATGTTAAAGTCGGCCGGTTATGAAATTCCAAAAACGATTCTTGTCCACGACTTTATAAGTCTTAATGGGCAGAAAGTAAGTAAGTCACTAGGAAATGTCATTCGCCCATCCGAGTTGGTTAAAGAATTCGGGGCTGACGGCGTCAGATATTACTTTCTACGCTACGGTCCGGCAACAAATGACGTTGATATCACTTTAGAAAAAATTAAGACTGTTTATAATTCAGATCTTGCAAACGGCCTTGGGAATTTAGTTGCAAGAATTGCGAAACTTTCGGAAAATTACAATGTTACAGTTCCAGTCGTAGGGAATATACCTTTTGATGATTTCATAAATGATGACTTATTATATTTAAAACCCGCAGCCGCACTTGAATCATTATGGGAAAAATTAAAATCTCTCGACTCAATAATTAATACAGAAATACTTTGGGAAAACACAGATAAAAAATTAAATATTTTGATAAGTTTAATAAAAGAAATAAGACAAATAGCCGTAGACTTAAGACCCTTCCTTCCGCAAACTGCAGAAAAAATTGAGAAACAATTTAAGGGTCCCAAAATTAAATCTGAAAAACCCTTATTTCCTAGAATAAAATGAATTTTTCTTTCCTATCTACTATCTACTAAATACCATCTACAATAAATTATGTTAAGAAAATTTATTTTACGCCACGAAAGGGGTGTTTATCGGTTCTTAGAGATCCTCCCAGGATTTGTTTCCTGGAATATAATCATTTTTCCATACTGGGGAATCCTAGTAATTCCTAATATAGTTGCTTATTTTATACTGGCATATAACATCTACTGGTTCTACCAATCTTCTTTAATAGCAGTAAGTGCAACCATATCGCATCTAAGAGTACAAGCCTCGATGATTTATGACTGGACATCGGATTTGAAGGCATTTCCCGATTGGGAAAAAGTACTGCACATCGTCATTATCCCTACATACAAAGAACCTTTATATGTTCTTGAGCGTACATTTGAATCTTTGGTCAAACAAACTCTTCCCAAAAAACAAATAATTATTGTTTTTGCTACCGAGAAAAAAGAGTCCGAACATGATCGAGAGGAAAAATCCACCGCACTTGTAAAAAAATATGGAAACGCTTTCGGTAAATTTTATGTTACGCTTCATGAGCTTAAGGTTGGAGAGATTGTCGGCAAGTCTTCAAATGAACGATCCGCTGCAATCTGGATTAAAAAAGAGCTTGTTGATAATAAACTTTTAGATATTAATTATTTGACTGTAACTAGCTGCGATGCGGATCATGTGTTTCATCCTAATCACTTTGCAGCGCTAACGTATAAATTTTTGGATAATCCGAAACGGTATAACTACTTCTGGCAACCTGCAGTACTTTTTTACAATAATATATGGAGGCTGCCAGCACTAACCAGGGTTCCAAATATCTTGGCTTCAATATGGAATCTTTCCCAACTTGCAAGAAAGGATAGACTTATAAATACTTCAAATTACTCGCTTTCGCTAAAACTTCTTGATGAAATTGACTACTGGGATCCTGATAAAATTCCCGAGGACTGGGGAATTTTTTTCAAAGCTTATTACAAAATGAAGGGGGAGGTAGAAGTCGAACCTATATATCTGCCTATTTACGCGGATTCTGCCGAGTCAACCTCTTTCTGGAAAACAATAAAAAATCAGTATCAGCAAAGAAAACGCTGGGCGTGGGGAGTGTCTGATGATCCCTGGATTATAAGAAACTACTTGCTAACGCCCGGTGTTAATTTTACAGATAAGACCTTAAGACTTTTATACGTAATCCAAGCCCATTTCTTATGGCCCGTGCACTTTTTCATAATCACGATAGGACTAACCTTACCCAGTCTTTTAAATCCCCGATTTGCTAGAACAACGCTGGGTTTCATGGTTCCAAAATTATCCTCTTATGTTCTGACTATCTCACTTGTATTTTTAGGAGTAATGTTAATCCTGGACAAGATTTATAAACCGGCAAGACCGAAAGAATTCCCGATTTGGCGGGCAATTCTTGCACCTTTTGAATTCGTCCTCATGCCTGTTGCCGGATTTATCTTCTCGGCTCTTCCCGGCATCGACGCTCACACAAGACTTATGATGGGGAAGTATATCGAGTACAAGGTTACCGAAAAGGTATAGATTATTGACCTTGTACTATGAACTGGTTTCAAAACTTGTTCATATAACCTAGCGTAAGCTCTCAAAACGTGCCTGAAAGGCGAGTTTTGAAATGGGTTCTATATCTCTTAGTCTGCTCAATTACTCAAAAAAACACTTTTTCGTAAGACGCAAACTGCGAGATTGAGTACGGGATCGCATAGAAAGTATAGGTCTTTTAAATAATATAAAGAAAAGGTCTAATCATTCTTATTTTAGAAATTAGATATTAGAAATTAGAAATTAAATTTCACCACTTCCCTACTGAATAATAATTTAAATTACCTATAGTATATGAGGTTTACCAAATCTGTGCATATATTGTGCGACTAACTAAACTTCATGGAGCGGTCGGAAATTCTGTCGCTAAGCTTTCAGATGTTCTGTTTCCAAAAATCTTCCGAGTTTAATTTGATCCCGATTTTCATTTACTGTCCCCTACTCTGTACTTATTTCCCATCTTTAAGTACCCTTTTTTCACCGAGTATGTCAACTTTTTTATCAACAACAGTAACTACTTCCCCGTTTTTAAGTAAATACAATTCTCCACCCTTCCAAACTTGTTTTATTTCAGGTAATAATTTATCTTCATAGTGAGGATAAATATCAAAATCGATAAGTCCCAAGCCCGGAATTGCACTTGCGCCGTACT
This sequence comes from uncultured Gammaproteobacteria bacterium, assembly GCA_964423565.1. Lineage (GTDB taxonomy): Bacteria > Patescibacteriota > Microgenomatia > UBA8517 > UBA8517 > CAYREZ01. The sequence continues at coordinate 2,201 of CAYREZ010000076.1, read as the reverse complement.
CAACTTCTCCAATGTAGTTTTCGGCGATATTCAGAGTTCTTGAACAAACCATACTTCCAGCGCTTGATCCCACATAAATACTTCCTGATTCCAATAGTTTTGTGATGTGTTTATCTATTTCGCACCGTCTAATCCAGTACATCAAATAGCCGCATGCTCCTCCGGCAAACCAAATAATATCCTTTCCCTTTAGCATATCGACTACTTTAGAGTTTTTATATTCCTCAAGCACTACAGCCGTTACGCTGGCTCCCAAAGTATTTACCAGTTTCCATGATGCTGTTTCCGTTTTCCATGACCCATACTCTTCTTCACCATTAGCTGCCGTCGGAATATATGCAATCGACTTCCCCTCAAATCCGCCAATGAAACTTCTTAATTTTTCAATACTATCCGGATGTTTTGCCTCCGACGCCAGAAAAAGTTTCATTAAATTATTTTACTTTACGAAGTCAATTTTTAAAAAAATCGATTATCCGCGGTTTCTTTCTATACCACCGCCCCCTTCTTCTTTATCTTTCGGACGAAATGCATTTATTGCCTCAAGCGTACTACCTCCTGTATGAACAATAGCAACTCTCTGAATTTCACCTAAAAGCTCGCGAACTCGGGGATTGCTGTATTGTTGTCCTCGATCGAGGTCGACCTTATTATAGAAGCCGTCTACTTCACTTTTTGTGGGCAACCTGCCCTCTTGCTGGAAAAAACCTTCAACATAATTAATAAAAGGCTTGCGTTTCTTTGGATCAAGATTTCTACCCATATCAATAAGCGTTAAATTTTTTTTAATTTTGAGAGGTTTACTCTCTTAACTTTTCCATATATTTATCGAGTATCTCTTTACTTGGGAAAAAAATTGGCGAGGGCAATTTATCTAAATTAAACCATTTCCATTCGGTAATTTCATCAGGTTCCATAACCTTGGGCTCTCCATTATATTTTATACAAAGATAGCCTATCGTTACAAAGTGTGCATCTTTTAATATATCGTCCGTTACGCTTATTAGATCAAGGTCGTCATTATTTACCCTAATTTCTGTTTCCTCATATATTTCTCTTATTGCAGCTTCTTTAAGTTTTTCCCCATAACTAACTTTTCCGCCCGGCATCGTCCAGCACCCTTCACCATGTAGTTCACTGTCAGCTTTTTCCGGATCAAAGTGCCTTTTCCCCAATAATACTTTTCCCTTTCTTAAAATCATCACTCCAACACCAACTCCCGGCTGTTTAATATCTTTCATACTAGGCTAGTATATAATTTCACAAAGCTAAAGTCATGGATAAAAATTACAAGATATTTTTACAATTCTAAAGGTTAAGTTTAGTTGAAAAATTACTCCACCCCTTCCTTGTTGCCTTTTTAACCGCCTTTGAAGAAACTTTGCTGATTACCCGACATTTTGACTTAGTTCCTTTAGCATATAGTCCACAATCTCTTCTTTTTCATTAAATAAAAATTCGGCATTTAACTTTTTTCCTTCCAATACTTTCGGCAACCATAAAATATCATCTACCCACATTGAGTCGTAAGGAATTTTATCAAATGAATACCAAGAAGGGTCCATTTCTTCACTTTCTTTCGGCTCCCCTTCCCACTCCCGTACTTCAAAAAACAATAACTTTCTGGTTCCAATCGGGATTGTGGGAAAAATAAAAATCCAACTCTGCAACTTTTACAAGTATCCTTATATCAACGTCTATCTCCTCCCTCGTTTCTCTTATTGCTGCTTCTTCCACGCTTTCTCCGTCATTAACTTTTCCGCCGACACCGTTTATTTTCCCTTGGGCAAATTCCCTCTTTTTTCTTGCCAAAAGTATTTCGCCTTCCCGCATAAGAAAACATAATGTCGCTTGGCGTAAAGGAGTCTTCACGGTCTTTTTATGATCGGCAGGTTTCATTAACCCTAATTCTACATCGAGGGTTAATAATTTGTATTGACAGTATGAATATGCCTTGATAAAGTTCTTTTGTGAGAAAAAGAAAAACTTTGAGCCTCAAGGAATATCAAAAACTCGTCATAAGAACTGCAAAAGGGAACTATAAGAGTAAAAACGATGAATTAGTTAATTGGGGCCTTGGCGTTGCCGGTGAGGCAGGTGATTTGGCGGGCTGTATCAAAAAAACAATTTATCACGGAAACGATCAGCGAGAGGGAATGCGAGAAAATATCGGAGATACTATGTGGTACTTAGCTATGATT
>CAYREZ010000075.1:4867-5355 GCA_964423565.1 uncultured Gammaproteobacteria bacterium | reverse complement strand
ATTTGCAACAGTTGCATAAGTGCGCGCCAAATCAATAAGTTTTACCTCACCGCCTCCGAGAGTGAGGGATAGTCCGTAGTTTTTAGGGTCGTTCCATGTAGTTATTCCCATTTTATTACCCATTTCCATCATTTTGTCTACTCCGTAGGAATTTAAAATCCTTACCGCAGGAATATTTCTAGATTCAGCAAATGCACTTCTTAGGCTTAAACTGCCGCGAAAGCCTCCTTCGTAGTTTTTCGGAGTGTAGGGTGGTTGGTCCGGAACCAAGAAAGTTACAGGCGAGTCAGCGATTATCGACGCCGGAGTGTAGCCGTTTTGTAAAGCATAAGCATAATTTACTACTTTTATCGAAGAACCGGGGGATCTTTCTGATGATGTCACATTTACATTTCCGTCGCGGTCCAGATCAAAATAATCCGCCGAACCGACCATGGCATAAATTTCACCGTTTTTAGGATTCGTAACCAGGGCCGCGCCGTTTGTCA
>CAYREZ010000075.1:592-4857 GCA_964423565.1 uncultured Gammaproteobacteria bacterium | reverse complement strand
TGACGTTACCGTCGTTTTCGCTATCAAAGTAATCACGGGATCCAACCATCGCCAAAATTTCTCCTGTCTGGGGATTGAGTACGATTGCCGCGCCGTTTTTTACATTTAGATTTTTAAGTTTATCAACCTCCTCCTGGACAATTTTTTCAGTAAGTTTTTGTATTTCGTAATCAAGGGAAGTTATTACTTCGAGCCCCCCTTTCTGGGTGAGTTCGGGCCCGTATTTATTTTCAAGCTCGCCCCTTACATACATGACAAAATGCGGTGCTTTTATATCAACTTTGTGAGGAGCGAATTTAATCTCAGCATTTTTTGCTTTTTCTTCCTGCTCTTTTGAAATGAAACTGTTAACTTTCATTAAATGAAGCACCTCTTTCTGTCTCGTAAATGCGGTTTCGGGATTGGCTCCGAACGGGGAGTATTGCGAAGGACTTTTAGGAAGACCTGCCAAAAGTGCCGCTTCCCCCAGAGTTAGTTGATCAACGTCTTTGGTAAAATAGGTTCTTGCCGCTTCCTGGATTCCGTATGCGGTCCCGCCGTATGAAACTTCATTTAGATACATCTCCAAAATTTCGTCCTTGGAATATCTAAGTTCGACCTGTATCGCTAGAGTCAGTTCCTTTATTTTTCTAATCACGGTTTTCTCGGAGGATAGTAGTGCGTTTTTGACAAGCTGTTGAGTTATGGTAGAGCCGCCGGAAAGCTCCTTATCCTCGATGTTTTTAAGAATCGCCCGTGCAATTCCTCTGGGAGAAAATCCGATATGGTCGTAAAATTCCGCATCCTCAATAGCCAGTGTAGCGTATTTAACCTGAGGAGGAATCTGAGTGAGTTTTATGGGTGTCCTGTTTTGATCTTTATATATTGTATAGAGTAATACACCGTTTCTGTCGTAGATCTTTGTCGAAACATTAATATTTCGCGTTGTCAAGATCTGGGGAGAGGGAAGATCTTTAAGAATGTAGAACCAAAATGCAAGTGATGCAAAAAAGCCTGCAAAAAAGAAAATTGAAAAGATTACCGTAAGTATTTTTATATATGAAATTTTTGGTTTAGCGGGTTTTGGAATAGAAGAAACTATGCGTATCAGTAAAATTCTTAGTTTTAAAAGTAATAGCTTTGTTAAGTTTTTAGGAGATATTTTCGCTTTTGATAATTCTTTGGAACCTTTTATGAGAATCTTAGGTATTGCCAAAATTAATACATGATAATTCCAGGAAATTTTATCCAGCTTTTTTGGTACAGTTAATATTAATTTACTAACTCTTTCGCTAAGTTTCTTTTTAAATATAAACTTCCTAAATTCACGGGAGTCGAAGATAATGCCTTTTCTTTTTATTTTTTTACCGGTTTTATGTAAATAGCGTGCGTAAATAATTTTTGGAACTTGAAATTTATCCGTAATTATCTTTCCTATAATATTAAGGAATTGAATTGTTAGGGTAATAAAAGTCGAAATAATGAAGTAAACCGGTTTACCGACTAAAACCAGAAGCCCTGAACTTATGTACAGGACTTTTTTCGCTAACTTAAGGGCAGTTTGATCATTTTGTTTTGATTTAGGGCGTTGACCCATTTTTCTAGCCTATATTGTACCGCAAGATGGCAATAAATGGTAAAGAGAAAGTGAAAAGTTTAAGTTTAAGTATAAGTTTAAGTTAAAGAAAAAACGTAGGAAGTTAGAGATAGGCTATTCAATAAATTTAAAAGTTGAAAGGATTTGGTCAAATATTGGGGTAAGTTGCCATGTTCTAAAACTATTATTCATTGATTCTCCTTTTGAAGAATATTCGTAGTAGGTAATCGTATAAATTTTATTCTGGTTTTTAACTGCGATATGTTTAGCTATCTGACCATTTGCATATCCATAAACATTTTTTTCCATATAGGTAATTTCATATGCAGATTGTTCAGCAATAACTAATTCTTTTTCGTCTAGAAAAACAAATCGTTGATTCAAGGGAACTAAATTATCATAGAGAAATTCTTTAGGAGTTTTGTCATAATTCATTCCACCAAATGAATCGATTTGAATAAATCCACAACTATTACCATTCTGATAGCAATTATTTGGACCCCCTATTTGTGGACCTACTTCTTCCTCCGCAGTATTTCCGTGGAATCCTTCAGAACTCCAAGATGGAGGATATTTAATACTCCATCCGAATTTGTTGATTAGAATTTTCCAATCAGTAGTAGGATCTTCCTCCTCCGTTGAAACTTCGACGGGTAAGGATGTGGGGGAAATGGTAGTTGGTTTTTGTAAAGCAGTAAGTTTCATCTGTCCGTTTTTGAAGGCAAAAAAGATTATAGATAGAATTATTACCAATGCTCCTGTGAGTATGATTATAAATTGTGCAAAACCTTTTTGGTTTCTCATTAATTTACGGTAATTGGAGTTTGGCAGTTATCGCTGTATTCTCCGTTACTTGCTAATAATCGCATTTTTACTGTATAGGTACCTGGATTTTGGAAAGTGTGGCTGAAAGCGTTTGTTGTTCCATCGCTTTGCCAAGTACCGCTTCCTTCAAAATCCCATTCATAAGCAATCATACCACCAGATGCACCCGACATCCCTTGTCCGGTAAAAGAAAGAGTCAAAGGAGCCGGACCTGAACTTGATGGATAAGGAATCGGGTTGTAACAAGTCGGTTTTGGTTTTGGGGAAGGTGTAGGTGGGTTAGTCGGAGTATCCCCGGATACGGTAATTGTTGTTGTAGTAAGTTGTCCGGAGTTTACACTAATGGCTTGGTAACCGGTCCACTGACCTTTATATTGTGCTCTAATTGAATATGATCCCGCGGGAACAGACGAAAAATCAACACTGGGACTTCCTTGTCTGGCAACGCGGGTATCTTTATCGGTTGACATATTAACTAAAACTTTACATCCGGATTGAGCCTGTAACTCAACGGTTTGGTCCCCCACTAGAGTACCGCTTGAAGCCTGGATATTTACCTTCACTGCTCCTGTACCCGCACTGGTATTGTAATTACAGCTTGAACCGGAGGATGAACTATTAGTAGGTGTGGCGGTTAATTTTTGAGTAGGTTTTGTTGTGGGTTTCGAAGTCGAAGTAATTGTTGGAGATACGGTTGTTTGTTGATTATTACTGCTATCATTTTGAGAGTCTTCGTTTCCTTGCGGAGGTGTAGGTTGAGTTATTTCTTCTATCTGCTTTCCTATATTAGCGTTTTTATATATCGAGTAACCGATACTTCCGAGGGCAACAATTACTACAGCGATTATTATAAAAAGATGTACAAAACCCCTCTCGTTTATATTCATTAGAATTTACATAACTTTATACAGGACGCAGAAGGTAAACATTCTTTTCCAGAGTCAATATGCCTGCATCCTAAATTCGATGCACATCCATTGAATATCCCTTCAAGGTCAGTACAAAGTTCTTCGTCAAGACCTTTATCTGATTCTGAACTTTCACACTCGTAAAATTCAGGAAGCCAAGTTCCTTCACTCTCTTCACAAACATTTTTCAAATTCTCCCTTTTATCTAAAAATTTAAATGTAGAGAGGATTTGGTCGAAAGTGGTTTGGTATTTTTCCAAAGATTCTTCGCTCCATGAACTGAGTCCAATAGTAAAGATTTTATTTTCTTTTAGTACCAAAGCTTCGTAAACATATGACGTTATCATTGGTTCTGCTGGGCCGACAAAGAAAGTATATGTAAGTTTATATCCTTTAATGCTATTGATTTCAACAGAAGTTTTTTGTGCATTTTTGTATTGCGAGTTAGATTTTAAATATTCGTCTAGAGTCTGACTTTTTGTAGTCATTCCAGAAGCACTTAGCCAGACATCATTTTTCCCAAAGAACTTTGGACTTGCTCCCCCTTGAGGACTTGATGTAGCAACTAGAAATCCAAGTTTTAGGTCCTGCTGATATTTAAAATAAGTATTGGGGTATTCGATGGAAAGACCAGATTCTAAGTTGGTATATTTATTCCAGTTTGGCTTACTGCCTATCGATATTTGACTTTTTACAGGATTGGATGTGGGAGTAATCACATCTTTTTGTTCGTAAGGGGCTGTTGTAGGACTGAGAGGAATAACCTCTTGTTTTTGAGAAGGGGTTAATTTTATCCGCCCGCTTTTGTATGCATAGTATCCAATTCCTCCGACAACAAATAAAGCTAAAATTATTAAAACAAAAACTTGAACGAAACCTCTCGAATTTCTATTCACTGGATTTATTGTAGTACTTTCTTGACACAAGAGACAGCCCGTAATAACATTGTTATTACG
>CAYREZ010000075.1:0-582 GCA_964423565.1 uncultured Gammaproteobacteria bacterium | reverse complement strand
AATGTCGTTGCCATCCCTAAAGATATTTCGAAAAAGTTAGGACTTAAAAAGGGGAGTAAGGTTGTTGTCGAAGCAACGTCAGACAACAGGATTGTTGTGAGTAAAGCGGAAACTAAGAAAAAGAAAGTCACTAAAGACAAAATAAGCGGCGAGTTTAAAAAGTGGTTAGATAAAGTTATCAAAGAAGATAAGGAGATTTTAGATGAGTTGGCGGTACGTTGATATCGAGGAAGTGTATTATATTCACGAAGCAGTGATTAAAAAGGCTGGCACTAAGGCTTCAGTTCGTGACTTTGCACTTCTCCATTCTGCCATAGAGCGTCCCAAAGCAACATTCGCAGGAGAAGATTTATATCCTACTATTTTTCTTAAAGCAGCAAGTCTTCTTCAGTCTCTTTGTCTAAATCATCCCTTTACAGACGGGAATAAAAGAACTGCGTGGATTTCTACCAAAAGATTTTTGTACATTAACGGATATTACCTAAAGGCAAAAAGAATGGAAGCGGCAGATTTTATGGTTTTGGTTGATAATGAAAAACCGGAGATCGGTAAAATTTCTTCGTGGTTAAGGAAATACTCTAG
>CAYREZ010000074.1:5076-5466 GCA_964423565.1 uncultured Gammaproteobacteria bacterium | reverse complement strand
TTCTTTTTGGAAAAGAGAGTATGGCAAAGAAAATATTAAATGAAAGTGCTGAGAGTGGGATTTGAACCCACACGCTCGTAATGAGCACACGCTTCTGAAGCGTGCCTGTCTGCCAATTTCAGCATCTCAGCGCGCTTGGCACGTCTGACCTACCATACCAATTCCGCCACGAGGGCATATCAATATAACTTAAGTTTGACAAAGCAATACATTATAACAAATTTAATCTCTAAATTCCTTTTATCACGTTCCTTAAATATTCGAGATTAGAAGCCGTTTTCGAAATATACATTATACTTGCAATACCTACTTCTAACATATCTGCGTTAAATAAAAAAAATCCCTCGTGCTTTACCGAATCATAAACAAAGTCTTTGTATTTGCCCATAA
>CAYREZ010000074.1:0-5066 GCA_964423565.1 uncultured Gammaproteobacteria bacterium | reverse complement strand
TTAGTCAAATGTATATCTTCGGCTAATATGTAATAATTATTGTAATAGTCAATTCCCAATAGCTCGCTGCAATATTCATGAATATGCGTACCTCCCGTCCTTCTTAAATTCGACTCAACAGCATAAAGTTCACCCTTTTTTGCTATTACAAAATCAATATCAAATACTCCCCGGTAACCAAGCCTTGCCAGTTCGCGTCCAAATACCTCACCTGCTTCAAATCCGGATTGCATGAAATCGGAGTTCGAAACTTCAGGATTGATATAAATTCCCAAAAAAGTTTTGCCATCTTCAGCCAAAACTTGTTCGCACGCATAAGCTCTTTTCACCTGGCCTTCTTTGTCAATATACAACTCGACATTCGGAGACCCACTAAAATTTTCTTTATCAACGTCAATTAATTCCTCAATAATTATCACCGGGTCATTCCAGATATCTTCTATAAATTGATCCTCTAGGTATCTAATAAATTCGGTCTTTGCTTTTGGTAGCTCGCTTACGTCAAACATTTGAAGTCCGACACCGGAAACACCATTATTAATTTTTGCAACAAAAGATCTTTTATGGGTAGCAAACCACCACGAAGCTTCAATTGCTTCATTTCTATCGGCGGTGATGAACCCTTCGGGGATTTCTATACTGGGTGTTAAGATTTTATTTGCCAATACTTTTTCCCAAAGATGTCTGAAGCCTCGTTTCGTTCCGGCATAATTTAATATAAAGACATTGTTTTCATCCAAGGTTTCAGGCGTTTTAAAATCTAAATTCAGTTCTTTTAAACTCAAAATTAAATCTCGAAACTCATTAGTTTGGCGGTAGGGAATTATCTCAACTCCGTTATTTTCCTCAATTATTTTCCTGATTTGATTAAATAAAGTATCTTTTAAACAATCTTGGGAAATTGATGGTGACGGGTTTTCAGGGTATAAATTTATGACACTATTATAATTGGCAGTTTTATTTATCAAATCAGCATTTTCAACATGAACGGGGTACGAAGTTATTACAACTTTATTATCTCCACCGTATAGAAAACCTCGATTTGCTTCCCGGAAGTCATGGTCCACCCAATAGTTTTTCTCGCTATCAGTAAGTTTCTCGTAAGTCGGATAATAACTCTCTAGTACGTTTGAAATAAATAGCTGTCTTACCATGTATTTAAATTAATTCGTATTATCGCTTTCCAATTCACTTGAAGTTGGGGGGAGTCGTTCTTTGCCTGCCGCGTCTCTAAGTGTGTTGACAATCAATCGTTTTAAAATCTCAGTAAATGATATGCCGTATAAATCAAGTATTGTAGATATGGCAACGTCGGTTTCCTTCGGGCCGAAGGCAGGATTACAATTCGTATCAATGAAAAAATACCTTCCAGATTGGTCAATTCTGACGTCGAATTTCGCGTAGTCATACATTTTTGTTACATCAAATGTTTTTTTAACATACTCTCGTAATATCGGGTCATTATATTTTTCATAATGAAACGCATCTTTACCTTTTACCCATTGGTCCTCAAAAGTTGCAAAAATATATTTTTCGTCAGGTTTAGTAAATATTTTTTCTGCAAGATAAACTTTTTTATTCAAGCCTTCCAAAAGAATTGCCGTTACCTCCCGACCTACGATAAATTCTTCAACCAATACCGGCTGTTTATAGGTTTGAATCAGAAACTTTAGCCGCTCTCTCAGCTGCTTTTCGTTTTCGGAGACCGCATCATTTGTTATTTCGACTGCGCCATGAATTTCATTTAACTTTGATATAAGCGGAAATCTTAAAGTTGAATCGAGCGCGTCCGTACTGGAGTTAAATAATTGATAGTAAGGGGTAGGAATTCCGTTTTGCTGAAGAAGTTTCTTGATGACAAATTTATTGGTATCCAAAGACATGCCGAGGATATCGGCCCCGGTATAGGGTATTTCCAATATTTCCAAAAGTCCGGGAATAGAGGAAGAAAGGCTTTCAACACCTTTTACGGAATCGACCAAATTAAATACCATTTCAGGTTTATACTCCCTGAGATTTTTGGGAAGATCCGCATCACCCGCGAACAGATTTACATCAATATTTAATTTATTAACGTATTCTCCAATAATGGCAGCGTCTTTATCCGCGTCTTTTTCAGTTATAAACTGTGATTCGGTCGGAAAATATTCACGCTTAACGTCGCTATATAAAATAGCCACTTTGCCGGGAAGTTCGTATCCGTTTTTATGACGTCCTCCCTGTGCTGATAGCGCGGGGTTTCCGCTTAAAGAGGACGACATATCAGCGTTCAATTCACCCACGTTGTAAATGGTGGGGTTTTCTTGAATGCTGTTATAAGTTAATAGAGTTCGATTTTTATCGTCCACAAATGTTCGCTTTTAAATTAACAGTTATGGAGAGTTATTGTCAACAATTGATCTTATTCAACTGTTACTGCTGGAGGACCGGCGGTGGGAAACAATTTAGAAACTTTCCCCATAGCTTTGCGAGGGAATTAATTTGATTCGGGTAAGTCTGACTCGCTGCCCTTATAAATGCGGCTTCTGACAAAGCCACGTTTGACGCGGTGACCCCATGTTATTTTATTTCGAACTCGCAAATTAGTCAATTTGTAGCTGCGATGAGGGAACTGTGTGAAATTTCCACAATCTTCAACTTCGCTTTTAAATAAATTTTAAGCTGCGCTTATTAAGCAAATTATCCCAGTTATAATCAATTGCGATATTGATTTTCTGGTATGTCCTTCGATATAATTTGATTCAAAGAGAACACTAACCAAATTATAATATGAGTAAAGATGCTCGATTAAAAGAAAATTTTCGCCAAATCTTTGATATTTTAATGAATGGAAATCCTTCCGAGTATAAAGAAGCGAAGAAAGAAATTGATAGACTTTATAGGCCAAGCGATATTAAAAAGTTTAGAAAAGCTGCAGTTATTGCTCTTGAGTATTTAGATAAGTTTAAAGAAATCAAAATCTCAAAGAATAAAGAAGTTTTTATTTCGGGATTGAGTTTATTTTTCCTCGTTTTGTCAGATGACTATTTTGATGAGCTTAAGGACTTTACTTTAAAGGTAATTCAAAATCCTGACGGACATATTCGCGAAGCAATAAGGAAAACAGCAGACTGGTTATTTATATCATTATCCGATAGAATAAGCCCTTTTGTATATCCTAAAGGAAAACCTCTAACCGTACAGCAAAAAGAAGAGCAAAAAGTAGCGAGAAAACAATTTAAGAAGTATTTGACTGAGGTGGAAGTATTGATGGATAAATATCATTCAAGTGAAAACGAGAATGCAAAATACATTGACCAAATGAAACCGTCAGTTGAGAAAAGCCTCCAGATGTTATGGAGCAGATTAAGTGATCTTTCTAAATATGCTATTGAGTCCTCGCCTGAAATTTTAAAGAAAAGGGAAAAGACTGAGCGAGAATTATCGAATTTTCTTGATAAGTACAAAATCAAGTCAAGCGTAAAAGAAATTAAAGAGGCTGTTTATGAAGAAAATAGATACGAGGATTTAAACGATATTATCAGGTTATTCAACAACGTTGGCACATTAGCTGAATTAAATAAAATTTTAAAAACGTTAAATGATGTTTGGAACTACTTTCCCCATAAATCTCTAGGCGGGCTATCACCTGATGAAAAGCGGTTGGAGTCTCTTAATTAATATTTCATCAGGGTCTTATTTATATATTGCGCGGTTACTTGCGCGATTATTGCGTGATATAATATCTTTGCTATGTTTAACCCGAAGTATACCATTTCTGACAAAACTCTTATTCGGTTATCCGAAATAGCGGAAATTAAATCGCTGGTTGCCAGGAGCTTACTTTTACCCCAAAGAGAGATATTTTTAAGACGAGCTGCAGTAATTAAAATAGCACACACCTCGACTTCAATTGAAGGTAATGTTTTGAAAGAATATCAAGTTGCCCAAGTGGTAGAAGGTAAAAAAATAAACGTCGCAGAGGAACAAGTGAGAGAAGTTAAGAATTACTTAAATGCCCTAAGGGTTATAGATAAACTATCTGAGTCAAGTAATAAATTTGCGGTAAAAGATGTTTTGGATATTCATAAGCTGGTAGTGAATGGATTGGTAGAGAAAGAAAAAGTAGGAACCTTTCGTAAAGGACAGGTTTATGTCGTAAATATTTTACCCGATAGAAAGGAGGAAGTCGCTTATACTCCACCACAAGCGCCGCAGGTTCCGGAATTGATTGAAAATCTAACAGACTGGCTTGCAAAAAACAGCGATGTTCACCCGATTATTAGGGCAGGACTTTTTCATTACCAATTTGAAACAATTCACCCCTTTACAGATGGTAATGGAAGGACAGGGAGATTACTGACGCTTCTTCACCTATATCAATCGGTCTGGGATTTCAAAAAAATATTGGTTTTGGAGGATTATTACAACCGAAATCGCAAAGCGTATTATGAAGCTTTACAGACCGGAAAGACTTACCAAGCTCGACAAGAGATAGATTTAAGTAATTGGCTTACCTACTATGTGAAAGGTTTTTTAGACGAAGCAAGGAAAGTTAAGGATCAGGTGTTAAGTTTGTCAGTTGTCGGGGATTTACACGCAGAAAGAATTGTTTTAGATAGAGATGAATTAAAGATTGTAGACTTTGCCTTAACTTTGGGGCAAGTTACAAGCTCAGATGTTGTTGACATCCTGGAGGTTCCTAAACGTACCGCACAGGCGAAGCTGAAAAAACTTGAGGATATAAAAGTTTTAGAAAAGAAAGGCGCCGGACCTACGACCTATTATATTATCTCTAAAAAGCTCGAAGGAAAAACTACCACTACCCGAACTTGAGTTGAACTTTTTTAGCTTCGCATTTCATCAGAAAATTACAAAAATTAAAAGTTCCAGCCTCAGGTGACCCATGGTGGAGTCTCTTCGATTACACTCAGGGTAAACTTCTCCTCCACCTCTTAGTTCGACAACCTCAATGTATAAAACACTGAGCTTGTCGAAGTGTGAACCATGGTAGGGTCGACAATTTCATAATTTGAAATTGGTTATTCTCCACCAACCTACTCCATAGAAAATTCTACGAATTTTGT
>CAYREZ010000073.1:2583-5498 GCA_964423565.1 uncultured Gammaproteobacteria bacterium | reverse complement strand
GTAATAGCAGCCTCAGCATCTCCTCCACCCAGGATTTTAAATGCTGAAGAATTTGCAACAGCTTCAAAAACCGCTTTCGTGCCCTGCCTGTGACCTTCATCTTCGTATTTGCCGGGAACACCTGCAACAATTATAGTTTTTGCCCTGCCGATCTCCTTTATGAAAACCTCAATTGAATGGATCGTAATATCTTCCTTATCTGGAAGAAGTCTTGCTAATATCAATTTATCTGGATTTGGATTATCATCCCCGTAATATAGAGGCAATCTTCCTCCAACAAGTACTTTGTCGACTTTGTCGACAATTGACGCAATTCTATCCATTTTATCTTCCTTAACTCCGCTAATAACGGCAACAATCGGTCTTTTCGGATTCTCTAAAACGGCCGACAAGATTTCTATTTCCTTTCCCAAGCGAAGCCCGGCAGCATGAGGCAAAACCTTCGGTAACCCCACTATTGATGCGTGCTCACGGTGACATACCGCAAAAGCCTCATTTACATAGAAATCGCCCAAAGATGCGAGTTCATGAGTAAAATCAGTATCGTTACTCTCCTCGCGGGAGTCAAAACGCAGATTTTCAAGAAGAAAAACTTCACCCTGGCTGAAATCGTATGTTTTGAAATTCTCAACAAAGATAACCTTTTTCTCTACTGTTTTCTCTAATGGTTCTAGCAAATATCTTAAACTTAGACTTGAACTTATACTTCCTTCAGGTCTTCCTTTGTGTCCTAAAACAATGATTTTTGCGTTATTTTGTATTAAATATTTTAGAGTATCTTTTGCAAAATCGATTCTGGAAAAATCCTCATCTACATCCAAATCCATCCTAACCAACACTTTTTTCCCACTTATGTCTGCATTAGCAAGTTTCGGCAAATTAATCATCATTTAAGTGTAATAACAAAGAAACAATGAATCAATGGAGCAATAGAACCATTTAACTATTAAACAATTAAACAGTTCCTGATTCTTTTCTTTCTTCAGTTCTTAAGTTTTTCAGTCTTTTGGTTTTTTAGTTCTTATTTCTAAACCTATACTTGTACTTGTTCTTGAACTATCAGTTATTCTCCTCAATCCTTTTAATATCTTCCAGCCTTCTTTTGTGTCTTAACCAAGAAACTCTATATCTCCCAAACTTTTTGCTTTTTTGTAATACTCTTCATCACAAGTTGAGAAAGTTGCTCCATGAGCCTTAGCTGAAATATGATAAGAAGTATCGTAAACAGTTGTTCTCAACTCGTATGAAACTTCAATTGTTTTTCTCTGTTGCATTTTAGTCAGATTTAAATATTTAATCGGTAATTTAATAAAGACATCAAAATATTCAAGCGCTTCGGAAACATCATTTGTCCCATATCTAAAACCGTTTGCAACTTCTACTGTTAAAAATTTTTGAGAGAATAATTCAACTTTCCCAGATTTGACCTCTTTTAGTATCTTCCCGAATCTTTTTGAAACAGAGTCGCTTTCTTTTAGGATTGTTTTTAGAATCACCGAAGCATCCACAAAATATTTCTTCATGTTCTGCCTTTGCGTATTGCTGCCATAATTTCCTCGTCACTTATCTTTTTGGTCTTTTTCCTGAGAGCAAGGAAAGCTTCTATAGGGTCTTTTGCTTCAAGTTTCTTTTCCAAAAGTTTATCTTCTGCGGCTTCGGCAACAAAGCTACTTATCTTTCCCTTGCCTAAGAGGGAAATAAGATCCTCATAAACATATTTAGGCAGGCTGACCGTTACTCTTTGATAATTCATAACATATTATGAAACTTTTTCATAACTTTGTCAATAATTTGGTTCATTCTTCTCTTGTTTCTATTAACCGACATTCACATACACACAACCTATAATCCCATAATTACTATGGCATTACCAGATCACGATCAAAAAAGACCAAATGTATTAGAAGTGGCTTATGCGGTCTATGAGGCAACAAGAAGAGAAAAAGCAGCTGTTTACACTAGAAGTGGCATAAATAACACAGACATAATTGAACATTGTGCTCTATATGAAGCGGCAAAAGTACTCACACCACAACCATTAAGAGATCAGGGTTTTACTATAGACCTAGAAATAGCTAGAGTAGTAATAGAATCTCAAAAACATCGATCTTAATTATTTGCCTCAATCTTTTTGATATCGGAAAGTCTCTTTTTAAATCGATTCTTTCCTGAAAAATTAGTTTCTAAAAAGGCTTTCACCATTTCTTTTGCTTCCTCTTCTTTTGTATAATCCGCCGCAAGCACCAATATATTCATATCATCATCTTCCCTACCGGCTTTTACCTGTTCAACCGATTTTCCGATCGAGGCTCTCACCCCGTCAAATTTATTGGCAACAACATCCACCCCTACCCCGGATCCACAAAGAAGTATTCCTCTTGTACTTGAACTTGAACTTCCTACCATCGATGCCACTCTTTCCGCATATGTTGTATAGTCATCCTCCGGATCAAGATGATCCGCACCCATATCACTAAATTCATATCCCCACTCGAATAACCACCTTGCTATTTTTTCCTTCAGATGATAACCCCTATGGTCGGATCCTAAATAAATTTTTAATTTTGATTTGTCATTTTGCATTATGGACTTTGATTTATTCCTTACTACCTAAATCCTTCTATCAACTCCATTATTTCCTGCCTTGGATTTTCGGATACTACAATGCTGCTTGCTACTGCAATACCGGCTGCACCTAATTCAACGCTTTTCTGTACATCCTCCATGCTTTTTATTCCCGCGCCAACTATAAGTGGGATTCCTTTTGCCCGTGCCAGGGTTACGGCTTGCGAAATTACCTCGGGTTTTTCTTTGGCAACCGAGGTGGTCTTACTTCCCACAAGCTCAGGAGGTTCATATGATGCGTAATTAGGAGCAAGTTCAAGTATATGTTTAAGTTCATCTAAATTAGCGGC
>CAYREZ010000073.1:0-2573 GCA_964423565.1 uncultured Gammaproteobacteria bacterium | reverse complement strand
AACCAACCTCTTTCGATCTTTCATGGGCCTTTTTAAGATCGTCAAAGTTATCAAACCTATGTTCCGAATGATTAAGAAAAGTCCCGGTTGCCCCGTCTTCAAAAACAGCTTCAGCTAAAATACTGCCTGTATGGGCACCGAATTCGACCGCATCGATATGTTGAGTCCATACTTCCAACTTTGTAGCTAGTACAATTTCTTTAATATCTGATGCTTGTACAACCGGAATAATTCTGACACCCGACTCATGGGCAACATCTTCCAAGACAGATACCAGTTCAAGTGCGCTTTTCCCGCTACCTCTCTCATAAGTTTTGAAGTTTACAAAAATCATGGGTTTGTCTGTAATATCGAGTCAAGTCTTCCCTTATCGAAACCTATTACCGTTTCCTTTGCACCATCGTTTTTTGTAATTACAGAAAAAGGAACTCCTAAAAATCCGTTTGATACTTTGACCATCTCATTACGAGCTAAATCATCCTGATCCACGAGTTTTTCTTCATATCCTATATCCCTTTCTTTTAAGTAATCCTTGAGCATTTGGCAATACGGACAGGTTGTTGTTGAGTAAATAATAAATTGCATAATGTTACTGAATAGCAATACACCGACCCCCTTTCAAGTTAAAATAAATGACAACGCCTTTTGCCAAACCGGAGCTTCAACTTTTAGTATTTCTCCGGTTGAAGCAGACAAGCTCGCCGACACGTCAAATCTGTATTCATAAATATTGAAAAAATTAATACTTTTTTCGCCTTTGACTTTATACAAAAGACTTTGATTTTCCTCAACTAATAAAAGTCCTTCTTTTAATCTTGATATCACTTTTGCTTTAAGCAGTCCTTGATAGGCGTCGTTTGGCAAAATCGAAAGTAGTCTATCTCCACTTGGCGTGGTCACCGAAATACTGGCATTTTTCGGATTCACATTGAGCGGGTAATTTGTTTTCGCAGATATACCCTTATTTTCTAAAATAAAACTTTCAGCCCCTTTCCTGATTGCTAATTTTTGAACTTGAGCCCGTTCTTCAATTTCTACCAGGTTTTCGCTCCAATCAGTGACATCAAGCCTTTTACCTGAATTTTCTTCCCCGATAAGCATGCTTACTTTGCCGCCTTCTTCCTGAATAGTGATTTTTTCCTCGCCGGATGCCGGGGAATTCGCAACCTTTTTGACTTCAAGGTATGAAGATTTCGGTATTTCCACAAGAGAAGATTCCTCTGCCAAAACATTCCAAACAATGTCTCCATTCTTATCTACAACAACGAGGCTATTTGCCATGATTAACGAAGTATTTGAAATAAAGATAATGAAAGCAAGAACAAGGATGAATGCAATTTTCATCAGAAATAGAATAACACAAAGATATATCTACTAAAAGCAGAAAGAGGAGTTAAACATTTATTGAAGCTTAGAAGTTACCTTCGAGAATTTTCTTTTCAGGAGTTGTATCAGACTTCTCTTCCAAACTAACCAAAACTTGAGAGTGGTCAGATAAATCTTTATTTCCTTGAAATTCGAGTATCCATCCGCCCTTTGCTATAACAAGTTTTCCCAAAGATAAAGCCTCATACCCTTCTTCGCTCTCTTTTCCTTTAACTAGCCAAGCCTGATAAAATTTACCTGCCTCAGCTTCAGGTAGATCAGCTAGAATAGTACTTGTAAACTTATCTTCTTCATATTTTCTGGTCGCAATCGCCGAACCGTTCCCGCCGCTTACGTCTTTAAGTTCTGCCTTGTCAACATCCTCGGGAATTTCCACTTTAAACTTATCTTCAAGTTGGTTTTCTACGGATAAGGTTTCGGGAACTTTGGTTTCCTGGGGCTTTCTACTCTGGCGGTAATAAACAACACCGACAAGAAGTAATAACACCGCCGAACCTATTACTATATCCCGTCTTTTCATTGCCCCTAAGATAGCAGATTAATTATTATATGTCAATCAGACTGCAGTCAGGAAAAGAAAAGATTGTATATACCCACTCCGATAAATAATCCAACAGGTAAAGAAATGAGTGTGGAAATGAAAGCAAGTACTGCACTGAATAAATAATGTATTAATTTGATTCTCTTTTTTGCTTTGTATATTAACAAGGAAATTACACTGAAAAACAGAAACCAGGAAATAAAAATCACAGAAACACTTAATTTTCCAAAACCGCATAACCCTATAAAAAGACTGTCGCTACACGGACTTAGCCAAACACTTATTGTGAGCAAAATAATAATAAAGGTAACAACTGAAAGTAATAAAATATGTTTTTTTGACATCTCAAGCTACTCAGAGCAACATTCTAGTTAAATCTCCGCATATTCTCCGCACTATTTCCGCAGCGAAATAAACTGCTTGCAATTTAAACGCTTTTGAGACGTTTTACTTTTTAGAAGTTTTTACGTCTCGTTTACTTTATTCGGATACTTTTAAATATACGCCGAAGAGTGCCAAAACAGAGGCAACCAACAAAACGAACGCCAAGATCATGGAAGCGGTGTAACCAAACGGAACTTGAAGGAAGCCAACCAGCTTTCCCGCCATTCCGCCTTTGCCGTCCAGCAAAATATCCATCAGGCCC
>CAYREZ010000072.1:0-5715 GCA_964423565.1 uncultured Gammaproteobacteria bacterium | reverse complement strand
TAACACATTGGGTTTTAACTGGAGTAATAATTTTACAATCGGTAACGGTACTGCTTCCGAACTTATCGACACAACATTATATTATTTGATGCCCACAACACCCATTGAATTTACGGGAGAAAACAGAAGTTTTGATAACACGACTCCGTTTACTACCGTAATAGGTTTTAATTCCACTGCTAATCTTTGCAGTAATACCGGTCAGGAAATGTACTTTATGAAAGATAAACCCGAGGGTTATTGGAATCCACGTACTCCTTGGTATGACAATAAACATGGGAGAGATATAACTTATTCAAAACTGAATTTGATTTGGCCCTTAGCGTACTGGCAGCAAAAATCGGGCTGGTATGATAATTTTTTAACGGCAATCGGTGACCGCAGGTATTTTTATAATCCTGATTCACTATCCAAATCGGATAACTTTATGAATTTACTTAACGGATATAAATACGGTTCTGACAATCCCGCTTTGCCCGGTTACTTTTTGACCGCCAAATATGTTGCGAATGGTTGGGGGTTGGCCAATAGTCAAGCAACCGGCGGGTATTTCGACGGCTCTTCGGCATTTTGCTCGGTGCAGCCTAGTGCGAGCAGAAATCCCTTGTGGACAGTTCACGCAGATAAAAAAAGCTTAACCGGATATAGCGATGTCTTACGCTTAAGATATTATGAAGGAGAAAACGGATTTATCACAGATAGGACAAAGTATGGTTTAAGGGAAGACTGGTATTTTGCCAGAAATGTCGGACTAGTTAAGATTGATGTAAAAGCGTTTTGTCCGACAACATGGAAAACTTATGAAAAGTGTAAACCCTGCTTTGATGATGTCGATTGTTTAAGTGAAAAAATCGGTTCTCCTCAGATCACTTTGAGCCGGAAAGGTCCGTATTTGACTCCCACGAATACGCCTACACCGACACCGCGTCCTACGAACACACCTACCCCGACAGTTCGTCCGACTAACACTCCGACACCCCGACCTACAAATACACCTACTCCGAGGCCGACTAACACTCCGACACCTCGTCCGACGGCAACTCCTACACCCATGCCTACATATACACCAACGCCTAGACCGACTAACACTCCGACACCGATTGTTACAATTCCTCCGCCCTCCACAAGTACGCCGACAAGGTCTCCGACAAATACTTCCACTCCCGGAGTAAAAATCGGTGATGCCGACGGAGACGGAAATGTCGGATTATCCGATTATGCGGTTTGGGTAAGTCAATACCTCAGATCAATAACCGCAGGTAAGGATTCCGACTTTGATAATGACGGTGATATTGACGGCGTTGATTATGTATTATGGTTAAATAACTTTGGAAAATAGTTACGAAACACTGAGTGGTGAGCATAGTCGAAGTGATGAATGACTACGAGAACGAAATGTAATACGTGATGCGAAATACGCAATACGAAATACAAAATACTAAATTTTCCCATATTCTATATTCCATATTCTTCATTCCCAATTTTTGAGAGTCTTTGAGAATCCTTCATATATAAACTTCACAAATGGCAGATAGTAAAGAAAGTCGAAAACATCCTTTTGATGCCGTAAATTTTAATCGGTTTCATTTCGGTAGAAATAATCGCAAAGTTGATTTGACAAAACCATGTTGGATTGGAGAGATGCAGGGACCTGGAATAAAATCAGCAGCTGACATCGCTTCGATGAAGTTAATGCAGATTGATTCCCGTAGGGAGGGTAGAGATAAAGGTGATAGTTTGTAAAAAATAAGCTTCAAATATTTTGCTATAATTCGTCAGTGGTAAAAACAAAAAGCATCACCTCAATTACTAAAAGAAAAAAAGACCACCTTAAATTTGCTCTATCCGAATCAGCCCAGATTGGAAATCCGGGATTTGATAGATATAGGTTTACGCATAACGCGCTTCCTGAAATTGATTTTTCGAAAATTAGTACCTCAACAACTTTTCTCGGCAAAAAGGTGAATTTTCCGTTCTTTATATCGTGCATGACCGGGGGAGTCGAAAGGGGGATGCTTTTGAATAAAAATTTAGCGGTTGCAGCCCAAGAATTTGGAATTGCGATGGGAGTAGGCAGTCAAAGAGCTGCGGTTGAACACCCCGAACTACGGATGCAATTTCAAATTAGAAAGTATGCACCCGATATTCCGATTATTGCGAATATAGGTTTAGTTAAAGGAGTTTCAGATGTGTGTCGATATGATCGGTGCCGATGCGTTGGCGGTTCATATCAATCCTATTCAGGAAGTAATACAACCCGAAGGAGATCGAAACTTTGAGAATCTTCTACCCAAGCTTGAGAAAATAGTTAAAAAGCTTAGCGTACCGGTTATAGTGAAGGAAGTTGGTTTCGGACTTTCAATGGAGGTTGTTCGCAGGTTGTATGAAGTAGGGGTTAAGATTTTTGACACCGCAGGGCGGGGAGGTACAAATTGGGCATATGTAGAAGGCATGCGCGGGAAAGCCGACAGGAATTTGGGAGAGTTATTTAGCGGATGGGGGATACCGACGACGGATTCAATAATACAACTGAATCAGTTGAGGGCAAAGTACGAAGTACATAATGTAAAGGTTAGAAAAAAACTAAATGATGGAATTGTAATACTCGGAAGTGGGGGAGTGAGAACGGGAGTGGATATTGCAAAATGTCTTGCGCTGGGTGCCGATTTGGCAGGCATAGCCGCTCCGTTTGCCAAAGCAGCACTTATATCGGAGGAAGAAGTGGAGAAATTAATTATACGTCTGGGAACTGAATTAAAAGTGACTATGTTTGGAAATGGGGTAAATAGAATTGCTACATTAAGGACGATTAAATTATCACAAAATTAGTAAATTTCCCTTGCCTATAATATATTATAGGATGTATAATATCATATAATATGGCTATTGAGACAGAATTTGGCAATATACGTTCTATTAAGGCATTTGCAGGAGCAATTGCTTCTTATCCGATAGAAAAGAAAAGAATTACGGATCTAAGAATTAAAGACTATCCGTATAATGCTTATCCTGAAGATTTATATGGCAAAATAGTTGAAGTAGTAAAGAAAGCTGAAACGGGCAGGAAAATATCCGTATATAAATTA
Organism: uncultured Gammaproteobacteria bacterium; assembly: GCA_964423565.1. Lineage (GTDB taxonomy): Bacteria > Patescibacteriota > Microgenomatia > UBA8517 > UBA8517 > CAYREZ01. Next base: position 2,629 of record CAYREZ010000072.1, on the reverse strand, counting down.
AAGGATGAATCGGGAGTGAGTAAAAGAGATGTATTGTACTTCTATTCTGCTTTTAGTGACCAAAGTGAAATTCTGCCACCTGAAGGATTGGTTTTAAGGGATAGTGCACTAAAAGTAGGGGAAAGAATTATTTCCGAAAGCAGGGATAGCGGAAGGTCTGTCACTATTCCCCAACAACTGGAAATTGCGTTAGAGGGTTGTGGTGGAAATTTGACCGATAGTCTTGTTTCGTTAGCCTTGATTTCAAGACAGATGGCCAGAGATTGCGACGGAAAAATTTTAGGAGAACTGCAGGGAAATATCGCACAGAAGATGGTTGAATGGAAAAGGAGTGTATCAGCTTTCGGTTTCCAGGATAGTGATGATCCACAGGAAAGTGATGATACAGCCGGTGATAATTACCATTTCTGGACCGCTGTAATTGCAGGATTCAGCGTCGAAGAAGGATTGATCTCAGTCGACAGAATTGAAAGGTATAAGGCAATGTTTGGAAAATATTTATATGAAAACGTTGATAAGTTTACAAATATTATCAGATATAAAGTAATGGGACGCACTGGTGAAACTCACGAAGCAATAGACAGACTTGGTTTTGAAACAGGAAGGGCAATCTTTATGGATTTTTATGGAAATTCCGATAATGAAATAAAAGGTTTAGGTAATGGAATGGGTTTAGTTATGCAAAATTAACGCAAAAATCCCCTTGACACGACTGCTACGCTTTGATACCTTGTGATAAGGATAGGTTATGACTTGGGCTCAAAAGTATATCAATATACTACTAAATACAAAGTACAGCATACAAAATACCTTAGAATGGCTACAGCAAATAAAGTTAGACTTGAAGAATTACCTGACCTTCTTACAGTTAAAGAAGTAGCCGAACTTCTCAGGGTTTCACCACTTACAATAAAAAGATGGGGCAAACGCGGAAAACTTCCGGCGATTCGTATTAACTCCAGGGGAGATCGCAGATATAAAAAAGAAGCTGTATTGTGGTTACTCGGAATGCAGGTTAAGGAATAGAAATGCTCCGGAATAGTTTACAAATATATTATTAATCCTCACGAAGGGACGATTCCAAATCGGGCATAATAAGTTTTTGAGCCGTCTCAACTGCATGTTCCGGAGAATATCCGCTGGCTTGAAGATCCGTAGTTACTTTTTTCAATGCACGCAAATCCCGCGCTTGTTCTGTTTTTGGTAGATCAAGGACACATACACTCCATGGAGGAGATATTATATTATTAACTTCATGATGGTCAGCCATAATTAAATTTTCAGAATTATACTCCCGGAAGTCAAGATTTTGCAACAGCCAATGTAAATACACACTGGGTGTGTATTCCTATTGACACCTCAGGTACTTTATTAAATAATGATTATTATGCCGAAGAGAAGAATAATTTTAGCAAATAATGAAATTTATCACATATACAATAAGTCAGTTGCAAATGAAGAGATATTTGGCAACAAGCGCAACATAAATTTTACTTTAAAGCTAATAAATTATTATCGATATCCTCAGAAGCTTAGATTTTCAAAATTTAAGATTTTAGGATCTGATGCAAGGAAAACCTATTGGGAAGGGGTATTGACTAAAAATCCCTTCGTTGAGATATTTGCATATTCGATATTACCAAACCACTATCATCTTTTATTAAAGCAGCTATCAGATAACGGAATACGAAAATTCATTGCAAATTTTCAAAATAGTTTCGCAAAATATTTCAATATAAAGTATGACAGAAGAGGTTCGCTATTTCTAAACGCTTTTAGAGGGAAGAGAGTTGATAACGATAACATTCTACTGCACGTATCAAGATATATTCATTTAAACCCCGTTACTTCATATCTAATAAATCTTCATGAGCTTGAAAATGAAGCAACAACATCATTCCCAATTTATATGGGAAAAAAATATCTTGAATTTGTAAATCCAGAATTGATATGGGGAATTATGGGTTCCAAAGAGAAATATAAGAAGTTTGTTTTCGACCAAGAAGATTATCAAAAGAGATTGAGTATAATAAAATCTTTCATACAACGTTGAACCTAAAACAAGGGATGTAATATACCTGATGTGCCAAGCTAATACACACCCAGTGTGTACTTGGAATGCTTGAGAGATTGTGCTATAATACTTTTTCAAGATGGGAAAATATCATCTTGGTAAAGCATTTTACTTTAAATTCTTTTTTAAATTAGGAGCTCTAAAAAGCTCTTAAATTCCTACCCTCCGAAATCGGAGGGTTTTTTTATTAGCCAAAAGTAATAAATCAAAATATTTTATGCAAGATAGAATTGGAGAAAATAGACATATAAATCTGGATCCTGTAATTGGAAATGCCAATCCACTCGAAGTTAATAGCGAATGGGCAGCAAAATTACGTGCAAACAGCGTATTTCCTACTGCAGTATCTTCGACTGTTATTGCCGCTTTAGTATTGGCAAGTTGCGTTCCTGCAGTCGAGCACGCATCTAATCCTGATGAAGTAAACGGCGGTAATGAAAACCCAGAAAGGGTTGAAATAAATGATGAAAATGCAGTAGCAATTTTTCGGGATTTTGACTCTTTTCAATACAGCGGCAGGGAATGGTCACGAGCAGAAGGTGAACCCATTGAATT
>CAYREZ010000071.1:0-5954 GCA_964423565.1 uncultured Gammaproteobacteria bacterium | reverse complement strand
CCGTCGTAAACCGCAACTTTCATATCTGTCATCGGGAAACCTGCATAAACACCTTTTTCCATTTTTTCGCGTACACCTTTTTCTATTGCAGGGATAAATTCATGTGGTATAGCCCCACCTTTTATTTCCGACACCCATAAGCGTCCTTCACCACGACCTAATGGCTCGACACGCAGGAAACAGTGTCCGTATTGCCCACGCCCACCGGTTTGCCTAATATATTTGCCTTCTGCTGAAGCAATATTTTTAATAGTTTCCTTGTATGCAACCTGCGGAGCGCCTGTTTTCGCATCCACGCTAAACTCCCGCTTCATCCTGTCAACCAATACTTCAAGTTGAAGCTCGCCCATTCCTGAAATTATTGTTTGACCAGTTTCTGGATTTGATTTGATCTTAAAAGTAGGATCCTCATCCGAAAGTTTTTGCAGCGCAAGACCCATTCTCTCCTGATCGGATTTTGTCGCCGGCTCAATTGCAAGAGAAATAACGGGTTCCGGGAAAGAAATTGACTCCAATAAAATTGGATGATTAATATCCGAAAGACTATCCCCGGTTGAAGAATCTTTAATTCCGACAACAGCAACAATTTCTCCGGCATAAGCTTCTTCAACAAGTTCGCGTTGATCAGCATGGAGTAGTACAAGTTTCCCAATTCTTTCTTGTTTTTGCTTGGTTACATTATAAACCACCTCTCCTGCCTTGGCTTTCCCTGAATAAATTCGGATGTAAACGAGCCTTCCTACATGGGGATCGGTAACTACTTTGAATGCAAGTCCGCAGAAAGGTTCCTCGTTTTTGGGTTCTCTAACCTCTTTTTCTCCGGTCTTCGGATTTATGCCTTCCACAGGAGGAACGTCTAAAGGTGAGGGTAAATATTCTACAACCGCATCCAGCAGAGTTTGCACGGTAACCATTCTATTATCTCCTCCAAGAATAGGAAAAAACTTTCCCTTATTTACTCCGGATCGAATTGCTCTTTTAACATCATTCTCGTCCAAGTCTTTACCTTCAAGATATTTTGCCAAGGTATCGTCGTCAAATTCAGCTACCGCCTCAATAAGTTCGTTTCTGTATTTTTTGGAAATATCCAGAAGATCGTCCGGAATCTCTTCTTCGGTAAGTTTATTATCTCCCACGCCTGAATACGTATATGCTTTCATGCGAACAAGATCCACTACTCCCCGAAGTCCATGCTCAAGTCCTATAGGATATTGAATAGGGGCAGCATTAGCCCGCAGTCTGTCTTTAATTGACTTTAAACTACCCTCAAAATCAGCTCCGATCAGATTTAATTTATTCAAAATACATATTCGAGGAACATTGTATCTGTCTGCCTGCCTCCAAACGGTTTCAGACTGGCTTTCAACTCCGGTCCTTCCGTCAAATACCATAACCGCTCCGTCCAAAACACGCAGTGATCTTTCAACTTCGGCAGTAAAGTCGATATGCCCGGGGGTATCGATAATATTTATCCTGTAATGACCATTCTCGACACTCGAGGCGGTTTGAAGATCCCAAAAAGTAGTAATTGCTGCAGAAACAATGGTGATTCCGCGTTCTCTTTCCTGTTCCATCCAATCAGTTGCAGTCGTACCATCATCAACCGAACCCAGTTTATAAGTTTTACCTGTTTCGAAAAGAATTCGCTCAGTCGTAGTTGTTTTACCCGCATCAATATGGGCAATAATCCCGATATTTCGGATTTTCTCCATAGGGAGATCGCGGTCCTTCGTAGCCGTTACAATAAGTGATGCTTTTTTCTTTTGTACTTGTCCAGCCATATTTTTTAGGTGAAAAGTAAAAGGCAAGAGATAAAAGAATTTGATTTTTCTTTCACCTTTCACCTTTTACCTTATTCTATTATCTTATACAAAAACCGTCCCGCTGCTGCGGGACTAGAATCAATTACAAAATATTTCTATTCAACTTTCTATTCCACGATTTTTTCTCAATAATCTTCCAAGTTGTTCGTCCACTTTTTTTGGACTCACTTCTATCCGACTCTTTCTTAAAATCCGATGCGCTTCTAAATTACCGTCCAACAATCGCTTTCGTCCAACCGCTCGCGCCACCAATTGTTCTTCCCTTGCACTATATAGTCTTAATGCCAAATTAGGTTCTATTCCACCATCTCTTTGATACCGAAATTCAGCCTCAATGGTTAATTCTACACCAACTTTGTGAATCCGAATTAATTCTCTATCTGGCAGTCCGGAAAAATACTTTCGAAGACTCATATCTACCATCTAAAATGTGCGAAGGCTCGATTTGCTTCAGCCATTCTTTCAACATCGGTTCGCTTTTTTACTGCAGAACCTTCCCCTTTTGCCGCATCCATAAGTTCAGACGCAAGTTTTTCGGCAAATGTTTTAAACTCGGAATTACTTCTTGCCCTGGCTGCTGCAATCAACCATCTTATTGCCAGGGATTCTTTGCGGGGACCTCGAACCGGAATCGGAATTTGATATGCAGCTCCTCCGACTCTTCTCGGCCTTACCTCAGTCGAAGGTTTTATATTATCAAGCGCTTGAGAAAAAATTTTTATAGGGTCCTCATTTGTTTTCATTTTGATAAGCTCAAAAGCTTTGTATATTTCTTTTTGGGCGACAGACTTCTTACCGTCACGCATACTACGGTTAATAAGCTTTGCTAAAATCCTATTTTTATATATAGGATCAGGGCTAACTTTTTTTAATCTAACTCCTCCTCTTCTTGACATATAATTTTAATAATTTTAGAAATATTAGGCAGATGCCGGCGCCGCTTCTTCTTGCGGTACTGCTACACTTTTGGGTGTAACCATGCTACCTCTTTTAGCACCGTATCTGCTTCGAGATGTCTTTCTTCCGACAACTCCAGCCGTATCAAGTTTTCCTCGCACAACGGTATACTTAACCCCAGGCAAATCCTTTACCCTACCGCCCCGAATCATAACAATCGAATGCTCTGCGAGTTCATGCCCTTCGCCCGGAATATATGCGGTAACTTCCTGCTTATTAGAAAGTCTAACTCTGGCTACTTTCCTTAGTGCCGAATTAGGTTTTTTCGGAGTCATTGTGCGAACTTGTATTACTACGCCTCTTTTAAACGGAGACGGATTTTCACCAAACCTACGGTCTTTCGAACTAAACCAGCGCCTAAGAGCTGCTTTTTTAGTTTTTTTAGTAAGCCTCTTTCTTCCTTTTCTGACTAGTTGATTAATTGTTGGCATATGATATTTCTTTCTTTCTGACCTTGCGATCAGGAATTTTACTACAACTTTAATGTTTGGGCAATGCAGCCCTTTCCGGAGTTACAGGTATTAGCCTGCCTATAATGACATTTTCTTTGAGTCCATAAAGAAAATCCTCTTTAGCCTGAAGTGATGCAGTGGTTAGTATATCGGTTGTTTGCTGGAATGAGGCGGCAGATAGCCAACTTTCGGTAAATAACGCTCTTCTGGTAATTCCCAAAATAACCTGCTGAGCTGAGGCTGGTTCTCCGCCAGCGGCCAGTACCTTCTCATTTTCTTCTTCAAACCTCGCCCGATCGACAAGTTCTCCGGGAAGCAGGGGCGTGTCACCTGCAGTTTCAATCCTGACTTCGTCACTCATTTTCCTCACTATAACTTCAAAATGTTTATCATTAATCGGAATACCCTGACTCTCATAAACTCTTTGAATTTCATTCACTAAATACTCTTGTGCAGCTCTTAATCCCTTTATGGAAAGAATCTCTTTTATATCCAAAGATCCTGTTGCAAGTGGGGTTCCGACTTCCACAAGTTGTTTATCTTCCACCGCAAGCTGAATAGTTTTTGGAATTAAGTATTCTCTTTCCTCCTTTGGTTTAGTCGCAACCGAAGTTATAACAATCTTTCGTCCTTCCTCCGTTTCACCAATCCTTACCCTTCCGGAAATTTCGGAAAGCGGGGACATTATCTTCGGAGTTCTTGATTCGATCAATTCCTCAACACGGGGCAATCCTTGAGTGACGTCAATTCCAACTGTTCCTCCTACGTGCTTTGACCTTAAGGTAAGCTGTGTACCCGGTTCTCCGATAGATTGTGCTGCAATTACTCCAACCGGAGATCCGAGATCAACAATTTTGCCGTTTGACAGATCACGCCCATAGCATTTGACACACATACCGTACCTTGAACTGCAGGTAATGGGTGAAAAAATCTCAACTTCGTCAATTCCCTCGCTTTCAATCAGTTTTGCCTTTTCATCGCTGATTAGCTCACCATTTGCAACAATTAGCTCTTTTTTCTTACCAAAAACATCTTGTGCGGCGAATCTACCCGCAATTCTTAGTGCAAAAACTTTAGGCCTATCTTTAGCTTTAATTAAATATCCCTGTTTAGTTCCACAATCTTCAGACCTTATTATTACATCATGTGCCACGTCAACCAGTCTGCGGGTAAGATATCCCGCATCTGCGGTTTTCATGGCAGTATCTGTTAGTGCTTTTCTTGATCCTCTTGAGGAAGTAACATATTCAAAAGCCGACAACCCTTCTCTAAAATTAGACTTAATAGGGAGCTCAACAATTTTTCCCAAAGGGTCAACAACCAAACCTCTTATCGCTGCGATTTGTTTTACCTGATCTCTTGAGGTTCTTCCGACTTTAGCATCTATTACAATTCGAATCGGGTTGGTTTCATCCAACAAGTTCCATGATTTATCCGTTAATTCTTCGGTTATCTCAATCCAAATTTCCTGGCTCAAGCGTCTCTTTTCCTCAGCGGTAATCAAACCTTGTGCGTAGTTTTTCTCATGCTGGGCAACTCTGGCATCCGCATCTTTGAGAATCTTCCCTTTTTCTGGTAATAACTTAGAGTCAAAAATACCGAAAGACAGTCCCGATTTAGTACCACCGAGAAAACCAAGATTTTTTATTGCATCGATCATTTCTACTACCTCGCTTCTGTCGGAAAGCGCGTAAGCTTTAGTAAAAAGACCTTTAATTATTGTCGATGTTATAGCCTCATTGATAAAGGAAAATCCTTCAGGGAGAATTTCGTTAAACATAATTCTTCCCACAGTGGTTTCTATTATCTCTCCATTTATCTTTACACTAACATTTTGTCTTAAAGCTATTTCTCCGGATTGATGAGCAGTAATAACCTCATCTTTGTCCGCAAAAATGCCCTTGTACTCTCCAATTTTTTTATCCTCGGTTGTTAGGTAAAACACGCCAAGCGCCATTTCCTTGCTTGCGGGGGTTGTAATCGGAGACCCGTCTGCAGGTCTTAATAAATTATTCTCGGGAAGCATAAGTGTAGCTGCTTCTTTTATTGCATTTTTGCTCAAGGGAACGTGTACTGCCATTTGATCTCCGTCAAAGTCGGCATTAAAACCTGAACAAACCGCTGGATGAATTCTTATTGCGCTTCCTTCAATTAAAACCGGATAAAAAGCCTGAATACTTAATTTATGCAAAGTCGGAGCACGATTAAGAATAACAGGATGGTTAATAGTTATTTCCTCAAGGATGTCAAAAACCTCGGAAGGGCGCCTTTCTAGCATATTCTTTGCCGATTTGACATTAGGCGCGATTCCACGCATAATCATCTCCCTAAGGACAAACGGCTTGAACATTTCAAGCGCCATATCTTTCGGAATTCCACATTGGTTCAGTCTTAGCTCGGGTCCGACGATAATTACGCTTCTTCCGGAATAGTCAACTCTTTTTCCAAGAAGATTTTGTCTGAACCTTCCTTGTTTTCCCCTAAGCATGTCGGAAAGTGACCTTAAAGGTTGTCTGCCTCGTCCCCTTCTTGTCGCTTTTCTTTGCGAGGCATCTATCAGTGAATCGACAGATTCTTGAAGCATTCTTTTCTCATTTCTTAATATAATTTCCGGCGCGCCAAGCTCCATCAAATGCTTCAATCTATTATTTCTGTTTATCACCCTTCTATATAAATCGTTAAGATCGCTAGTAGCAAAACGGCCGCCTGTTAGTTGTACCAT
>CAYREZ010000070.1:0-6020 GCA_964423565.1 uncultured Gammaproteobacteria bacterium | reverse complement strand
AAAGTGTCTGTAGTTTATTTTCGAAGGTTCACCGTCAAGAAATGTAACCATAGATGCGGTAGTAAACTTTCCAGACAAATGGGAAACGTCATAACATTCAATCCGGTTAAGTTTAGTAATATTCGGTAAATATTTTTTCAGTATAGTTTCAAGTTCGGCAAGCTCTGAAGCTCTGATGTCTTCAATTAAATTAGGGTTTTTTATGAATTCATTAGCTTCGGTAATGTTTTGCGTTATGTAATCTATACTTTTTAATTTATCACGAAGCTCTGTCGCCATTTCGAATTGCTGATTGTCCGATACTCTAACCATCTCCTTAGTTAGTTGATTTTTAATACTTTTAAAATTACCAGCCAGGAATTTTTTTACATAGGTAATATTTTTTCTATACCTACCGAAGTAGATCTGTTTTAATTTTGCATTATCCATGAATTCGATTTTATTTGGGCAGGGGTTACACAAACCTAGTTGGTAGTAAAGGCACGCATTTTTACCTAATTTATGCTGGGCAAAAGGAAATATTTTACGGATCATTGCAAGCACGGTTTTTACATTGCTAGATGAAGGAAAGGGCCCGTAATAAATAATGTTTTCAGAAATGTCTTTTTTTCGAGCGGTTAGAACCTGAGGATATTTATCGTTTGTGATTATAATATAAAGCGGATGCTTGTCGTCTTTAAGTGCAGAGTTATACTTAGTGTTAAAAATTCTTATCAGCTTTGCTTCCAGCAGTAGCGCTTCAACTTCAGAATTGACTTTGATGAAAGAAAAATAACTTGTTTCGCTAATTAAACTTTTAGTTTTTTCTCCAAGTGTTTTTAAAGTATATGAATATAACCTATTTTTTAAGTTTATTGCTTTGCCGACATAGTGGAACTTTTTATTTAAATCAGAAAACAAATAAACTCCCGGAGATTCGGGAGTGTCAAGTACCGCCCTTTTGTTAAAAGCAATAAAGGAGTACATTTTAGAAGTCCTTTTTTAGTTTTATGAAAAGCGAGCGTGAGCTACTTAGGAGTTTCTTTGGTGGCAAAAAATATAAAATAAATAATATGATTATGATAAATAATAAAAGCAACTGTGTTATTACAATCTTATTATTGTCGATAAAATATTCTTTTTCAAAACTGCCGAAAACAACTACTAAATTTTCTGGTGTTTTTGTACCGAGAAAGCCGAAGGGAATTTTAACCTCGTGTTCAATCGTTTGATTAGGCAATAAACTATCATAATAAAATATTTCAGGGTTTTGGGCAGGTTCATCAGTTTCCAGCCCACTTTTAATTTCGAGATTGTTTTGATATATAGCTACCGGACCATCATTACTGACCCTGACTTTATATTTGTTTGTCAATAAACCAAAAGTATTTTTGGGTACAATTTCGATATTGACGTGCGCGGATCTTATATCGGGCAATGTCCCGAGTGTTACATTAATATCTTTTTTTGGGTTAGTTGAAGAAAAACTTGAACCGGGAGGATAAGGTAGTGAGGGATCGCTCCCGTGAATTACAAAAGTAATATGGTTTAAATCAAATTTATTGAAGTAGTCAGTTCCTCCAGATGTAGATGTCCATGTAGGGTCAATTGGCGTCCAAGATTTGGATTGGCTGTTATAATATTCCGGCCAGGCATGAAGAATATCGTTAAGAAGCGATACTGGTTGAAGTTTAGGATCTGTACTTTGGGCAAAACCATTTATTTCGCGGGCAGGAATGCCCGAAGCCCTTGCCAGTGCAATAAAAAGGTCGGTAAACTCACTACATAATGCCTGATCTTTAAATTTCAGGGCTTTAAGAGCACCAAGCCGGGAACTTTCAGGATTGGCGCGCGAGTAATTATAAGTAAGATTTCCGGTTACGTATTTAAAGACTTCCTCGGGCGTTTTCAGACTATTGGAAATGTCCTTAATTATATCGTTATCAGATTGCCAGTACTGACTGGGTTTTGTATTTTCGATTACAGCAATCGGTTCTGGAGTAAAAAGCTTTCGAGGAGTGGAAAAAACTTGTGCGGCTCCTTTGACTTTTATATTCAAAGAACTTTTCGGATTAATAAGATATTCTGCCAACCAGTTTCCGTCGCGATCTTGGAAAACATTAATAGGAGCAGGGTTAATATTTTCTATGTATATCCGTTGATACGCGGTGTCAGGAGGAATGCTAATTGACTGCTTTTGTTTTGTCCAACTTAAGTTATTTAGGTGGTAATCGAGCTCAAGATTATATACCTGGAATTTACCAAAACCCAGTGAAACTCCATAAGAAGCAATATCTTCTTTTGTGAACTCGTATATCGTTGCGTCATTTCCTACAATTCTTTCTTGCGGTATAGGCGAAACGTATGCTTCTTCGCCATAAGAGGTGGGTACAATTACTGAGGTATAATAAGACCTGTATTTATTATTTATATCAAGTCTTGGTATTGCAATTTCCCAAACTTCGCCGGATCTTGTTATCAAGTTTGTTTCATCAAAATTAATATCTAGAGTTTGAACCACACCCTTGCCTACAAGTGGATTATTAAAATTTATAACAATTGTAGTATCACGTCCGCTATCGTCTATTTTGTAGGTTATTTTTGTTGAAGAGGAAATTTTTAGATTATTGGCCGACATATTATTAAGTTTGAATGTATATGTTTTCATTAATACTTCTGAAATCTTGTTTTCGATGGCAATTCTATAGTTGATGTTCATTATTGAATTTGAGTCTGCTTTGTAAGTTGCTACCATGTCGAGATTAAAGTTTTCAGAAGCAAAAGCTTGTTTGGGGAGCAGTAGAAAAATTAATATAGCTAAGATGAAAATTATTTTTTGCATGAGTTAATTCCTCGAATTTAGATATTTTCCTGTATATGAATTCTTATTATTCTTTATTTGGGTGATTGTTCCTTTTGCGACCAGTTCCCCTCCATTATCTCCGCCTTCCGGCCCAAGATCTATTAGATAATCCGCATTTTTAATTATATCCATATTATGCTCGATAATAATTACACTATTTCCTTTACTTACTAATAATTTCAATACTCTAAGCAACCTCTCAACATCTGAAAAATGAAGTCCTGTAGTGGGCTCGTCTAAGATATAGAGTGTATGACCGGTTTCTTTTTTGGAAAGCTCTGTCGAGAGTTTTACTCTTTGTGCCTCGCCTCCCGAGAGAGTTGTTGCGGATTGACCTAACTCGATATAATCCAATCCGACGGCGCTTAGCGTATTTAGCTTTGTAAGAATCTGTGTATGTGCGTGAAAGTACTCAATAGCTTCGCCTACCGTCAAATTTAAGACTTCAGAAATATTTTTACCTCGGAAGTGAACATCAAGAGTATGACTGTTATATCTTTTTCCTTTGCACACTTCGCAGTTTATCCAAACATCGCTCATAAATTGCATCTCAATTTTTATTTGACCCTGACCCTCGCAAGCTTCACACCTTCCCCCCTTAACATTAAAGGAAAACCTGCCCTTTTTAAATCCATTAAGTCTAGCCTCGCGGGTTTGGGCGAAAACATCGCGTATTAAATCAAAGAGTTTTGTATATGTTGCCGGATTACTTCTTGGAGTTCTACCTATCGGGGACTGGTCAATAAGAACCACTTTATTTACATTTTCGACCCCTTCGATTCTTTTGTACAATCCCTGATCTTCTTTCGAGAGAGGCGAAAGATAGGCTTTTACTGCCGGATATAAAGTTTCTACCAAAAGCGTGGACTTGCCGCTTCCTGAAACTCCGGTGATTACAACAAGTTTTCCCAAGGGAAAATAAGCGTCTATGTTTTTGAGATTAAATTGAGAGCAACCGAAAATTTTTAAAACATGGTTTGTTTCGCGATTAAAATGTTTGGTATTTGTCATTTTATTGGGAATAGTTTTAATGTCAATTTTCTTTTTACCCGACAGATACTTTCCGGTAAGTGATTTGTTGTTAGTTATAATATCGGAAATTTTTCCATGCGCTATCAGTTCTCCGCCGAATTTTCCGGCACCCGGCCCGAAGTCGTAAATAAGGTCGGAATTTCTCATCATTTCCTCGTCATGTTCGACAACGATAACCGTATTGCCTAAATCGCGTAGGGCTTTTAATGTACTAATTAGTTTGTAATTATCTTTTGGGTGAAGTCCGATTGTTGGTTCATCGAGAATGTACAAAACTCCCGTTAATCCCGATCCTATTTGGCTTGCGAGTCTTATCCTTTGCGCCTCACCTCCGGATAACGAAGAAGCCGGTCTTGCTAGGGTTAAATACTCCAATCCTACAGAATTTAGGAAGTTAATCCTTTTTTCAATTTCATTCAGTATATTTTTGGCAATTTGTGTTTCGTATGATGAAAGAAATCCCTCGCTGCTTATTTTTCTAATCCAAAGTTGAATATTAGTTATAGCCATATTTGTTGCTTCATAAATTGAAAGTTTATCAATAGTTATTGCCAATGCTTCTTTTTTAAGCCGTGCACCACAACAGTCCGGGCAAATAATTTCTCGCATATAACGTTCAATTTCTGCTCTTACCCAATCGCTTTCGGATTCAGAATGTCTTCTTTCGAGTTCGGCAACAATGCCATGGAAAGTTTCGTAAATATGTGTACTATGCCCGAATCTGTTTGTTCCTTCTACTCTGTATTGGCGTTTTCCGGTTCCGGCCAGTAAGATTATCAGTTTTTCTTCTCCCAAGCCTCCTATAGGTGCGCGAATGTCAATAGCCGCTTCCTCGCATATTTTAATAATCAACCGGGAAAACCAAGTATCGTGTTCAAACATGTTTTTAAAGGGAAGAATTCCGCCTTCGGATATTGATAATTCTTTAGAAAATACAAATTCGGGTTCAATCTTGAGAATTTTCCCGATGCCGTTGCATTTAGTGCATGCTCCATGGGGAGAATTAAAAGAGAAGGTTCTTGGCTCGATTTCAGGAAGTTGGATATTATCGACCGGGCATGAAAACTTTTCTGAGAAAAGATGATCTTCAAATAACTTTGGATAATCGGGAAATTCAAGTGTTTTATCATTAACGAAACTTAATATCGACAGTCCATCTGATAGTTTTAAGGCTTGTTCGTGCGATTGCGAAAGTCTGTTTTTCAGATTATCTAAAAAAATTGGATTTTTAAGCTCACGACTTGAGAATGCCATCCGGTCGCACACAGCCTCTATTGTATGTTTGTTGGTTTTAATTAGAACCAGATCCTCGGCAAGGTTTCTTACTTGTCTGTCGATTCTTGCTTTTGCGTATCCTTTCGATTTCAAATTATCGAAAAGAGAGGAATATTCACCTTTTTTGTCGGCTATAATCGGGGAGAGAATAAAAAATCTAAGATTAGATCTTTTTTTTGATTCAGTCAAAATCGCTTCCAAGCACGAATTAACTATCTGGTCTAGTGACTGGGTAGAAATTTCCCTTCCGCAAATCGGGCAGTGCGGATGACCTACTCTTGCGTACAACAGGCGGAAATAATCATAGATCTCGGTTACGGTTCCCACCGTCGACCGGGGGTTTCTGGATGTAGTTTTTTGATCAATTGATATTGCCGGCGATAAACCTTCGATAGAATCAATGTCGGGTTTTTCCATTATTCCCAAAAACTGCCTAGCATAAGTGGATAGGCTTTCAACATATCTTCTTTGGCCTTCTGCGTAGATAGTGTCAAAAGCAAGCGAACTTTTTCCGCTTCCCGATACGCCTGTAAATACAATGAGCTTATTTTTCGGTATCTCAAGATTTATATTTTTTAAATTATGCTGCCTAGCACCCCGTATTTTGATATAGTTATCCATATTTAAGTTACATATAATGATATATCATCCATAAGTCTTTATTTGTGTTGGCTGCTTTATATTTTTTTAATATTTTATTATTTATTTTTATTATTTATTAATTAAAAAGATTTTAACCACGCCTAATCCCCGGCGGATGTGACCGTGGAGTCAATAATTATAACAGATTTAAAGAAATTCCCACAGGTTTACTATGAGGATTGCTTGAATACTCGTATTCGAAACAAATTGTGGGTAAATATTTTCAACA
>CAYREZ010000069.1:0-6365 GCA_964423565.1 uncultured Gammaproteobacteria bacterium | reverse complement strand
GGTGCTTCTACGTCAACTCTATCTCCCACCCTTTTCCCGACAAGTGCTTGGCCTAATGGAGAAGTGTGACTGATTCTTTTTTCAGCCGGATCAGCTTCCCATTCACCTACAATATGAAATACATGAGTAGATCCGTTAGATTTAAGCTTGACGCTTGTGCCAAGTGCAACGCTTCCATTTCCGGAGGTTACAACAACCTTGGCATTCTTAATTACATCTTCCAATTCTGAAATACGACCATCCAAAAACTCCAGCTCGTCCTTCGCGTTATGATAATCGCTATTTTCAGCTAGATCTCCCTGCATACGGGCATTCGCGAGCCGTTCAACAACCGTAGGTCTCTTGGCATCTCGTAGTTTGGCTAATTCTTCCTTTAAAGTATCAAGACCCTCTTGAGTTATTTCAAATGCGTCTTTAGTATTTAGTGTATTAAAGTCGGTGTCCATATTTTTCAAAAAAAACTCCCCTTTCTTTCGTTTTATCGGAGTAAACTTTTTAATAGTTACTACTCCAATACTAGCAATTAATATTGCAGGTCTTGATGAAACGATAAGATAAGGGAGAAGTTCTCATTTACTTTTAGAGATTTTAAACTTAAGGTTATAATTTGTCAAGTAACGCCGTAGATTGATATCAAAAAGATAATGCTATGAAAAAGAAAATAATTACAGTATCTTATCTACTTTTGCTGTTTGTAGTCTCATTCTCAGCAGCTTACTTTATCGGAATATATAATAACGTTCACGTATCTTCAAAAACCTTCGAAATAAAATCCTCTCTGAACCTGAATCCGACTCCTACCCCTGATCCATTAGGACCGAAAAACATTCTGCTTCTAGGTTACGGCGGATTAGAACATGATGGAAGTTTACTGACCGATACTGTTATAGTTGCGCATATTGTTCCAAAAGAAAGCCGAGTTATTTTAATCTCGATTCCAAGGGATTTATGGGTACCCTTGCCAATAAAGTCTAGCGAGGAAAAATATTTCAAAATCAACCATGCATATGCAATTGGAGTCGACTCACGAAACTATCCCGATAAAGACGATTATTATAAAGGGGAAGCGGGCGGAGGAAACATGGCGAAATATGCAATCTCTTACGCAACCGGTCTTGAAATTAACAATTTCATATCGATAGATTTTTCGGGATTTAAAAATTCCATTGATTACTTGGGTGGAATAGATATCAATATCCCCTACTCTTTTGAAGACCCTTACTACCCTGTTAAAGGGCTGGAGAACGAAACATGTGGAAAGAGTGACGAAGAAATAAAATCTTTATCCGCGACAATGTCGGGTGAGCTTCTAGAAAAAGAATTTCCGTGTAGGTACGAAACTTTAAATTTTACAAAAGGGCGTACGCACTTAGATGGCGAAACGACTCTGAAATTCGTCCGTTCAAGACATTCCGAAGTAGGCGGAAGCGATTTTGGAAGAGCGCTCAGACAACAGGCTTTTATTATTGCGCTGAAAGATAAAATACTTTCTTATAAAAGTCTGCCGAAAATAATTCCGCTTTTTACTAAACTCTCAAAATACACCCTAACTGATATTGATTTATTAACTGTGTTTGACTTAATGGGAGACGTTGACTTTGAAAATATAGAAATTAAAACGATTTCTCTTAATACCGACAATGTTTTAAAAGAAGATATCTCGCCCGATCATCAATATATTTTGCTTCCGAAAGAAGGAAATGGTGACTGGTCAAAAGTTCACGGATATATTAAAACAGATCTTGAAGCTGATTTGAACCAATGAAGCCATTGCATTACAAATAGTTTCATTCTATAAATGATTAGTGAGAAGAAAATCCTTCCTAATACTTCTATCATCGATTATTATTTTTATATCCAGTTTTATCATAGGACATTCAACTCGATCAAAATTATCTGGAAGTTCAGATGTGCAAACCTTAGGAGTCGAAAATTACCTAGCTCAATCTTGTACCGAACCTTCCGGAGGATGCGGAAGCAGTTATTATTGGGATAGCTCTACTTGTTCTTGCCAATATTCAAATACATCCGGCTCAGGATCTTCAACTTGTACGGCTCCTTCAAGCGGTTGTGGAACTAATTACTATTGGGATTCTGCCACATGCATGTGTAAATCATCTACTTCAACATGCTCCGCGCCCTCAAGCGGTTGCGGTACCAACTCCTACTGGGATTATTCAAGCTGTTCGTGTATAAGCTCAAGTAGTGGTAGTGGCAGCGGAGGAACCGCGTGTATTTCTCCTACATACGGCTGCGGAAGTAACTATTATTGGGACTCACCTACCTGCTCGTGCAAGAACTACACAACATGTTCTCCGCCATCTACCGGTTGTGGAACCAACTCCTATTGGGATTATGCAAGGTGCTCATGTATTTCAAACACGAGTACAACATCTTATTGTTCACCCCCTTCATACGGCTGCGGTACCAACTCCTACTGGGATACAGGCAGTTGTTCTTGTAAACAAAGTTCGGGTACATCGACATGTAGCGCACCCTCAAGCGGTTGTGGAACTAATTACTATTGGGATTCATACTCCTGTAGTTGCAAACCCTCAAACTCAACTTGCTATCCGCCATCCGCCGGGTGCGGCACAAACTACTACTGGGACTCCTATTATTGTTCTTGCAGGTCCTCAACAACCACTACAGCCAATTACTGTTCTCCTCCTTCCAATGGCTGTGGGTATAACTATTATTGGGACCAATACTCATGTTCATGTAAATACTACACATCCTCTTGTGTTCCCCCTTCTAGTGGTTGCGGAACAAATAAATACTTTGATTATTATGATTGCAATTGCAAGGACTACACATCAGGTAGTTCAAACTGTATTCAACCTGCTTCGGGTTGCGCCTATAACTATTATTGGGATACCGCCTCCTGCTATTGCAAGCCTAATCCGAATATCACTTCCTGTTCTTCTCCGTCTGGCGGATGTGCAACAAATACTTATTGGGACTCATACTCCTGCTCGTGCAAATCATCATATTCCAATTATCAGCAAGAAAACTTCGACCGGTTTGCATATGAACCGCAAGAACGGATTACTTGTGTCAGGTCTATTCTTACCTCGTACGAATTTGAAAGACTCAGGTTCTTCATACCCTTGACCTCCTCAGAGCAAGAGGAAATTTACAAACTTGGAGATAAAGCAAAGTCATGCTGGAGTGCAACTTACGCTCAAACACAAAATGTACCACTCACCCCCAGCCAATCAAAATTGCCGTATGAATACGAAGGTTGTCTTATCAAAACTTTAGGAGAGACTGCTTACAAGCAAATCTATAGCGGAGTTAGGACTCCGACCTACGAAGAACATCTTAAATATGAAGCTTGTTATGGAGGCCGAAATAATGTAAGTAGCGTAACCTTTTATACTAACCAAGAAACTCTACCGAAAACAACCGAAACCTGTCTGAAAACGGTTCTAACGGGTGGTACGTATGATAAAGTCAGATCTGGTACAATCGACGTTCCTTACGAAAGTCGAGACAAAGTTAATAGATGTTTTGGAATAAATCCACAACCTTTCGAAGAAACTAGGGTTTATAAAGCGCCGGATACAGTAAAAAACTGTCTTTTAGACGCCATAGGCGCTTCGAGATTCCAGGAAATCCAAAGAGGGAAATCCGAACCAAGTGAAGAAGAAAAGACAAAAAGTTCTTTATGTTTTGCAAAACTAAATAAAGATCAATCGAAATTTTTACCACTCCCACCTGAGCAGGTACATTTTTTGAAATCCAAACCCGAGATTGTAAATGTCTCAGACTTCAAACAAGAAACCCAAAAACTTAAAGGACAGGACGTTGGTGGAAAAATAGTCCTTTCCGGTAAAGCCTTACCCAACGCAACCGTTAATATCTATATCTTTTCAGATCCCATTGTTGTTACCACAAAAACCGATGAGAATGGAGACTGGGTATATGAACTTAATGAACCACTAAAGGGAGAGAGTCATATAGCGTATGCAACAGTCAGGTCCGATAATGGTGAGATAGTAAGATCCGACATTTTAGATTTTCAGATTCAAGCTGCACCAGACGAACCTGCTATTGAGCAGTTTATCGAAGAAACCTCGGCAACTTCGGCGCAAAAGTCATTTTTATATTACTCGGTAATTGCTCTAATCATACTTACACTTTCGGTTTCATCGGTTATAGCAGTAGTTAACGTCCGAAAAATCAGCGCTCGTCAAAAAGAAGGCTCAGTCCCTAACCGGGATAGTGAAAGAAAACTTTGAACCCGTCCCGTAAATCGATTCAACGCTAATCTTGCCTCCTAAAACTTCCACAATCTGTTTTGTAATCCAAAGCCCAAGTCCTGTTCCTCGAACTTCTTGAGTTTGCTTATCTTTTACTCTATGAAACTTTGAAAAAAGATTCGGTAACTCCGCCGCAGGTATTCCAATTCCAGTATCTCTCACCTCTACTTGAACTAATTTATCCGCTACTGTAACGTTTATATCAATTTTTCCTTTTAGGGTGTATTTAATTGAATTTGAGATAAGATTTGTCACTACCTGTCGTATTCGGTCAGGATCGCTTTTAAGTACTGGCAGATTAGGACCTGGCACAAAGCTCAAGGTTAAAGCTTTTTGCTGAGCAACCGGTAATAAATTCTTGATTACAGCTTCCACGATTTCATTGACATTAACTTCCTTTATGTCAACTTTCAACCTCCCTTGTTCAATTCTGGAGACATCCAGAAGATCATTGATTAGCTTATTCAAATCATTAATAAGAATATTCAATATGTCAAAATCCTCTTTAATCTTTTCTTTCTCAGCCGGGGATATTTTGCTGCTTAAAAGCTCCAAGTAGCCTACTAATCCCGTCATCGGAGCCTTCAACTCATGAGCAGCCATTGAAATAAATTCATCTTTGAGTTTGTCCAATTCCTCAAGCTCACGGGTTTTTTGGGCCTTAGTATAAAATATAAAATGATTAACCAGAAGAATTAGCGTAATAATAACTAAAATTGCCAATACAAAGTAGGAATCTCTTGCCGTCCTTCCCAAAATTTCCTCAACTTTATCTACTCTGAATTTCAGATATAGAAGATAATCTCTCTCGCCGATCCTTTGCATGGGAACCGAGACGTTCCAAACATTTTTCGCCAGTTTTGGGTCATAATTTAGACCTGCAACAGGCTGATCAAGGCTAAGAGCCAGCTGATTTAATTCCATCGCCTCTGTTTCACCTGCCTCGTTCGGGTCAATTGTCGAGGCAATAACACTAAGTTGATGACCCAATTCCTCGATAACGGAAATACTGATAATCTCCGAGTTGGAATTTTTTGCCTCCATTAAAATATCATTCAGCTGAGCACCTTCGGTAACTTTTCTAACTATTTGTGGCTTGATAGTATCTGCAACACTTACCGCCTGATGGCGTATCAGGAAATTTACGTCGCGATTGAAAGATCTCAAATTCCAGAAAGTGTTAACAACTAAAAGTAGGGGTATCGTGATAATTATCACAATCGGGTAAATCAAATATGAACTTTTTAAAACCGCATTCAACTTACTGATTACTTTTGGAGTTAGCGCCATACTCTATATTAGTATATGCACATATTGATTAAATATGTAAATCGCATAATATAAAGTTAATGGCAAAAATATTAGTTGTCGACGATGATTTAATACTCGGCAGATTATATAAAAGCGCCCTTGAAAACGACGGTCATGAGGTAGATACGGCAGCAGACGGAGAGGAAGGACTGGAAAAAGTCAAAAGTTTTCATCCCTCTTTTATCCTATCCGATATTATGATGCCGAGAATGGACGGTTTAACTTTTTTAAAAAAACTCAAGGACGCTAAAGAAACAAAAGACATTCCGGTAATTGTAATGACAAATTTAAATGACGAAGAAAATGCTAAGATTGCTGAAAAAGATGGCGCGTTAAAACTCGTACTAAAAAACGAACAAGGTCCCCAAGAGGTTGTGAAATTAATTAAAGAAGTTTTAAATTCCGGAACTACTTCATTCTAATACTCGGACACAAATCTCGGCCTTTCGATATAGACTAAATGCTTGCTTTCCAACACTTCTGTCATTTCATCAAAGGTCGCAAAAATATTTTCTATTTTTCTAATTTTTTCCTCCATCATCCAAATATTTTCACCCTCGGGAACTTTCCTCTTCAATCTACCCTTAACGTATTCAACTCGATACACCCAAAATATTTATCCTCTAAAAGTTTCCCGTCTTTGTAAAAATGGTGGTAATGTACAATGCCTTTGTGAATAAAATTCCCCGAAAGTCCCGTTTCTTCCTTAAATTCTCTAATTGCTGCCTGAAGCGGTGTTTCTCCCCAGCGTACTTTTCCGCTATGCGATCCGTACCAACCGTAAAACGG
>CAYREZ010000068.1:0-6367 GCA_964423565.1 uncultured Gammaproteobacteria bacterium | reverse complement strand
TCGAAAGAGAACCGGATGGAAAAGATACAGGTGTTCAAGGTGATTTTATCGACAGAACTGTTCCATCGCCAGGAAGTTAAAAAAAATACATCTTTCATAAATGAAAAATAAATTCATAAATCTTAAATCCAAAATCTTAAAACTTACCTTGCGGGGTCGGACTTTTAAAGCAGTACTTGCTTTGGTACTTTTACCATTCGTTTTATACGGATTGGTTTATGTTTACAACGATTCCCGATATAACGAAATTCAGGCTGTCGATCCTTTAATTGTTACTTATAACGGCGGACCCCCGCCCAATCCGATGTTTAATGTCACCAATATGCTCCCGGGCGATGAGGAAGAGAAAGTTTTTAATGTTGAAAACGACTCAAGCGAGGACGAAAGCGTTTATATGGACGCTATTATGACCGAAGAATTAAAAGAGTTTGCCGATATTTTGGATATTTTAGTTACCGAAGACCCTTCGGCACTAGTTGTATTTAGCGGAAAACTTCAGGCATTTTTAGATTTACCACCGTTTAGCCTGGGAAATTTTCCTGCAGGGAGCAATAAAAACTTCAGAGTTAATGTTTCTTTCCCAAGTTCTGCCGGCAATGAATACCAGAATGCTAAGGTAGTTTTTAACATACTCTGGCAGACGCAGTTTCCGGAAATTGAACTACCCGAGGAATGCAGACTATTGATCGGCACAATTGAAAGTGTAATAGAAGGAACCGATGGCAATGATAAAATCTGGGGAACGCGTGCAAATGAACTTATATTGGCTAAGGGAGGTCGCGATAGAGTTGACGGCAAAGGTGGAGATGATTGCATAATAGGCGGAGATGGTAACGACAGAATGCTCGACGGCGGATCTGATAACGATATTATCGTCGGCGGCAACGGCAATGACAGAATTGACGGCGGCGAGGGAAAAGATCTTATCTATGGAAACACTGGGGATGATAAAATTGACGGCGGGGAGGATGACGACGATATCTGGGCAGGCGACGGGGATGATGATATAGACGGTGGAAATAAAAATGACATGATTCATGCAGGCGTAGGCAATGACAAAATTGAAGGCGGTTCCGGGGACGATTTAATATTCGGAGAGGAAGGCGATGACGAGATAGACGGTGGAAGTCAAAATGACGTGATTTATGCCGGAGTCGGTAACGATTATGTAGAAGGCGGATCGGGTAATGATTTCCTTTACGGCGAGTCCGGCAACGATCATCTTAAGGGCAAATCCGGTAACGATACACTTGACGGAGGATTAGATACAGACACGCTTCGAGGCGATCCGGGGATAGACACTTGCATTAACGGTGAAACTGAATTTTCCTGCGAATTCTAATTCCCCATTTTTTTAGCGAAGCACTTTATTACCCGCTATTAAAGATTCCTTTTTCAGTTTTCTTATATCTTTTATCATATATCGCGCTTTATGTCTTTCTATATAGCCTTTTCGCTCAAGATTTTTAACTTGAATAGAAGTTGTCTCGCGGGTCAGTCCTGCTAAATTTGCAATATCCTGATGGGTAAGCTTAAGCCTGATATTATATGAATATGGGCCAACTTTTTCGCCGAATCTTTTCGAAGCTAGAAGAAGTACGTTTGCAACTTTAATATACGCATTTTCCTGCGCAATGTACTGCATCCGTACAATTGTCGTGTTCAAGCCTTTAAAAACCCTCTTGGTAATGTCATATAAAATTTCATTGTCTTTTTTAATATATTTTAAGACGTCCTCTTTTGGCGCTTTTATTAAAGTCGTATTGGTGAATGATTCGTAATAATAGTGGTTGGTAATTCCTGAAATTGCCCAAGCCAAAGGGAAAAATGTTTTTGGTTTAAATATATTTATTGTAAGCTCGAAACCCTGTGATGATGTTGAATACTCGCGAACGTAACCTTTATCGATATAGTAGATGCCTTTTGGAACAACTTCGGAATTAATTATTATTTCGCCTTTTTTAAATTCCTTTTTTCTGTATTTACTGAAAAAGTCGACTATTTTGTCATCAATTAATTTACCCATAACTGTAATCTAGCTTACTAATTTGAATTATACAACTGTTATTTACCAGTTTATTGAAACTGCCCTGCGCGCTACATGATCCCAGGAACACCTTGCTTCATCGATACTTGGTTTTAAATTCCGCAAGTTTAATAGTGCTTTAATAAGTGCGACGTATTCAACGAAACTTAATATAAAAAAGTAAAAATACATTGTCGGAGCGATTATTACTAGTTTCAATTTGTCTTTAGTCGATATGGTATCCTCGGCAAATATATTTAGTGATAAATAGAAAATGAATACCGCCATCGCGGAAAGTAGTGTAAGAGGATTTTTAAAATAAATTGAGATAAAAACCAAAAAGGCTAAAAGCAGTGGTTCGAGCAAAAATGCAAAATCTCCGAAAATCGCAAAAGGCAAATAAATAAAAGTTAAGCCTTTTGTAAATTTGGCATCTTTATTAAAAAACATTTTCCTGTTTTTAAAAAATGTCTGACTTCTTCCCCATTTCCATCTATAGCGCTGCTTAATCAGTCCCCTAACGTCTAATACACTTTCCGTATAGGCTATAACATCCGATCCATAAATAGCTCGATATGTCTTATTGCCATTTCTTATAATTTTCATGGTGATATCAATATCCTCGGTGACCGTATCGGTGTCATAATACCCGATTTCGGAAAGCACGCTTCATCTGGTAACAGACGAGATATTCAAACTTCTGGATTAAATTCAAAAGCCCTTCTGCATCCGAAATCTTTACATTTGCTGATAATGCGGCAACACTTTCATCCTTGAAATATTGGGCGGCATTTCGTATCGCATCTTTTTCAATATAGGAATCCGAATCCAAACACATGATGATCGAACCCGTCGAATGGTTTCTTATTGCATTATTTAGTGCGTGTGCCTTACCGCTGTTTTCTTGAGTTACTAATTTAATATTGCTATCTGCATTTTTTAGTATGAAGGCTTCTACTACCTCGTTTGTGGCGTCAGATGAGCCGTCGTCAACAACAAGTATTTCAAGCAGATGTTTCGGATAAGCATTATTAACTACGGAATTCAGGCATCTAATTATCGTAGCCTCTTCATTATATGCCGGTATTACTACACTGACTTTGGGTTGATATGGGGCTTTATTGCTATTTTTACGGCTCAAATGGTTAACCAAGCCATAAATATCGGATCCGATCAGAAATAAGAATATTCTGATAAGGTTAACTGCACCGAAAAATAATATTAAATAAGAAAATAGGTATAAAAATGTCATATTTTTGAGATTTTCTCTACTTTAAAATCAAGAATTAGCCTTTTCTCGTTTAAGAGTCCTGTGCAGGTAATCAAGTTTAATCGGGGCTCGCCTTCATACTTAAATAGCGATACATCAGTGGGCGTGACAACCTTATTTGATGTATATTGATATTCGACTAAATAATTAGTGTCGGTGTACAAATACAAGGTGTCTCCGGGTGTCATTTCATTTATTTTGCCGAATATATTTTTAGTATTATGGCCATAAATTACGGTCGAGCCCTGCTCGGCGTTCGGCAGGCGCGAAATCGTTGCATATTGTGCGAACGTGTCTGACACGTTCCAAGTATTATTTTCCGTCGAATAGCTGCCGTCGATTACTCCGATATCAATACCTATACCCGGAATATTAAGCCTTACAGGTTTACCGAAATCAGTTACTTTGGCAGTAACCACATCGGAGCTCGTAAATAATTGATCCTCTTTATTTTGATAATGGCCGGTTAATTGTTTGTATGAATAAACGCTTAAGATAATAATCAAAATATAGGCAAAATATATATATAATTTTTTTAAGTTCATGAGAATTAATGACCACGGTCAATGTCCGTGGTTGATACTTTAATCTAAATCCAGTTAAGCTCAAATAAATCTTTTTACAATTCTGGTTACCAAAAAAGACAAAAGACTTAAAGAACCGAAACTTATAACCATTAAAACCATTAATCTCGCAACAGGATTAACTCCTGTATCGGGTAGAACTGCAACGCCTGCTGCAACAGCAGTTGTTGCGCCTAAAACTTGTGATGTAGAACCTCCTATAGCACTCATTAGTATCACCTTCTTCCTAGTGTTAAAATAACTTCCGTGTGCTAAAACCCATGCTTTTCGTTATTCTGAAATAAGTCCAGAAGTATATCCTATAATAGTAATTAGGTCAAGGGAGAACCTTTAGGAAGAATACTGAAGTTCGACAGATCCGGTATGTTTCATCTTGTTCCATGGATAATAACCGCCCTTAACGATTGCGTAGAGCGATTTTGCCAAAACGATATACCATAAATATTGATAATAAATCCGGGTTAAGGGAGTTAACAATAACAGCCAGACCCTTCTTTCACGCGCCAAAACAAAAGCTATTATGTTAAAAGCTAAGGCAATAAGCAAAAAATAAGTAAAATATTTTATTACAAGCATCGGATTTGACAATAATGTGTAGATGGCAACAATTTCGAAAAAAGGTGCCAGAATCATAAAAGGAAATTGAACAAGTGTAATAAATGGCAAAATAAGCATAAATAGTATGCCTCTCTCTTTTTTAAAATAATACTTTCTATATTTATACATAACTTGCATGGTGCCGAAATTCCATCTGAATCTTTGTTTGATAAAGGCAGCTATACTTGTAGGTGCTTCGGTATAAGCAAGTGCATCAGGTGCAAAAACAGTTTTATAACCCATGCTTTGTACTCTTGCGGTCAATTCGGCATCCTCTGTTAAGGTGTCGTTAAGATAACCTTTCGCCTCAACCAAAACACTTTTTCTCCATGCACCCAACGCACCCGGTACTACCGGAATAGACCCTATATTACTGTAACCCCGGCGATCAAGATTAAGGCTTACTATATACTCAATTGCCTGAAAAGCAGTCAGAAGGTTTTTAATATTGCCAACTTTAATATTTCCGCCTACTGCGCCTATTTTCTTTGAGGAGAATTTTTTTATCAGACAGTCTAGCGTAGTCGGAAGTATTTGCGTATCTGCATCTATTATTACCAAAAAAGTGCCTTTTGAGACCTTGATGCCTTTATTCAAAGCTGCGTACTTGCCTTGCGTTTTTTCTTTTACCACCCGAATTTTTTTTGTCTTTTTGAAGCTCCGGGCAATTTCATAAGTATTGTCTGTAGACTGATTATCAATGACAACTATTTCATAATTCTTATAGTTCGAGTTCAATATCGAATCGAGTGTTTTTCTCAAAGATTTCTCCTCGTTCCTCGCAGGGACCAAAACCGATATGAACGGTTTATATTTCAGATAACTTTTGCTTCTTAATATTAAACCTTTTGTAACGAGAACTAAATAAAATAAGCTGTTTAACACAAAAAGAAGTATGCCTAGATTAAATATAATTTTTACGAGTTTGTTGAAGTATTGTGGAAAAAGAAAAGTATTGATTGCAATATTTGATAATATTTTATCTTTTACTGATATTTTTCTCATAAGAGCGCCCTCTATACCTGCTAAATTAGGGTCAAGCGTTTTAAACTGATATCCGTTTTCTTTATAGATTTTTATAATTTCAGGAAGCGCTTTAATTGTCGCTTCACGGTTTCCCCCTGAGTCATGAAGAAGTATGACATTGCCGGAAGATAATCTAGTTGCATCCCTGACTATTTCCCAGCTATTTTTATGCAACCAGTCATTGGAATCCAGAGTTGAAATTGAAATAGCATATCCCCTGGCAATTGCGTTTACCGTTAAAACAAGACTATTTACCGATATAGTATCTTCAGCTCCCCAGTAAGGATTCCTGAAAAGCGATGTAGAATAACCCGTTTGTGCTTGAATGATCTTTTGGGTCAAGTCTATTTCCATATGCACCTTATGGGGGTTTTCGTACAAATAGTCGTATTCATGGGTATGGGTAAATGTATGTACGCCGATTTGATGGCCTTCAGATACGATTCTTTTAGCAACTTTTGGACTTTCAAGTAAATTCTCGCCAAGAACAAAAAAAACAGCTTTAACGTCGAATTCTTTCAAAATGTCGAGGATTTTATCTGTGTAGAGCGCGTCCGGCCCATCATCGAAAGATAATGTCACACTTTTAGCGTCAACTTCTGCTTCTTTTAAAAGAAAAGCATTTTTGCCACTCCCTTTAAGGCTAATGATTGATCCTTTGCCTTTAACCTCAATAATAGCTTCTTTTTTTGTGCTTATTGTATCGATAACCTTCTCAATCTCCTCTTTTCCTAATTTATAACCAAGCGTATTAATATCAGGCGATCTATAAATACTTATAATAGATAAAAATAACAGTATATTTATTGAAATAATAAATGAAGACAGTATTTTTAGGAATTTTGAAAATCGCGTCTTTTTTCG
>CAYREZ010000067.1:0-6371 GCA_964423565.1 uncultured Gammaproteobacteria bacterium | reverse complement strand
ACCTCATGCCGCCGGTTCCGAAAAAAAAACATACAAAATCACGCTCAGGCAAAAGAAAAAATGCACCCGCAAATAGACAGACTTTTGCTAAGCTATCAAAATGTCCGTCTTGCGGAAAGTTAAAATATCCCCATAGAGCTTGCCCCCACTGTGGCTTTTATAAATAATTCTTATTTATCCAAGTCTAGGTTTAAGTTCAAGTTTAAGAGGAAGGCTGATGATCATATATTCTTGTTTTTTTTATACTTAAACATATACTTATACTGGAATGAAAACAGCGAAGGATCCGAGACACAAAATTAGACGCGATGCAGTAAAGTTCCTTTTTGCCGAAACATTTACCAAACAGGGAAAGAGCAATGAACTTGCGAAATCCGTACTAAAAAAACTTAAAAAGACTGATGAAAAAATAAAAACGGCCGCGCCTGTCTGGCCTTTGGATAAACTCAACAGGATCGATCTGGCGATCCTTAGACTCGCAATATACGAGCTGGATTATACTCAGGTTCCTCCGAAGGTTGTAATTGACGAAGCGGTGGAGCTTGCAAAAGAATACGGAAGTGAAAGTTCCGCATCATTTATAAACGGGGTTCTTGCCACAATATACAAAAACGAAGAAGTTTGAGTCAATTATTCCAAATATGCTATAGACAAACAGTTTGTAATATGTTTTAAAATACTAGATGGACAGCCCGGACAAGCTAAATATTATTAAGGTTAAAAAAATACTTGCAGAGCATCTCGGAATTGAACCAGATGATATTGAATTAAACGACAGTCTTACCGAAGATCTTCATATGAAACCCTCCGATATCGTCGATTTTACGGTCGGGCTTTCATCAAAAGGTATTGAAACTGATAAGATAGATTTAACTTCAATAGAAACTCTCGGGGATTTATTGGAATCTCTCGGGTACGATATTGAATATTAACCAATGACCTACGACAATCTAGACAAATATTTTACAAATAAAAAACTTCTCGAGCTCGCCCTTACACATAAGTCTTGGGTAAATGAACATTCAGGTAAAAGGGGAAGCAATGAACGGTTGGAATTTCTAGGAGATGCTATTTTGGAATTTATCGTATCTAAAGAAATCTATAATAAATTTCCGAAACAGGAAGAGGGTTATTTAACCGCGTTACGCGCAAACTTAGTCAATACTATCAATCTCTCCCAAATAGCAAAAAAGCTTAATTTAGGGTCATACCTTTATTTATCAAAGGGGGAGGAAGAAAGCGGGGGAAGATCTAACTCGTCCATTCTTGCTGATAGCGTCGAAGCTTTAATAGGCGCGCTATTTTTGGACGGCGGTGTAGAGAAAGCTGAAAAATTTCTTTCGGAATATTTAATCTCCGAAATTGACAAGAAAGCCTCGGAACCATTAAAAGACCCGAAAAGTCAATTGCAAGAAGTTGTCCAGGCAAAAGGTTATATAGCACCAAAGTATGAAGTAGTGAATGAGGAAGGTCCCGACCATAGCAAATTATTTACAATCCAGGTTGTAATAAACGGCAAGTCAAAAGCAGTCGGTACTGGAAAAAGTAAAAGCGAGGCGGCACAGGATGCCGCAACTAAAGCGTTGGGAAATTTGAAATAATTAATTTTATACCCAAAATACTTTAATTTGCGATTAAAAATAGTATTTTGGGGAATCAAAATCACTAACAAGGAATTGCAAATTCGAGTTAGTGGAGTTTACATACAATTGCGGTTGTAAAATACATTCTTTTTAGCTAAAATCACTAAGCTGGTAAAATATCAATCATGATTAGAATAAGGCTATCCCGGGGCGGCAAACGAAATAAACCCTTTTTCAGTATAGTTGCCATTAAAAGATCTAAAAAAGCTAAAGGCGGCTCGCCTTTGGCTATTCTTGGGTCATGGCAACCGGACAAAAAAAGGCTAACTCTCGACAAGGAGAAACTAAATAGCTGGGTAAGTAAGGGTGCCCAAGTATCTTTAACTCTTAAAAATTTAATGAAAAGTTAGCATGAAAGACTTTCTTGATTTCATGCTAAAAAATATTATATCGGACGGATACGAAATCGAGGAAGTCGAGGAGGAAGGAAGACTAAATTTAAACGTATCTGTGGACAAGGATAAGGTCGGATTGGTAATAGGCAAGGGCGGTAGAATCATCCAGGCAATACAGGATCTTGTCAGAGTAAAGGCAAGACTTGAAAATAAATTTGTATACGTCAACGTTAAAGAAAGATAGTTTACTGAAACGGATTATTTCGATTAATGAATTCTTTCTTGTCCAACTTCGTTGTCTGAGGCATTGTCAAACCCGACATTAAATCAAGAGTATCTATCTCGTTTTCGTTAAGACTTACTATCGGCTCGGTAATTGCCGGCAGTTGAGTGGGAAGATCCAATCCGTAAGTTTCTAATTCAATCTCTGCTACCCTCACATTATTAATTGTTTTGACAATCAAAGCTTCAATCCTGGTCAGGGGGGCAATCGACTGTATTTTTCCCAATAATTCCATTAATCTTAATTCATCGTCATACGAAATCTCGAAGGTAATAAGTGCTTTTTCTGAACCTTCCTTATTTCCCTGAATTTTGGTATCAATTTTGTTGATTGTGAAATTATATTCCACAATCGACTTTCTAATTTGGGCAACCGAGTACGTTGCCGCGTTTGACTCGGGTAATACAATTAAGGCAACATCGGCTTTATCAAGAATACCTTCGGGTATATTTCTTAAAACATCAACTTTATTTTGCAAAAGTTTTTCTGTTTTACCCAATTCCCTCAATTCGGTCAATCTACTTACCACTCTTTTGTAGCCATTTAACCCTAAGAGTGAAAAAATCGTAATACAGGCTATGGTTGTTACAAAAGGAATAAAAATGACCTTAATGTTGGCTTCAAGAGATACGGGAATACCAAATTTTTTCATATTATTTAGCAATAACAAACTTAACTTTATAGCCGCTGTTTCTATCCAAGGCAAAACCCGCCATTTCCAGACTTTTGTAATCTCTTACTACCATCGTGGCAAGTAGTCTGGTCAAAATTTGAGAGTCGGGAAGTATAAAAGCAATATTCAATTTGTCCGTATCCAAACTGGTTTCCTCGACTTCTCCGACACCTCCTAGGTTTTGATAAATCTCGCTAAGCATTTGAATCTCCTCCTTGGTGCCTTTGACGGAAGTTAGCTTGTTATAATTATCAACACGGTCTTTTATTAAATATAGTTTTTTTTCGGTTAACTCGAGTGCCTTAATCTGAGCTAAAAGATTATCTTGCCCTGACTTACCTCTGTTGATGCGATAGTCCAGAATTAATATTGACCCTATCAATATAATTAGTGAAAAAATCAAGGTTATCATAGAAATTACGGCAATTTTCTTAAGTTTTTTTGATAAATTCAAAATTGAGGCTTTCGGTTTTGTTTCCTGGGGTATTAAATTAATTGCCATTTTACTCCTCCCTTAATGCTAAACCTGCGGCCACTGAATATAACGGGGCATAACCAGTTAGTGATCTTACAGCCGCCGGGTCGACATTTATCTTTGAGAACGGATTGCCTACAACTACTTCGATGCCTAAAAGTTTTGTTAAGACAGAGGCGACTTCGGGCATTCCCGCCGTTCCGCCGGATAGAACTGCGGAGCGTGGACTATCTCCTTTTTCATCCGATTGGTAAAAATGGATTGCCTTCTTCATCTCATCAGCCACCATGCGAAACACAGGATCAAGCGCAGTTTTTATTTTACCTTGCAGCTGCCCTCCAGATAACCCATAAGCCTTTTTATATTCCTCAGCTTGTCTTTCCTCAACTCCCAAAGTCTGCGAAACCGCCCTTGTGAAAGCATCCCCAGCTGTCGGAATCGACCGCGAAAAAGAAAGCATTCCTTTTTTTGATACTGCTATATCCGTTGATTTGGCGCCGAAGTCAACTAATAGAACTGTTTGGTCGATTGGCGCAAGCGATCTGACTAATGCCATTAATTCTGTCTCAACGACAACAAGATTTAAGCCTGACATTTCGACAACTCTGGCATATTTTTCAACCGTTAACTTGGGAGTTGCAACCAAAAGAACTAAAACTTCCGCAGGCGTAGTATTTTCCCGCCTTTCGATGATCTGATGCTCGACGATTGCCTCGCTTAAGGGGATCGGGATATACTGGTCAGCTTCCCATTTTACTGCCGAGGCTATTTCGGCATCATTTAAGGGTGGAAATTTAACCGTTCTGGTAAAGACCTGAGTTTCTGGAAGAGAAATCGCCACGTTTTTCGACGAAATTTTTGCATCTTTATAAAGTTTTTTTATTGCGGCAGATAATGGGGCAAGTTCTTTATCTTCCTTACTTTGTTCGGGCGGAACCCCTTTATACGAAACAATACCTGATGCTTTCAAACGCCAATTAGCGCCGTCTTTAGCAAGTTCCACGACTTTTATAGTTTTCGAGCCAATATCAAGTCCCACACTCATGGTATTACCTTATCTATATCACCCCGGGAAAAAAGGGCGGTTTCAAAAAATGAAGGGGGTTCGGGGTAAGTCTGCAAAACATCAATTTTTCTCGTAGATTCTCCGGATGTTCCAGTTGACTCTATCTGAATTCCCTGTGGTGGAAACTCGGTGCCTCCAGTACTTTGTGCTTCAAGACCTATTGAGTGGGGAGTGGCTATATTATACAGAGACCTGATTTTAACCGCCAATATACATCCCTCTGAAGAACATGTAGAAGGAAGCAAACCTGCGGGGTTGAGTTTTACTCTTTCGGAAAATGAATATTTTTCGGAGTTAAGATTACAAACCCCATCATTGGCATGAACAAAATTCGTACCAGCGCTTACTATACGGGCCGAATTCGGATCAAGCACAGTCCTTGCTATCTGCAAGTTCGAAAAATTATTAGGGGTCGCAACTGAACCCAAAACTCCGGTTAGATCATAATAGATCGACAATTCTAACGCTGGAGTTTGATCGTTAATTGCAGGCGAATTTCCAAAACAAACGTTAAGAAAAGTTGCTTTCAAACAGCCGGCTCCACCCGGGCAAGCAAGATTAAAACCGGAATCATGACTTACGAACCAAAAAGTGGCAGTTTCTCCGGATTTGACCGGTTGTGGGAAATTGAAAATTTTACCGTGCGCCTCGGTTACAATATCCGCCTTAAACTTATCCGCACTGCCTGTTGATATCTGCTGCTCGGCAACGGAAGTTTGTTCAACCAATGCTTTTTCAATTCCTGCCTCAGCCGCTGAAAATGCCCGCAATGCTTCTTCTTCGTATGTACTTACTGATATGTCCGTAATAGAGCGCGATACAACCGATAAAACTACGCTTAAAATTACAGACATGGAAAGAAGTACTATGAGAAGCGCCTGGCCTTCATTAAGAATTAGCTTTCTGAATTTATCTTTTTTCATCAGGGCAGAATGCAACTTAGCCGTGCATCAAATCCAGTCTATCAATACCCTCGGTACTGGTCAATTCCTAAATTATCAATAGTTCCTAAGTAATATCTTTGTCTGTGAAGTTACTCGACTTCCTTCACTTCCCACGAAATTCTTATGGCTTGCGCTGATATCCAGCTCGACCGAATCAGGTTGCCCAGGCGTACCCGAAATACATTCAAAAATTTCACAGCTGGGATTCGTAATCATAACGTTCTGGGAAGTTAATCTCGCCGAATTCGAAGCGATATAGCTATCAGTGCCTACTATTTCACAACTATACTCTACGGTATTACCAAACTGATCAGTATAGGTAAGGGTATCAGTTAATCCGGTGCAGGTTATTGCCTTCGCATTCCTTAAGCCCCTCTCCATGACGCTCATTGCATAATCAATATTACTTTTAACTTCCGATATTGCCTCGCTTTTCTTGCTGCCTCGAAGTGTTGAGCTTAACGACTGGGTAATTATCACTCCCAGTATAGTAAATACAAGCATAACGACAAGCATCTCAATCAAAGAAAATCCTTTGGCCAAATTCTTTCTTTTGTTTTTATCCTTCATTAATTATTGGAGGGATTTAACCCAACTAGTAAAGCGTGTAATTGTTTTTACCTGGTGGGGACCTGATGCGTCCGCCCAATTTACACTGACCTCAGCCTCAACCGTATTTACATCCAAGCTGGTAAGTTTCATTTCTCTAAAAAAGACTAAACCGGTCATTGTGCTAGTGCAAACCCCGGGACTTGTAAAGGTAGGCGGCACGTCGTTAACACAATAGGTGTTACCCGCCTTAGTCGCAAACTGGTCCCAGTCTTTA
Source organism: uncultured Gammaproteobacteria bacterium (assembly GCA_964423565.1). Classification (GTDB taxonomy): domain Bacteria; phylum Patescibacteriota; class Microgenomatia; order UBA8517; family UBA8517; genus CAYREZ01. Next base: position 126 of record CAYREZ010000067.1, on the reverse strand, counting down.
CCCCTTTCCTCCCTTAACCATTCAATCACGTCCTGGGCAAGTTTGCTCGCTTGTGCATTATTCCTCGAGAATGTCGAATTTCTTACCGCAACCGAAGCTGCCGATACAATCCCCGTAAGTACCAGC
>CAYREZ010000066.1:4773-6373 GCA_964423565.1 uncultured Gammaproteobacteria bacterium | reverse complement strand
AAAAGAACCGATTTATTATCTAAACGGAAAATACATTTCAAAAAGTAAAGCAAAAATTTCTGTCAACGATCTTGGTTTTTTAAGGAATTATAGCGTTTTTGAATTTTTAAGAACTTATAATGGTATCCCCTTCTATCTAGATGCGCATCTTACACGTCTCGAGAATTCGGCAAAAACAGTCGGAATTAAACTGCCGAACTCTCAAAAAATGCTTAAGAAAATAATCACAAAACTACTTGATCTAAACAAACAGTTTAATGAGAAAAAAATCCATATAATCGTTACTGGAGGTCGAGCCGAGGACTCAATTACATATCAAGGAAAACCAACTATTGTAATAATGATTGGCGAGTTAATAAAGAATCCACCCACTATCTATAGACAAGGTATAAAAGTAATAACTGAGGATTATAACCGCAATAACTCGAGCGCAAAAACAACAGATTACTTTCATGCAATAAAGTCTTTACAAAAAGCAAAATCTAAAGGCGCAGAAGAGGTAATCTATTTAAATAATAAAGAAGGGCTGGTATATGAAGGTTCTAGGAGTACTGTATTTATCGTAAAAAATGGGAAAGTACAATCTCCCAATCATGGCGTATTGCCCGGAATCACAGCAAGCGTTGTTTTAAAATTGCTCCAAAAAGAATTTACAATTATTAAAGAAATGGTTACACCAAAAGAACTGTTCGACGCTGATGAAATTTTTATTACCGCTACTACGAAGGAAATTGTTCCTGTGGTACAGGTTAATAATATGAAAGTTGGAAATGGGAAGGTAGGATCGATAACTAAGTTGATTATGAGCAGATTTGAGACATACACCGAAAATTGGAGCGGAAAAGAAGTTAACTAAATCTCTGATTTAACCTTAGCACTGCATGCTTGAACTGATCTCCTCTATCTTTATAATCTTTAAACATATCAAAGGAAGTCGAAGAGGGTGATAAAAGTACCATACCTTTTTCAGGGGTAATTTTTGCACCCAATTTAACAACCTCTAACATATTTGGTCTACCCAAATTATAAATTTTGCCCTTATACTTATACTTTTCTAGACTTTGTTTGATTCTTACGGCTGTTTGGCCAATTAGTATTACATTCAAGACATCGTCTCTTTTCGCTAAATCTCCCCCCAAATTATCAAAAGATATTCCTCTGTCAAATCCACCCAGAATAAGGGTTAATTTTTTATCCTTAAAAGATTTTAATGCAGCTATAGTTGCCTCAGGTATTGTGGCAAGAGTATCATTTACAAATACAACTGACTTGTAAACTCCCACTATTTCCAGTCTTCCTTCCAATGTTTTAAAACTTCTTATAGCACTATCTATATTTTTGAAACCAACTCCTATTATTTTTGCAGCAATAACTGCAGCCATAACATTTTGTAAATTGTGAGTACCTAAAAGCGGAACATTACCTGTTTCGAAAGAAAATTTATGTTGTCCTTCAATATGAAAATTTATCTTTCCTTTGTCTACATAGCTACCATCTTGAACTTTAGTTTGCAAGGAAAAAGAATATTTTTTTGCTTTAGATTTATTAGCAATTTTCTCAATCTTGCGAAAGTCCGCATTATAAATAAAAAAATCAGAAG
>CAYREZ010000066.1:0-4763 GCA_964423565.1 uncultured Gammaproteobacteria bacterium | reverse complement strand
CAACGCGGTTTGGGTTACGTTCATGTTGTGCCCTTGAAAACGAGTTATATTTCCTTTTGATTTTATGTACTCCTCATAATTAGAGTAATAATCTAGATGCTCCGGAAAAATGTTTAAAAAAACAGCAATGTGAGGACTTTTTTCTATATCCATAAGCTGGTGCGATGACATCTCGAAAACAAAAAAAGTATTTCTGTCGCCTTTGGATAAGTAATCGAGTGGAGGTTTTCCAATATTACCTAACAATACTGTAGGAATTTTCGCCTCTTTAAGAATGTGGTAAATTAAAGATGTTGTTGTGCTTTTACCTTTTGTTCCTGTAACACCGATGATTTTGCCCTTACATTGATCAAAAAATATCTTTGTTTGAGATGTAAATTCAACCCTTTTCTTTTTAGCATTATTCACTTCATCTAATTTATAAGGTATTCCCGGAGTTTTTATTATAATTTCGTATTGATCTAATTTTTTTAAATAATCTTTACCTAAGTGGTATGTTAAATTTTTATCTTCTTTAATAGTAGTTATAAAATTGGTTCCCAATTCACCAAGCTCTTTTTTATCCGCAAATGCTAATTTCTTTTCCGGAAAAAGTTTCCTCAAAAACCTATAAGTACTTAAACCTTCACGCCCAAAACCCAGAATAAGAACTTTCTTTTTTTCAATTTTTTCGAGTATATTCATGTTTCCTTTCTAAGTAACTCAGAAAACTTTTCCGGTAAATTATTATTGTTGTCCCATTTATTAAGTACTTTTTTAGTTTTACTTCCTAAATCTTTTTTATTGGTAAGATATGTAATTTTTGCGTATTTAAGCAGTTTGGGAAGCTCGTTATTATGATAATGTTTCAAAGATAATAACAAACCCACCTTTAACTCCTCTCGGGTTCCAACACACTCAAATGGTTTAACCTTCTTTTCTGAAATGAGATCATCTAAAAGGCGAGATAGATGTCCATCCTCATACAGATTATGTGGAAATAGCTTTTTAATCTTCGTTGGTCCGATGAATGGAAACAGAAGAATAAACGACGATAAACACTTCGGACAGTTGCAACACCATACCCCCGCCTGTTGTCCGACGTTACAACTCCTAACTATTTCAAAGTATTTTTCATACTTCGAAAAAATTTTCGCTATTTGGATATCATAAAGAGGTCTGAGGAAACTAAACAAATTAATATCGCTTAAGTATTTTCGATTGTAACTTCGAAGATCGTTTTCGAACTCAAAAGTTTTGGAGTACTGGTGGTTAATATTTTTACCGAGATACTTTATATTTACCTCGTCGGCACTCTTTTCATTCGAAAATGCAATATATTTGTACCCTTTTATATAAGCTGTGATTAAGGAAATAAAAAACAGGAGATTGGTATAAGGAATATGACCGTTCAAAAATCCTTGTGAATTTAGGTTAAGAATCTCCGGATCCAATCCTCTCGACACAGATATTACTTCTTTTATTCCTGACTTTTCTATTATTTTGGTTGAATAGAAAGTTGTTGGGTGAACAACCAAAGCCGCATGTCCCAAATCATTTCTCACTAATGTTTCAAGAGTAACTAATGAATCTTTGCCTCCACCAACAGGAATTAGTGTCTTTTCTCCGTCAACTTGCACTAAATCGCTCTTAGTCTCTTTTTTCGAAGATGTCATGTTTACAAAATTATCTGGGGTAAAATCGATTTTATTTTCATAAAAATACTGGCTCATACCGTTTATTAGCAAATCTTTCCACCATATAATTTGCTTTTCACTTAAGTATCCCGCAGATACATCTATTAATGGAGAGCAAGTTGCTTTCCAATAGGAAAACATTTCTGCAAGTCCAAGGTGAAAAACGAGATTTGATAATTCTAGAGAGTGTGTTTTATTCCAGTGCTTTTTATCAACATCAAAAACTACTTTATGTAGAAAGTAGATTTTTTTAGAAATATTGTATTCAAAGTTTATTAGAAGCTCACCATTTACCAACTGATAGTAATATTTTGAATACTCAAATCTGGGGTATTTTTTTCTTAATTCAATATAATCCATAAATTAATTCAAATTTTGTTGAATGATATATCATTACATGTAACATAATTTATAAAATTTGACTTTTTTAAGAGGGAGAAAATAATTTTTTGCTATCCTTATAAACTGTTCTGATTTCATAAGCCCTTTTGCGACGAAGCTCAATTTGGTGAGGGTGTTTGAACTCCTTTATTTCCTCTTCATTAAATCCGAGGAGGAAAATCTCCGGTACCAACTCGATTCCCAATTCATTTTTCGCCCTATAATATATAGTTTTCATCACTTCAAGATAATCTTTTGCGTTTGCATTCCCCGTATTTACAATAAAGTTATGATGATCCTTTGAAATTGCAGCGTCCCCGATTTTAAACCCACTCATCTTTAACATATGTTCGATAATAAAACCGGCACTTGTAGTTGGTATACCTAATTTTATTTTTTGCTCTTGCGTTAAATTATGAAATGCACACCCTGGAGCATTTCGAGGCTGCAAACTTTTTCGTTTTGCCCACTCATACCGAACGTATTTAGCTTTATCTACATCGCCTTTATAAAGCAAGAAAGTTGCATCAAGTATTATTTCCCCTGTTTCCTGGAAACGGCTCTTATCATAACCTACTCCCAGATCTTCAATGCTCAAGGTATGAGTCCCACCTTGTAAATCAAGCACCGAAACGGTGTCAACTACTTCACTCAAAAAGTGAGTGCCGCCATGAATGTTATTGAAAATTGCTCCGCCTATTGTTCCGGGGATGCCGGCGTACCACTGAAGTCCTGTAATACCCTTATCCAAAAGGAAGTCTGTCGCTTTAGGGAGGTTTACACCGCTATCCATTCTTACGTGTACTCGAGGCTTATCGGACTCGTCATAGTCTAAATCTTTAAACTCATATTTGAATGTTCCGACTTTATCATCCGACTCCCAACGATAAACTGGTTTTTCTACACTTCCTAAGTTAATTTTTTCTTTCTCATCGCCCAAAATTTCTATTTTGTCTGAACGATCTATCAAAACTAAACCTCTAATTCCCGAATCCGAGATTAAAACATTGCTTCCGTCTCCAAGTACGGTTATTGGAATTCCCAGATTTCTGGCTTCAACAATAGCATTCTTAAAATCTTCTGTTGTTTGGGCTTCATAAAAAATATCCGCAAGTCCTCCAATTTTCAAAAAGGTATGTTTAGCAAGTGGTTCATTTAACTTAGGCCTGCCCCCAAGTTTAACTTCTAATTTTTCGATATTATTCATATACAGTTTATTATCTCATATCAATTCATTTAATATCATACTAGATGAAGAGGTATACTTTAATTATGAAATATATAGTAATTAACGGACCTACACAATTAAAAGGCAAAGTAAAAATTCAAGGAGCCAAAAACTCTGCGATGAAGCATATTTTTATTCCGCTCATAACTAACGGGAAATTTACTCTTGAAAATATTCCCCGAATAGGTAGTACGGAAAAACACATTGAGATAGCAAAAATTCTAGGCGCAAAAGTAGATTGGTCAAATCGAAATACGTTAAATATTGATACGAAAAATGTCAATAAATCTCAAATAATTCCAAAAGAACTTTTATATTACACTAGCGATGCTAATAAAGTTATTCCAATTCTTGCATCTAAATTTGGTAAATGTCAGATCGAAATAAATCCGGAAAGAGTAGATCGCGGAGGTGATCAAATTGGTTCAAGGAATTTTGACGAAATAATTCCTACATTAAAAGAATTTGGAATAGAGGCAAAGAGAAAAAATCCCCGACTGATAGAATTTCAGTTAAACTCTGAAAACCCTTTCAATTATAGAGCATCGATTCCTTCTTTCACCATCTCTGTATTGGCTCTTTTTTGTGCACTTTATAAAAACGGTAAAAGCATAATCACAAATACTACGTTAATCCCAGAATTTGACGATATGGTCGAATTCTTGATTGCGGCAGGAGCAAAAATAAAAAAGGGTAATAATCAAATTGAAGTTTACGGTCCAGTCCAAATCAAAGGAATTAAATACAAAAACATGTACGACCCCAATGATCTCGTTACATGGATTTCTGCAGCTTTAACAACAAATTCCGAAATCGTAATCGAAGGAATAGATTATACAAAAATGAAACTTCAGACTCTTGAAAGTACATTGACCAAAATGAATATAAGTATCGATCTACATACTTTTATAACTGAAGTTAAACCACAACTTAATAAGATAAAACCGACTGTAATTTATACCGGGCCTTATCCTATTTTTACCAGCGAATGGCAGGTTCTTTTTTCACCATTACTGACTCAAATAATTGGAAAGTCAAAGGTAATTGAAACGCTTTTTGCAAATAGAATGCAGCACTGGAATGAGTTGAAAAAAATGGGCACCGTGTTTGAATTTTTTAAAGATCCGAAATTTCCTGAAGAAGACGGAAAACCACGAGCAGTAAAAGTAACCGGTCCACAAAAACTTCACGGAGCTAAAGTTGATGCTCGTGATGTCCGAACAGGGGCAGCGCTAGTTATTGCAGGATTAATTGCAGAAGGTAAAACAACTATTCTAAATGCAGAACATATTGATAGGGGCTACGAAGCAATCGACAAAAGACTTAGGCAATTAGGGGTCGAGGTTGAAAGACTTCAACAAACTACCGAGGACTAAGAATAAACTATATACACCTTGCAAGGATTCTCCTTTAAAGGTTTACTATGTCATATTAATTTTTTTGTATATCCTAATTCCACCAACTCTTTATATGCAATC
>CAYREZ010000065.1:3566-6514 GCA_964423565.1 uncultured Gammaproteobacteria bacterium | reverse complement strand
CTTCTCTTCTCCATTTTTCTTCTTACTTTCTTTTTCGACTTTTTCCTCTTTAGGTTCTTCCGCTCCTTGGTTCTTTTGTGCTTCTCCCTCGGCGGGCTCGGGACCTGCGGCATACATCGCTTGACCTACCTGAGAAAGTGTATCAGACAAATCCTTAGTAGCTGACTCGATTTCGTCTTTTCCTACCCCTTCCTTAGCCAAAACATCCTTTTCTCCTTTAATTTTCTCTTCAACTTTAGTTTTTACATCAGCCGGAGCTTTATCACCCGCATCTTTAAGAGCCTTTTCGGCAGTTGCAACCATCGAGTCTGCCTGATTTTTTGCGCTAATTACTTCGGCTTTTTTCTGATCCTCTTCCTTATGCTTTTCTGCCTCCTCCTGCATTCTTTTAACCTCGTCATCCGATAACCCCACAGCTCCTGTAATTTTTATATTTTGACTCTTACCCGTTGCTTTATCTTTCGCAGTCACGGTCAAAATACCTGATGCATCCATATCAAAAGTAACTTCAATTTGAGGTACTCCGCGAGGAGCGGGAGGAATGCCGTCGAGAATAAAACGTCCCAAAGATTTATTGTCCGCGCTCATAGGACGCTCTCCTTGGGTAATGTGAATTTCGACTTGAGTTTGGTTATCGGCTGCAGTTGAAAAAACTTCGGTTTTAGAAGTTGGTATAGTCGTATTGCGAGAAATCATCGATGTTGCCACTCCGCCCAAGGTCTCTATAGCCAGCGTTAAAGGAGTAACATCTAAAAGCAGTATATCTTTCACCTCACCGCCCAAAACACCGGCCTGAATTGCTGCACCGATCGCAACCACCTCATCCGGATTAACCGACTTATTGGGATCCCTACCGAAAAATTCTTTGACCGTATCGAAAACTTTCGGCATCCTGGTCATTCCACCGACAAGGATCACCTCATCAATATCATGGGCGTCTAATTTTGAATCTTTCAAACAAGCGCCGACGGGTTTCATAGTCTTTTCAATTAGGTCCGAAACCAAACTTTCAAGTTTTGCTCTTGTCAGTTTCATTGTTAAATGCAGTGGATTGGAGTCTTTCTGGGTTATATAGGGCTGGTTTATCTCAACTTCAGTTGCAGCAGATAATTCAATTTTTGCCTTTTCAGCAGCATCTCTAACTCTTTGCAGTGCCTGTTTGTCTGCTCGTAAATCAACCGCATTATCCTTTTTGAATTCGTCGCAAATATAATCTACAATTTTCTCATCAAAGTCATCTCCTCCAAGATGGGTATCGCCGTTTGTAGCTTTTACTTCAAAAACTCCGTCACCCAATTCAAGTATTGAGATGTCAAAAGTACCACCTCCGAGATCGTAAACTGCAATTTTTTCCGCTTTTTTCTTATCGAGTCCATAAGCCAAAGCCGCCGCGGTTGGTTCATTTATTATCCTCTCAACCTTAAACCCGGCAATTTCCCCAGCCTGCTTGGTCGCTTGCCTTTGGGCATCGTCAAAATAAGCAGGAACCGTTATAACTGCAGATTCAACCTTTTCACCCAAATATTCTTCTGCGTCCTTCTTAAGTTTCATTAAAACTCTTGCCGAAATTTCCTGCGGGGTATAAGTTTTACCTTCAACTTCAACCGCTGCTGTTTTATCTTTACCGGAAACTATCTCATAAGGAACCATCTTTTTTGTCCTCTCCGTTTCAGAATCATCTACGCGTCTTCCCATTAAGCGCTTGATTGAAGAAATTGTATTTTTGGGATTTAAAATCATCTGGCGTTTTGCAACGTCACCCACAAGATTCTTCACCGGCTCGACGACTGAGGGTGTAATATTTCTCCCTGTGTCTGCAGCCGGAATAACTTTGGGGTGACCCCCCTCCATAACTGCAACTACTGAATTTGTCGTTCCTAAATCTATTCCTACAATTTTACTCATATTTTTGTTCTTGTCCTAAATCCCAATTTCTAAACCCTAAACAAATTTCAATTTCTTAATTCAAAATGCTTCAAACTGTTTAGGTTACTGTAATTTGGTATTTAAAAATTGTTTCGAATTTCGAATTTAGTGCTTAGGGTTTACTTTATACGTAATCTCCTTCTCAAGCTCTATCTTATCCCATAAACCTTTACTTTCGCTGCCCTAATTACTGGTCCTTCCTTAAATTTCCATCCGCTTAAGACACTCTCGGCAATCAATCCTATATCGGCCCCTTTTATTATTTCTACCGCTTCATGTATATTCTCGTCAAATTTTAATCCTGTTTCAACCTTAATTTTTTCAATTCCTTCCTCTCCTAAAAGTTTCTCGAGCTCGCCAATTGTTATTGCCAAACCCGAATCATTTAGATGCTTTTGAGCATCCTGCAACATATCATAAATCGGCAATAATCTTATCACAATTCCCAAGCTTGCAAAATTCTTTATGTCTTCTTTTTCCCTCTCAACCCTTTTTCTTAAATTATCATAATCCGCTAATGCCCTAACTAGTTGTGATTTCAACTGGCCAAGCGTATCCTGTTTTTCGGTAGCTTTTCTTCTCATTCGCCTACGATTTCCTGCATAAGTTTTCTAAAATATTTCAATGTAGGTATCACATTCGGATAATGCATTCTTGTGGAGCCAACAATCCCGAGAGCACAATCTCTACCTCGTAAATTAAATCTTGTCCCAACTACTCCAATATAATCAAGGTCGCTCCAACCAAGATCTTCGCCGAATATTACTTCTATCGGAGAAAGTCCTGTCATTCTTTCAAAAAAAAGCTCATGAACACGTCTCGCCTCATCCAAAAGCGAAAACAAGCTCATACTGTGTGCCAGTTCGCTAAATTCCGGTTGCATGAATATACTTGCATATCCGGAATGCCATACATTCCCCTTATCAACCGTACCTATAGCTAAACTTTTTGTGGAATCCGCAAGTGCGTGCGTTGCTTGACGCATCAGATCATCCAGATCTTCACGAACATCCCAGACGTCT
>CAYREZ010000065.1:0-3556 GCA_964423565.1 uncultured Gammaproteobacteria bacterium | reverse complement strand
ATGTAAAATTTCATAGCAAGTGGAGTAGGTATGCGTCCAGCAGAAGTATGAGGCTGTTTTAAGTATTTTAGATTGGTCAGATCGACCATCTCGTTTCTTATCGTCGCAGGTGATATTCCGAGAGAATATTTTTTGTCCAAAGCCTCAGACCCAACAGGTTCTGCTGTTTCTATATACTCGTCAATCAAAGCTTTCAAAATTTGCGTTTGCCTGGCTGTAAGGGAATCGGACATAAGCTAAAAGGTAAATGGTGAAAGGTAAAAGATTTAATTAACTCGTGCCATTTACCATTTGCCTTTTACCCATTTATTAGCAGAAGATTAACACGAGTGCTAATCGTTGTCAAGAGTTTTTTGTAATCAGATTGTTATTTCAACTCCGATCGGGCAATGATCCGAGCCGTATACTTCTTTTAAAATAAAGGCATCCTTTAGGCTACTTTTTAAACCTTCGGAAATATAAATATAATCAATTCTCCAGCCGATATTTCTTTCCCTAAGTCCTAACCTATAAGGCCACCAGGAATAATATCCGCCTTCTTTATTAAATTCCCTGAATGTATCAATAAACCCTAAGTTAATTAGTCTGTCAACTCTGGATCGCTCAAGAGGTGTAAACATAATATTATTTTTATTACTCACCGGATTTGCTAGATCAATCTCTTTATGTGCAACATTAAAATCTCCGCAAATAATTAGTGGATTAGTTATTCGATTAATTAGTTGATTAGTTAATTTGTCAAAAGATTTAAGCTTATACTCAAGATTCCGCTTATCACGAGCACCGTGGGGCATATAAAGATTAATCAAAGTAAACTTGGGAAATTCCAACTCCAAAATTCTTCCCTCATTATCAAAACGTTCAAGTCCTAGATTCGCAGATGTTCTTATGGGTTTTTCTTTCGTAAAAACCGCAACGCCGGAGTATCCGTTTTTTATTGCCGGATTTACGGCTAAATAATAATTACCCAAAATATCCGATGAGAATAAATTTCCGCTTTGCGGAATATTCTTTGCCTTAATTTCCTGAAGGCACAAAATATCAGGATCCTCCTTTTCAAGAAAGTCTAAAAATCCTTTTCTGTAGACTGATCTTATACCGTTTACGTTCCAAGAAATTATTTTCATCAGGATCGTGCGTTTTTCTCTAGTTCGCCATATCTGTTGGCGTTGGGGATACTGTTTCCTCCTCTTTTGGTATTGGAGTAACCTTGCGTCGAATGAAAATCCGCTTTATTAAATTAAAGAAGTTCCATACTTGTTCCGATTTAAGAAGAATTGAAATGGCTATATATACAATTCCTCCAACCACTGAAACTACCGCAGTTAAAATTAACAAATTAAAAGTATAACGCGTATCAAGAACGAGTTTGTCAAAAGGAAAATACTTAGTTGCCTCAACTTTACCTAAAAAGGATATTCTTTTCACCCAAACTGACCTATCAAATATTTTTAGTAAGAAATACATTACCAAACCTGACATCGTAGCGGCTATTACGGATTTAAGTATCGGGCTAATACTTTTAACAAAGCTTCCATTTATAAGTTTTTTATTAATTAAATAAAATAATGTTGTAGCCTGCACCGCACTTCCAATCGAAAAAGCAGCAGCCAACCCCCAAATATCAATTCTCAAAACCCTTATAAAGATAAAGTCGCAAATTATTACCAATAGGATTGAAAAAATTGAAACTAGTACTGGTGTCCTTGTATTGTGAAGTGCATAAAAACTTCTTGCAAGCAGTGCCGATGCCGCTTGAAAAAAAATTCCTACTCCGAAAGCACTCAACACATAACCCGTTTGAACAGTTGCTTCCCAACTGAAAATGTCCGTGCCATATACAAGTCGGACAATCGGTATTCTTAAAATAATAAATGCTGTTGCAATCGGAATAATTAAAAAAGACATATCATATAATGCTGAAAATAAAGTTTTTCTGAAGCGTGTTATATCTTCTGCGTACGACGAAAGAGTAGGCAAAGCCGCCTTTGCAATTGAGGTCCCAAAAAGTCCTACCGGTAAAAGTTGTAATGTATTTCCGAATGTAAAATAAGTATACGCCGCCGTTGACACAAGTGATGAAAAAAAGAGTTCAAACATCTTTGAAATCTGCAAAAAAGATACTTCCAAAATCCGCGGTGCAGCTAGTTTGCCGATTTTCTTAACCCCTTCAGAAATTCTCAAACTAAAACTGAACCTAAAACCGAGCTTCATTGCTATAGGTAGCTGAATGGCAAAATGAATAAAAGCGCCGATAACAACTCCTATTGTCGGGCCCAGTAATCCAAGCTTGTCCTGCAAGAAAATTGTGCCTAAAATTATCCCCAAATTGTAAAAAAGAGGTGCCAGTGCAGGAATCAAAAACCTTCTCAGAGATTCTAAAACTCCTGTCAGAACATAACTGATGACAAAAAATCCCTGAGCCGCAAACAGAATTCTTGTCAGGCTAACAATTGTTTCTCTTTGGGAAATACTAAAACCCGGCGCAATTAGTCCATACAAAGGACCAGCAAATCCACCAATAAGCAAGGTAAGAAAAATAAAAATAATTAGGCCAATATTTACAGTAACCGAAGCGATCTTCCAAGCCTCATGATTTCCTTTTTTTACTGCTCTGGTAAATACGGGAATAAAGGCAGACGAAAAAGTTCCGTATACCAAAACCTCAAAAATAAGATCAGGCAGCCTGAAAGCAGCAAAAAATAAAGCAAGATCGTCCGGGGAGAAAAAATGTGCTAAAGTTCTTTGTCTAATCAAGCCAAGAACCCTGGACGCAACTACCATAACCATTATTACAGTTGCTGCCGTTAATACTGACGATTGTGGGGCAACGAAAAAATCACGCCCTTTCTTAATTAATTTATTTACCATACAAATCTATTGATATTTTATAGTTGTTAGATTATACTCACAAGCTAGTAACTCGGGAATAATCTTTTTATCTTTCTTTTCATACATTTTTTTTGAAAAGAAAGTATGATTATAGTATGCCAATCACAAAAACAGCAAAAAGAGCATTAAGAGGTTCAAAAAGAAAAGAGAGAGTCAATAACTTCTTGAAAACAAGGCTGGAAGTTGCATTAAGAAAGGCAAAAAAAACAAAGTCTAAGGATAAAATTTTAGATGCGATTTCTCTCGCCGATAAAGCAACCAAAAGACATATAATTCATAAAAATAAGGCTTCTAGAATAAAAAGTGCTCTTTCGAGGCTTTCACCCAAAATAGCGTCACAAAAAAGCGGGAAAAAATCTCGACAAGTCCCCAAAAAATAAACTTCATTCAATATTCAGCTTATGGTATATTGTTGATAGGCAAAAGGCGAGAAATAAAGGTTAAAATTATTTTGGTTTCCTTTTACTTTTCACCGTTTACCTTTTAATTAAAGAATGTCTGCCCATAAAAAACAGCAAGTAAATCTGCTTCCCGAAAAAGGTTTTACCTCAACAACAACTGGTAGAGTTTTGACGTGGATACTCTCTACCTTCAGAATAATAGTCATTGTCACGGAAATTATTGTCATGATCGCATTTTTATCGCGCTTTTGGCTGGACGCCCA
>CAYREZ010000064.1:3660-6817 GCA_964423565.1 uncultured Gammaproteobacteria bacterium | reverse complement strand
GTATTATACAATTGTCGCCATCATAAGGCCAAATTGGCATACCACCACACCCAAATTTTCCGCCCCCCCAAAGTTGATTAAGTGCCTCTTAAATCTGGGTCATCAAATTCGCTTTGCTCATTCCGATCCCGTAGTCCCGCAGCACAATTTCAAACTCTCTTATTGTTGATCTTGCTTTGTTTCAAATAATTTGCCAATTGTTTCTTGATTACTCTCATTCCCATACTTGTTTTTAAATATTTTTCTCTTGCTTCGGCGTCTGATTTTAATAGATAAGCTTCGTAGTAAATAAGTTTAAATGGTACATATGGAGCGGTTGAAAAGTTCTTGCCCGAGTTATGTTCTTTGACTCGCTTCCTTAGTTCCGAAGTAGAGCCTTTATATAGCCAGCCTGATTTTCTCAAGGATTGGAGAATATAGACATAATGCATTTGCTAATTGTATTCTGTTGAGGCTATTATGTGAACTTCGTTCACACCAGCCTCATGAGGTCGAAAGAAAAAGAGAATAAAAAAAAGTCCCAATAATATCGGAACTCTCTTTTTCTTTAATGACCTCAGTTGCGGGGCTGGGGATCGGACCCAGTCTGGAAGATTATGAGCCTTCCGTGCAGCCGTACACTACCCCGCACGTAAACGAACAAGACTGATTTTACCATATCGCTTGAGATTAATGAAGCTCTAAAGTAGAATATATGATACCCCCAACCAAGCCAGCGTAGCTCAGTGGCAGAGCAGAGATTTCATAAGTCTAAGGTCACAGGTTCGAATCCTGTCGCTGGCACAGCAAGTTTGTAAGCGAGCTGCCGTAAGGTCGCAGCCACTTAAAATAATTATTTCTGTTACTTTTTGAAGTTAATTTATATATCTATTCTTGACTTTTTGTACAAAGTCTTGTACATTCTACCTATGTCCGATTTTATTACAATTTCCGATGCAAGAGCTAAACTTCCTTCCATTGTAAATAAAGTGAGTGAGGGCTTGTCGCGGTATATAATTTCTGTGAATAACAAACCCAAAGCTGTAATTTTGAGTTTGGAAGAACTTGAATCCTTGGAAGAAACAGCAGAAATATTATCTATCTCTGGAGCATTAGATTCTATTAGAGAAGGATACGAACAAGCTAAAAAGAATAAGGGTTTGACTTTGTCCGAACTTAAGAAAAAGTATAAAATATGATTAATGAAGCTTATTATTACTCCGAAGGCAGAAAAGCAATTTGTTAAACTTCCCAAAATAGAAAGAAAAAAAGTTATAAAGAAATTAGATTTATTGATAAGAGAGCCTTTTGTGGGAAAGAAGCTGTCCGGAGATTTAGAAGGATACTTCTCCGTCAGATCTTGGCCTTATAGAATCATATATCATATTAATAAAAGTAAGAGGGTAATTTGGATTGATTCAATTGTTCACCGTCAAGGAGCATACGATTAACTTCTTCTCTTTAGCTTCAAACTATTGTATTATAGGTGATAGAATTTTTTATTCCGATGACAATTGAACAAATTGTTTGGTCACTACGGAGCGAAAGAGGTAGCCGGAGTGAGAATGCAGTAGGAAATGCGGTGGATTTACTTTTTGAAGAATGCAGGATAGATTCTCTTACAAGAGGTCCAACCTTGGAGTGCAAGGGAATAGATGTGAAAATAGGAATCGGAACAAAGTTTTATAATCTATCCGTAAAAAGTTCAGTAGGAGGAATTGTTCATGAAAGAGAAATTCATCCATGGAGGTATAAACATAATGATAAGATTTTTGTTATTCCCCGGGGAGATGAACCTACGGAGTGTCTGGCGGATAGAATAATTAGACTAACAAAAGACTTTGAGGAAAGTATGCACGAGAGATAATTGGGTTATCTACAAATTTGCTTTTTGAATTTTTGTTTGCTATTCTTCTTTTTAACAACCCGCTAGTTGGTGGGCAGGTTAAGCAAATGCTTTGAGAGGATTGATTGGGATCCTTGAATAACAGGCAAGGCTACCCTAAGCAAGGTCGAAGGGATGTCGAGCACGGAGGCGAAACCGTATTTAAGTCTGCAACGAGTGTCATAACGTTTACACTGAGTGAAATCGAAGTGGAGCTCGTCAAGAATAAGATTTACTTATCTGACGATCCCGATAAATCGGGATTTTTCATTTAAGTCGATAAAGCAAGGTGGTACCACGGTATTAAACCGTCCTTGTAAGGCTATCAATTTGGTAGTTTTATTAGGACGGTTTTTTGTGTACCTTAGAAAACTTAAAAATAGTACACAATCCTCCGACCAATCTTGGCACGAGACGTGTTTGAATAAAACTGAAAAGCCGAGTGCGAAGATAAACAGAGCTTGCTGCTTTGCAGTAAGGAGGGTGTATCGAATCATAGCAATATGGGAATACAAGATTCAGAAAAATATATAGGGAAAGGAGCCCATGGTCCTGAGCGGGTCGAAGGACAGGGGTTAGTTTGGTGTCCGAAAATTAGAGGAAGTTCTTAAGAAAATATCAGCCTTAGGTCATCTTAATGCGCCTAAAAGTAAGTCGGAAAAAAGGATATTGCATGACGCAATAAGCCGAGCAACTCAGAGTCAGCCAATAAACTTTTATATTGGAAGTTGTCCAGATTATTCTCATGATGGGGAGGCATATACTCACGAATATTTAGGTTCAGATGTTCCTTTGTTAACCCGCGTTCATTTAGATTATGACAGAGAAATTATTAATGTTTTAGAAAGTCAAAGTGTTCCATATAAGATGACTATCATGGTTGCAGATGTGGAGGCAACTGACGAAATATTTTGTAAAAGATTTACAAATAACGACCAGAATGAATTCTTGAGAAGGTGCGAAAGTTCAGTAAGCTCAACAGAGAAATTCGTCGAAAAAATTGGATTAAACAAGAAAGTAGTTTCGAGTAGTTTTTTCAATGAATTTGGAAGAGAAAGGTTTATTAATTATCAAGAACAGTATAAAGAGGTTTTAAGAAAGAGGTATAAGTTTGACGATTCTTTCAGAATGCGGGTTGACGGCGATCTGGTGTCGAGAATGGATATGTATAAAAATATGTATCCTGATGTTTTTCAGGGGAATATAAACTTTCTTGACAGAACTAAGTTTTTGATTGACCGGACATTAAGAACCATGGCTCAGTACTTAACCATGGGAAGATTAATTGGCGAG
>CAYREZ010000064.1:0-3650 GCA_964423565.1 uncultured Gammaproteobacteria bacterium | reverse complement strand
AAATTTGTACTACCCGAAGACGGACCACAACCGCAACCAACAATACCGGTATTTGAAATGAAAAGAAGGGTATATTGATGAAAAGAATATATGTAAGGAAAATTTTTCCATACAATCCTACTTTTAACGGAAGATTTTCCAAATATGAAGGTTATCATCTAATAGGTTTGCAAGAGCGGATGGTTGGTATTAACAGTACAATCAATGTAAGCTTATCTGAAAAAATATCAAACCCTATTTACTACTCGCCACTTAGAAGGGCAGAAGAAACAGCTTTGTTTTTAAAAAATGCGTTAGGTTTACAAATAGAACAGGTAGAATTCATTAAGGAAATTAAGTTTTCCTTAAAAAACTTATTAACAGAAGACGAATATAACCTTTATGGCAGTAAATTGGTAAGAGAAAGATTTGCTAAAAGCTTTATCAAGGATGAATTAACGGAAAAAAGAAGCGACATTAGAGAAAGAATTAACAAGCTGATTGAATTTCTAAGGATATTGCCCGAAGGAAAGTATTTACTTATAAGTCATAGCTTTTTTATGAAAGTGTTACAAAGTTACATTAAAGAAAAGAATTTGTTTGAAAATCCACAAATTTTGAATAAGCATTTTAATTTTAATAAGAAAACTTTTAAGAACGGAAAAGGATTCGAATTTAATGTAGAATAGCTTTATGGAAGACAGAATTGAAAAAATCTTAAAAGATGCAAATGTGCCGTTTGAATTTATTCCTTTACCTGAAGATCTTCCCGTGGACGTTCCGTCGCATATGAAGTTTTATCGGGATACGATGCAACACGCGCTTGCCACCATGATTTATAAAACCGAGAAGGGATTTATTGCAGTATCACGACGGGGTGATACAAAAGTTAACAGCAAAAAATTGAGAGAGTTTTTAGGAATTAAAAGATTAAGTCTTGCAACTGAGGAAGAAATGACTGGTTTAGGTTTAACCCCAGGACTTGTTCCACCATTGGGTTTGGAAATACCTCTTTATGTAGATAAAAAAGTTATAGAGGCGGATTATTTCTATGACGGAACTGGACATAAACTATTTGGTTTGAAGATGGGAGTTAAAGATTTACTTGGGGTAAACAAAGCCATTGTTGGTGATTTTACAACCTACGAAGAACGTTATGCTAAAAAACGTGTTCTGTCAGGAATTACACCGAGCGGAAATACACTCCATCTTGGTAACTATGCAGGAGCTGTAAAGCCCCAGTTTGATTTGTTGGAAAAAGGCGTTGAATCATTCTATTTTGTAGCGGATCTACATGCACTCACTACAATCCAGGATAGGAATAGGCTTGAGATGTGCATTATTAACAACGTTTTTGACTATATTGCTTTAGGCCTTGATCCTGAGAAAGGAATTTATTTCCGCCAATCCGGTGTTGCTGAGCACAGCATGCTTGCCATTGTATTGGCAAATTATATTCCGTTTGGCTTGACGAATAGAATGCATGCTTTCAAAGATAAACTCGCAAGGGGCGTTTCAAAAGAAAAAATAAATATGGGACTTTTCAATTATCCAATTTTGATGGCTGCGGATATCTTGCTATATAAACCCGGTGGAGTTCCTGTGGGGGAAGACCAAAGACAGCATGTAGAATTCGCTCGCGAAACGGCAAGAAGTTTTAACAAAGCTCACGGCGAAATATTTCCTATTCCTGATCCTCTCATAGAAAAAGGAAATATGAGTAAAGTCGTAGGAACAGACGGGGAACGAAAAATGAGTAAGAGTTTGGGTAATGTGGTTACAATTTTTGACGAGGAGGAAGTTATCAGGCGGCAGATAATGGGAAGCTATACTGATCCGAATAGAAAACACGCCAGCGATCCGGGAAAGGTAGATGGCAACCCCGTATTTATATATCACGATATAGTGAATGATGATAAGGCCGAAGTGGAAGATTTGAAAAGAAGATATAGAGAAGGAAAAGTCGGCGATGTTGAGGTTAAAGAAAGTCTTTTTAAAGCACATATGCGTAAATTTGCCGAAGCAAGAAGAAAAAGAAAAGAGCTTGAGAATAATATCGATATGGCAAGAGAAATTTTAGAAAAGGGAGCGGAAAAAGCAAGAAAGGTGGCGGAAGAAACGATAAAGGAGGTTTATAAGATTGTAGGTATAACTAATAAACTAAATAGTTAAAATCATATGGATACAATCACTACTAATGATTTTCCATCTTTCACTAAAGCTGTGGAAGGACACAGCAGAAAATTATGGCAAATGTAACAATAAATCAGTTTAAACAATTAGATATCAGAATTGGTACGGTTGTAAATGCCGAAGTACCAAAGTGGAGTCATTGGGTTATAAAACTTAGTGTAGATATCGGATTGACTGGAGTGGATCCTTCGACTCCCGAGTCTGACTCGGTTCGCTCAGGACGACAAAAGAATACAATTGTCGTCTTTGCCGGGCTTCTTGGGTTTTACAAACCGGAGGATCTTGTCGGCAAACAATTTCCTTTTATTGTCAACTTGGAACCTAAAAAAATCGGGCCCGAAGGAGATTACAGTCAGGGTATGATGCTTGCAGGAGTAGAGAAACTAGATAAACCTGTAAAAGTACTTGACGATGAAACTGACGAAAAGCCGGTACTACTTAGTCCATCCGGTAAGGTTGTAAATGGTACGAAAGTCCGCTAGAGGGATCAATTTCTAATATCCAATATCTAATATCAAAACAAATTCAAAATTCTAATTACCAAGTTCCAAACGTAATGAGTTTGAAAAATTTGAATCTAAATATTGTTTAGAATTTAGAACTTAGTGCTTAGAATTTATTAAAAAACGTTAGCATTTATCTTCCTTTTCTGCTAATATTGCTTCGATGTGTTTGTAACTTGTTTACTATTACGTTTAATTTTAATTATATGGATCCGCTAAAAGGAATAAAAAAATTGAAGTCTCAAATTCAGGTAGGTAAACCTTCGGGGAGTAGTAAAAATGGCAAAAATGAAAAAAGAATTGAGTTCCGCCTAAAAGTTAATCTTTGGAAAATATTAATTGCAGGAATGTTATTACTTTTTTTCCTGCCATTTCTTATATCGGTATTTCAATTGCAGTCAACACAAGGAAAAGTTGATACTTCACAGGCACTTGCCGATATTAAAAATAAGAAAGTTAGTGAGGTTACGGTGGAGAATGAAAATTTGATTTTAAAGTATGGTGATGGAACGACTAAAGTTACGACGAAAGAAGAATCGGAGAGTTTTGCCGATCTCCTTGAGAAAGAAGGAATAGAGCCTTCGAGTATAAAGTACACCGTTGTTGATCAATCATTAGCAAAAGCCTTTGGGGAAATTATCGGAATTGTTCTACCCTTAGGATTAATGGCAGTATTCTTCTTTTTTATAATTAGAGCACAAACCCGTGGAGCCCAGGACATTTTTTCTTTTGGAAGAAGCCGTGCAAAGCTTTTTGCGAAAGGCAAGCAATCTATTACTTTTAACGATGTTGCGGGTGTCGAGGATGCAAAAAAGGAATTGGAGGAGATTGTCGACTTTTTGAAGAATCCAGCAAAATACCGAAAAATCGGGGCAAGAACGCCAAAAGGAGTAATATTATTCGGTCCAGCCGGGGTGGGTAAGACACTCCTTGCGCGGGCAGTTGCGGGAGAAGCGGGGGTGCCGTTTTTCTCGA
>CAYREZ010000063.1:0-6968 GCA_964423565.1 uncultured Gammaproteobacteria bacterium | reverse complement strand
GAGCTGCCGCATTGGTATTAACGAGCTCGATGTCGGTAGCTTGGGTAGCTAGGTTGATGGATGGTGCGTCAATGTCAAGTGCTGTTGAGCCGACTAACTGGATGGTTGGTTCAGTGAGTGCTAAGGTACCGTCACTTGCATTGGAGATAACGGCTGCGTTTCTTAGCCTTAAGTCGCCGTCGTTCTCGATTGCAAACCTGAATGCTCCGGCGCTTGATGCAACGAGTATGTCCTGATCAGCATCTGTATCGTTAAGAAGAGCTAAGGCTTTACCGATAACCGAATCATTGACTTCAAGCTGGTGGAGTGTTGAGGTTAATCCAGCTCCGATAACAACAGCGTCGCCGTCTGTGGTTGAATAAAGAGTGGCGGCTCCGGCATTTCGGCTCCAGACGCCTGCTCCGCCAACGTCATCGGTTCCACACTGCCAGTCAAAGTTAACGTTGTCCCACTCCAGTATTCCACCCTCTGCACAGCCACGAAGGAGTGTTAATTGTCCTCCGTCAAATTCCAAGCCTGAGGTAGAGGTTGTGGTTGCACCGTCTGCAGCTGAGGAGTCAAGGTCAATATCAAGTGTGTCCGGGGATGCTCCTGTTAATACCAGGCCGTTGCCTGCAATGCCTGAGGCAATGTCATCACCATCTATAGATGCTGCTCCATATGCACCAGCTATTATGTTGCCTGTTGCATCGGTTAATTGAATTGCTCCTGTTCCGACAGTTAATATTCCGTCCTCACCTATTTCAAAGACACTGGCTCCGGCTGTCACGTCCCAGGCAGTCAGGTAGTTACCTGTTGAGAGAGCTGATTCGGTTAACCTAAGCTCAAGAAGATCTCCTGTAGAGAGAGTTGTTGAGGAAAGTACATTGACTCCTCCTGCCGCTCCTGCTCCGGTTGTAGTTGCAGCATTATTGGTAATTGAAAGGGTTGAGGCAGCATCATCTGCATCGGTGATTGTGAGGCTTCCGTCAGAGATTACTGCGTCTCCTGCGGTAAGCGTAAACTTGTCAGCTCCACCTGCACCTGTTACCGTTACTGCTCCGGTTCCGGTAAAGGCAAAGGCTGGATTGGTGGCTCCGCCAAATGTCACTATCTCACCGGATGTATCGATAACAAGATAGTTATTGGTCGATTCCGAGATGGAGAGAGCTGCCGCATTGGTATTAACGAGCTCGATGTCGGTAGCTTGGGTAGCTAGGTTAATCGTTGCCGAGTTAACATCTACTACTCCTGCACTGGTTAATACCAAGTCTCCTGAGGTAATGGTTGATATGGTTAAGTTTCCACTGGTTGCACTTACATTGCTTACTCCTGTTCCGTCTATTGAGAAGGCTCCTGTTGATAACATGTCAAAGGTTCCTGTTACGTCGATGTCAAGATTAGCTGCCGCATTAACGTCCATAAGACCTGCACTGGTTAAGTCAAGCTCTCCTGAACTAACTGTAACGAGCTGTATTTGACCGGATGTGTTTGTTAGCGTTAATCCACCGGCTCCCGGACCTGTAATAGTATCTCCCGTTCCCACAAAGGTCAGATCTCCTGTTGTATTAAATTGGGCATAGTTGGTCGTTCCACCGTCACCAAGATTGGTCGTTCCTGTTACTTCCACTGATGTTGCTGAGGTATCGAGTCTTAATAATGTTGATTCAAAGGTTAATGCTCCCGCATTACTATTGATAAGCTCAAAGTTGGTAGCTTGGGTAGCTAGGTTAATCGTTGCCGAGTTAACATCTACTACTCCTGCTGATGTTAGGACTAGGTCTCCGGTTGCGTTTGTCGAAATCGTCGCATCCGTTACTCCGGCGCCAGAAGAATAAAGTCGGATTGCACCTGATAAAGACTCATCCGTCCCTAAGTCAATTTGTCCTGCGGACTCATCAAAGAAAAGTGATGCAGCAGCAACTGTTGTTGCACCCACAACAAGATCGTCTGCCGTCGCGGTAAGATAGGTGAAAGTACCCGGATCCGTCCACTTTGAAGATCCGCCTCCTCCCGAATCCGGCTGGCACTCCCAACGGGCATTGGTTGCGCTCCATTTGAGAATTTCTGTATCATTACAACCCCTGAGTAGTGTTAATTCATCGGAGTTTATAAGTTCCAAGCCCGAGGAAGAATAATTATTTATCGAAGTAGCTGAACCCGTATATAACGTTAAACTTCCTCCAACCGCGGTCCAACTCGACCCATTATAAAAAATAACCTGGTTTCCTGAAGTGTCATACGCCAAAAATCCCTCCCCGCTAGAAGGTGAAGTTGGAGAGGCTGAAGCGACATTTGGAAGTCTTACACCCTGCAAGGCAGCATCGTCATGAACTACAGATCCTAAATCCAAGAAATCTCCATCAGCAAAAGTTAAATTCTGAGCAAGATCACTGGTCCCAACGGTATCATCCTTGATATCAGAATAAGTTATTGTGCCGTCTTCGATTTTTGCCGAGTTTATGGCATCCGTGGCTATATCTTCATTTTTTATCGAATCATTTTTTATATCAGATCCCGTTATTTCTCCGTCTTTGACATGCCTTGATAAGATCGAATTGTCTGCGATATCGACCGCCTGTATAGTTAAATCCTCTATATTCGATGAAGTTACTATTCCCCCATATGCAATTTCAGTCGAGACGTAATTCGAAAAATCAATATCAGATAATCCCGTATCGACTAATTCTTTTATCAGATCGACCGAAACAGCCGATTCTTCATCCAGTCCAGCAATAGAGTACGTTCCTGTATCATAGTTTGGTTTTATAATTCTTCCCTGATAACTGACTATTTTTCTCTGGTCCGAAAGCGCAGTTTTTTCTTCATCAGTCAATTTTGCCAAACTGGTTTCACTTTGCATTTCCTCCTTCTCTTCTGCGCTAGCCGCCAAAACGTCTTCTTCGTCAAAATTTCTCCGTTCTTCATATTGAACAAGATATCCGAAAGTTCTTAACCTGGAGGATACAAAAGTAGGATTACCGACTACATATCCTTCTTCAATTATTCCTTGTTTTATATAACCCGCTATTTGATAACCTGTATCAGTAGTTCTACCTGAAAATATGCCCGATAACCTACCGTCCGTAATATCTGAATTGATTATTTCAACGGATAGATAGTTACCGTTTTTAAGTCCTATTGTTGATATCGCACCTTTTACAATTTGTGCTTCCGTTTTTGTCCCGTCTCTTAAAATAATTTCAGGTACGTATGCACTCGAAGTTGTAGTATAAAGATCTCCGTTTGGCAAGCGGAAAGTAACACTGCCCTCAAATTCCGAAGAAATGACTTTAGCTTTTACTATTTGTGCTAATAGAAAATCGCCACTAATGGTACTTAGGACGGAATATACTTTATTGTCCGTAGAAGCTCCCAATAATTGATCCTCATTGATATACAGAGTATCTTTTTCTACCAGTTCGTTGAGTTTTTTCTGGACGTCATTTTTCGAGTTATAAGCAAAAAATCTTTCTTTCAATGGAAAAAAGCCAACCATACTTATAAATGCAAGCAGTAGCCATACAAAAACTATTTTATTTTTCAAAAAGGTAATCTTTATAAACATAATCGTCTCAGATAAAACGTGGTTTCTGGCTCAGATGTGTAAGCTGTTGAATCGTAGCCATAGGCGTTACTTTAGGAGAACTAATTTCTCTTTTTGAAGCGGCCACAATTCCCGCCGCGACAGAGAATACGGCATTAGCAATAAGAAGCATTGATAATATAACATTCATACCCGAAATTTTAGAAACTAACGGCGCCAACGAAGTGCTAATTGTTACGTTCCATTTAGGAGTTTGTGCTTCTTGGGTAACAATTAAATCTTTTCCAATTTGTTTATTGATCTGCGGATTATTAAATAAACTTCCTTTTTGGCCAATTTTATCTTCAGTCAAACTAAATACTATAACCCCATTATTGTCGGTTGCCTCCAAACTATACCTCAAAGTTGTTCCAACCTGATAATCTTCGGCAAGTTTATCCAGCGCTAAAGACGCTCCAAGCATGCCAATAAATTCGTTATTTTTAAAAATAGGCTCAGTATGTATTATTGATGGATTACCCAAAATATTTTCAAAAACAGGAGAAACAAATCCTTTATAGGTTTTAACAGTATTTTGAAAATATTCTTGGGAAGAAAAATTCGTTCCTTGAGACAGGGTATTCCTGGGATAAACACCAATAGCCACCCCTTCTTTATTATATATAAGAACTCTCTCAGCGGTGCCAAGACGATCATAAATTGTCTTTGCAACCAATATCGCCTCGTCCTGCTTTCCCTCATTTAATATTACTTTTACATTTTCCGAGCCTGCAAAAGTAGTAAGTACGGCGTTTCTTGACTCAAAATCCGTATTTATTTTTGCAACTAATTGCTCCAAAGTTTCCTGCATATTATTATGGGCATCCGTTTTTATTTCTTCGTGAGAAGTTTTTAGTGCAAAAAGTCCGAAAATAAAGCTTGCTGAAATCCAAATGAACGAAAGAAAAACAACAAAAATCTTTTTTGCGTCAAGAACTTTTCTTGATTCAATCCACCAAGCCAAAAACAAGCCAAATATTCCTATCAAAAATGTTATGTAGCTTATATCCCAGGATCCAATAAAAGTTAATTCTATTGCGACAATAATTGATAATGTTGAAGCAAAAACAAAATAAGGAAGCCGGATCGTGGATTTTTTTCCTGAAGGAGTAAGAATATAAATAAGTGGTACAACTACTATAACAAAGTATATAAAAGCAGATAATTCACGATGGAGATTTACATAATTTCCTATTATCTCAATAGGCATTATATTCGGATAAATAATAAGTGTGGCTCCTCCCAACAAACCAATGTATAGCAATAATCTTGTATAGGTATTAAGAAAAGTAAATGTATTTTCGCTCGTTTTGATACCCGAGATTAAATGCCCTATTGCAATGCCACAAAATGCCGTTGTGATAATAAACAAATTATAGTTCCCGGATATAAAACTCAGTAATGCGGAATAACCTAAAATAATACTCGATAGTCCGTCTATAAATAAGTGAAATTTTGAAAATCTCTTAGGTTTAAATATCTCGGCTAAACTAAATAGACCAATAAATATCAAGCCATAAGGTAAAACTTTTAAAAGGAACCCGCCTAGTTCACCAAGTAGTACATCTCCTGGCGATAATAATGTACCTAAGGTGTATAGATTTATTATCCCTAAACCCAAGAAAGCAACCCCCTTAAAAATTCTAAAAAAAACTATATCTTTTACGCCGGGACTTATCTCCAATGGTTGCTCATTAACCATTTCCGAAGTATTTTCATCTAAATTAGTAAGTTCTACAGGATATCCATTATCGGTCTCGTTGTCAGCTGGGGTTTGATAAAAATTAGCATTAAGATTAACATTATCTACACTGCCAAGATTCTCTTGAACCTCAAATGACTCTTTTCCGGTTTCAATATAAGGTAAAATCTGCCTATAGGGAATTTTAAATCTCCCTTTCCCGATTCTTTTTGCCTCTAACTTACCTTCCTGTAAATAGCTGTATACGGTATTTGTTGATACACCTAGTAATTGTGAAGTTTCTTTAACAGTATAGTATTTTTTCATCTGGCAGGATTTTTATAACTTTATAAAACTTTTTTTTAGTAAGTTGAAATCAGTTTTACAAGTTTTTAATATATATACTATAATTAAAAATCGCTTTACGTTTGAAGTCAAGTGTCAATTTGTCCAGTATAATCTTAAAATATTGACAATAATAAAATCATATATACTATTAAGTTATGTTTAAAGACAGATTAGAAGAAACAACCTCAAAAATGCCCGATCCCAGATGGACATTGGAATTGTTGACTTGTCCTCTTACTACTAACCGAGATAAGGCGGCTTCGATTTCTGCATTGGTTGATCAAAAGATAATCCAAGTCAATCCCGAGGTTAATCCAGATAACAATCCACTGGTATTTGAACTTAGAGTTGCAATTAGCGATCCTGGGCCGGGTAGATTTACAGCACTAACTAATAGAAATGGTGGTATAGAATATTTTTTATACTTACCGGAAGGCAATCGCACCGAAGATGATCCCTGTTTTACAAGACAAAAAATATTATTTCATTTTCCACAAATTAACCCCTAACAGAACTTTCTTTTTACTCCGCAAATTTCTCTAAATCATATATAATTGTAATTTACACTATTGACATATTTATGTATTATTATATATAAATACTTAAATATATGCATGATAACCTAGAAAATATAGGCAAAAACGATAAGTTGCTGAGTATTGGTGAGGCTTCTGAATATCTCGGAGTCTCTATCGATACTCTAAGACGTTGGGAGAAAAAAGAAAAAGTTAAATCTTATAGATCTCCTGGTGGTCACCGCTATTTTAGAAAAAACGAATTGGACACTCTTTTTGGAAGGAAGTACGAAAGAGGTGAAGAGTTAGGTCCGAGGTTAATAAAGAATTCTGCTGAAGACAATAAAAATAACTTTAATACTTATGAAGTTCCTGTCGAAAATCTCCTTAATAACCTTCCTCAATTTGATCAAATTGGCCAATTGAAAGTGATCGAGCACGAAGAAAGAAAAATAGAAATACCTGCCATTTCACCAATTAAAATTTCTAGCAAACCAAGTTTCGAAGAATATTATCTAAAAAAGACAGAAGTTTTTGAAATTTCTATACCTGAAACCGGCGATTATCCTTCCTTTAAAAAAAGTATCCTTGATCCTGCTATTGAAAAACAAAGCGGGGAGTCAACTCCGTTTGAATCTCAAAGAAATTCGGATAATTATTCTATTTCAAATAAGAGCGCTGAATCTATTTTAGCGACTTTAGACGATAGATCACAAAAATCCCCCGCAAGCTTAACTGACTCAACTCCCGGAAAAACTGACAGAACACCCATATCGAAAAGAAACATTATTATCATTGGAGTTATTTCCCTAATCTTTATTGCCTTCGTTACAATAACTATACTTTTTTCTTCGTCGAA
>CAYREZ010000062.1:1548-7009 GCA_964423565.1 uncultured Gammaproteobacteria bacterium | reverse complement strand
GCGGGGTTTCCTCTAAAGGAGGACGACATATCAGTATTCAATTCATCCCCGCCTTGAAAAGGCGGGGTTTTCTTGAATGCTGTTATAAATCTCATTATATTTACCGAGAATCGACAGTTCCATATTTTCTTACTTTACTTTGTAATTCACTCCTCTATCGATTTTTCCTGTACTCCTCTCTTGTCATCTCTGTTAAAATACTACTTAGGTGATGTTTTATGATTAATTTAATTAACATACATCTTAAAGCCTACGGCTCGGAAAGCCTCTGGCTCGGAGAGGAGGCGACTATTTATGGTTATCGTCAAGAAACAAAAAGGAGAATCGGAAGATCGTCTTATCGCCCGTTTCAAGAAAGAGGTCTTGGAGTCCGGCATACTTGAGGAGGTACGAGATCGACAACGCCATAAAACTGAACAGGAAAAGCGGAAAGAAAAAAGATCCCGAGTTAAACACTCGATCGAGCTTGAGAAGAATAGAAATTACTAAAGTAGGTTTGCACAAATTGACTTCTGTGGTATTTGGTTGAACCATGTTCTAAGATTGCGCTACGATGCTCTTTGGTTCCATACCCCTTATTTTTACCCCAATTATATTTCTTAAACTTATACTGCCCACTCAAACTTATCATCATTTTATCTCTATATACTTTAGCTATTATCGAAGCAGATGCTATTGAAAATGACTTTTCGTCTCCTTTCGCTATTGCCAATTGTTTTCCATTAAGTACTGTGGTCTTATTTAATTTTGATTTTTGATATCTGATTTTTGCATTTTTGTTAGGCATTCTAATAATCCTGATATACGGTATATAAAATGCATCTAAGAGTAAATAATCTATTCCATATTTATTTTTTTTATCTAGCATAAAATTAGCATTCCTGACTGCCATTCTAAACGCCATTTTCGTTGTTTGTGCTATTCCCGTCCTATTAATATTCGCGACTGAAATTTCGCCAATTCCCCAAGCCAAGGCATTTTTCCGAATCCATTTATCAGCAATTTCGCGTTGTTTCGAATTAAGTTTTTTTGAATCGTCAATCCGGATCGGCATTTTGTATATTGTATTTAGTATGTCGGGTTGGAATACGACGCAACCTGCTACAATAGGCCCGGCAAAACATCCCCTTCCGACTTCATCAGATCCGCCAACAATCTTAAATCCTCGTTTCCATAAGCTTTTTTCGAAGGAGAAATCAGGTGAAAGCATGATTTAAGTTATTATAACGCGAATGATGCTAATATCTCACGAATATTACGAATAAACGCAAATTATCTTTTTAACGTTTTGATTGCTGAAGATTTTTCAATCCCGATATCAATATATCAATATTCATCAATCTTTCTTCCTCTGTTTCAGGATGTCCATATCTTCTGTTTATTTCTCTCGCTATCTGGCCTATCCCCATTCTTCCTTGTCTTTTTAATCTTTGTAGTGCTTCTTCCGGTATGCCTGGACCGATTTCAAAACTTGAAGTAGTTTCCACATTTTGCGTGGGATCTTGTTGAATTATAGCTTGGCTTAAAAGCCTAATGTCCCCACTCATTCCATCGTACGTGCGAGGATTTGATAAATTTTGTAATTTCCTTTCTAATAATCCTTTGAGAAATTCTACATTCACTTTATTAATTATAGCAAGTAATGGCAATGTAAGTAAAAATTATTATCAACTTATTGATCTTTTCTTACAACTCGCTTCGGTTGAAGATATTCACTTCTAAAATTAACAATAATTCCAAGTTTTATTCCTGTAATGTGCAGGTATCTTTGTATCTGATAATAATCATTCTTGGTAATAATTCTTGTAGATTTCAGTTCCAAAATTAACTTGTCTTGAATCAAAAAATCGACAATATTACCAGTATCAGAGATTGTGCACTCTCTTTTAAAATCAATACCTTCTTTTTTCAGCGTTTTGGCTATGAAATCTCCGTATTTCCTCTCTCTTGAATATCTACCCAGCTCGTTATGAGCATCAAAACAAATACCTACAATTTTGTAAGATAGCATGGGATAGATTATGGTCAATTTTTTCTTAATAGACGCCATAATTCATTGTAAACTATTCGTAGCCATTCGCTTCATTCGTACTTAAATTTGTTTTATTCGCGTTATTGATACTCGGATCAGATTCTGTTAAAATTCTAGGTTGTGAGAAAAGCAATAAATTTCCTAAATGAAGTTCGGCTTGAACTTACGAAAGTAACATGGCCTAAGCGCGAAGAAGTAATCAAACTTACTTTGATAGTCTTTGTAATTTCAGGTATAATTGCCGCATACGTGGGAGGATTGGACTTTGCCTTCACCAAAATTCTTGAGTTAGCAATTTCCAAATAACATTTCACTTTAATATGCCAGACGATATTACTACCCAGCAAACTGAAATTTCCCCTGAGGCAGTAGATGAGCGTGGGACAGGGAAAAGAAAAATTCCCGGACACATTATTATAAATTCAAAAGAAGATCCGGATGCTAATTGGTTTGTTGTACATACAAGCTCCGGACATGAGGCGCGCGTTGCAGAAACTCTTAGACAAAGAGTCGAAACAATGGGCCTCGAGGATAAAATTTTCGAAATTCTTGTTCCCACTCAGGATAGAGTTGTTATCCGCCAAGGCAGGAAATCAACAGTTAAAGAAAAAATATTCCCGGGCTATATGTTAATCAAGATGGTTATGGACGATCCGACATGGCTATCGGTCCGAACCACACCGGGTATAACCGGGTTTGTCGGAGCGGGTAAAAATCCAACCCCTTTATCGGAACTTGAGGTTTCAAACATTCAAAAATTCGTTTCAACGCCAGCTAAAAGGTTTAAAACAAGATTTAGCAAAGGCGAAGCAATTAAAATCACCGATGGGCCTTTTGCCGATTTCTTGGGATCTATTGAAGAAATCGATGAAGAAAAAGGGAAAGTAAAAGTCCTTGTTTCAATATTCGGCAGAGAAACACCAGTAGAGCTCGATTTACTGCAGATTGCAAAAGTTTAAGTCTTTAACCTTCAATTTTTCTATTCAACCAAGCGTTATCAGCAATCGCTCTTAATTGTTCCGCGGAAAATTTCCTACAATCTCCTTTTGTACATCTCAAAGTAAAATCAGCAAATAGTTCTGCGTCAAGAAATCCGGATTGTTGTTCCAATAAATGTTGTCTCGCACAAACACCGTCGATACCTACCTTGCAGGCTACCATGCCACATGACATAGTAGCTATGTTCCATACCTTAAACTCTCCGTTTCTCTCCATAAATCGAATTATACTTCTTTACACGATTTTATAAAGCTGCTAGAATAGCCATACCTCGTTAATTTTGATTCTCGAGGCAGACGGAGCAGGAAGGTTCGTCGAAATTTCTTCGTACACGCCTTCGTTGTTTCTTTACTATATTCAATATTGTCTATACTAGATCATGGCTGGTAAAAAAATAAAGACTGTCATTAAAGTTAATTTAAAGGCTGGAGAAGCAACACCAGCTCCGCCTTTGGGTCCCGTTCTAGGCCAACACGGCATTGCCATAATGGACTTTGTCAAACAATATAATGACAAAACTGCCGAAATGAGAGGGCAGGTTGTCCCCGCTCTTATTACCATATATGAGGACAGAAGTTTTGGTTTTGAGTTAAGAAAAGCCCCGGTTGCAGACATGATAAAAAAAGCGCTCAGTTTGGAAAAGGGGTCGGGTGTAACCCCCCGAACCATTGTCGGAACTTTAACAAATTCGCAAATTGAAGAAATTGCCAAAGAAAAATTGGATGATTTGAATACCGAAGATCTTGAAAGTGCTAAAAAAATAGTTGCAGGAACAGCGAGGAGTATGGGAGTAAAGACAGAAGAATAAATCCTAATTAAAAAATCCTAAACAAGTCCAAAACTCTAAATTTAGACGATTTAAAAAAAATCAATCTAATAAGTGCTTAGAATTTTGAAATTAGGAATTTGAATTTCCTGACCAAAAGGAGGGCTTATGGGTAAAACAAAAACAGCAGTTGTTGGCGGCGTAACCGGCCAAGAAGTATCCGGGCGGGTTGCGTATGAAGAAAAGAAAAGAAAGAAACTCGAACAGGAAAAATTGACTAAAGAAAAAGAGAAAAAACAAGTTTCGGGAGTCGGTTTAAAAGGCGGAGAAAGAATTAGAATCATCGGAGAAGACATTCCGGAAGTTGATGCGGGAACAGTAAGGGAACCTAGTGAAACAGCCAAAACAACCGCCACTAAAGCTCAAGGACCGAAATTAAGAGGCAAAAAATATAAATCCGCCATAGGAAAGGTTGATCAATCCAAGTTGTATTCGCTCACCGACGGGATAAAACTGGTCAAGGAATCATCTTATTCGAAGTTCGACGGAAGTGTCGAGTTGCACCTTACTGTTAAGAAGGTAGGCTTATCGGCTCGTGTTGAGTTGCCTCACTCAGCCGGAAAAGCCAAAAAAATCGAGATAGCCGATGATAAAACAATAGAAAAATTAAAGTCGGGTAAAATTGACTTCGATACACTTTTGGCAACTGCCGAAATGATGCCAAAACTCGTAGCTTTCGCAAAACTTTTGGGGCCAAAAGGTCTCATGCCTAATCCGAAAAATGGGACGATAATTAAATCGGAAAAAGACGGTGCAAAGTTTTCGGGCAACACACTTAACATAAAAACCGAAAAGGAAGCCCCGGTAATTCATACTACTATCGGCAAAGTAAGTCAGAAGAACGATGAACTAGTAAAAAATCTCGAAACAGTAATCCAAGCATTAGATAAAAAACTAATCGTTAAAGCTTATCTCAAAGCTACAATGGGTCCCTCGATAAAGCTCCAAATTTAATTTTTTTATTATTTATCAAATCCCATAATACTTGTTTCCCAAGACATATATTTTGTGTATACTACCCCATATTATGTACGGATACGGAAAAGAGGGTTCTTCAGGAAGTAGCAATATTAAATATGTGGCAATGCTTGGTGCGTTAGGCTTTACTATTTTGGGATTAGCCTCATTGGATTCAGGTTCTTATGAAACTCACGCAGCAGATAAAAATAACGCTAATAATAATTCACCTAAAACTTCCGAAGAATCTGACGGTTGTACCATAAGCCCTAAATGGCCCAAAAATGTTCGTAGGTGGTGTCCGGGAATTATGAAATACTCGAAAGGGTCAGAAGGGTTAGAGCCTGATCTTACAGCAGGCATGATCTTACAGGAAAGCAGCGGTAATCCGAATGCCATAGGTCCGGGCAATGAACTGGGACTTTTGCAGATTCATCCCGATTATCATGATTGCGCCACATCTGATCCGGCAAATAATATAAAATGCGGCACTTCATTTATGAAACGCTTAATCGAAAAAAATAACGGTAATATTAGACTGGCACTCATCGGTTATAATGGCGGTGAATATTACGCTGATGTGGTAGAAGATCATTGCAGGAAATATGCAAGCTTGAAAGCTTGCGGATTCAAATAGTTAATTCGTA
>CAYREZ010000062.1:0-1538 GCA_964423565.1 uncultured Gammaproteobacteria bacterium | reverse complement strand
CCTTCTCCATAAGAGGCAGAACCGGGCCGCGGCCGTAACCACCGCCGCCCTTGGCGAATAAAAAGAAGATTATAAAGGCGACAATTGCATATAGAATCAGCCATAAAATACTGATTACTAAATAACCAACTCCCCAACCTAGACCTTTTTTAATTCCGAAATATATTGCCGGGGCAAAAAGTAAAACCGAATATACGCCGACAGAAATGACTAATAGAAATATCCCAAATACGAATTGGTATTGATAATAAAAACCACCATAACTCATCATTGTCGAAACCAGATAAATAAGCGCGGTATAACCGGTAATAAGAAGCGAACTCACAAAACTACTCATTATTACCAGTAAAAGACTTCCCCGATCTGTCAAATTTCCGGATCTTTCACCTTTTTGTTCAGAATTTTTACTAACTGAATATCCCTGTTTGCCGAATTTTTTAATTACGACTTTAAGCGAAAAGATTATTAATAAGACAAGAACGACAATCGCCAAAACAGCAATGACGATCTCCTTCCCGTAAAGTTTTGCCCGGGAAGAAGCATAAGCTCCGGCAACTTTATAAGATTCCAGTGGAGCTAAATTAGAAGCAGTTTTTAATATTTCGCCCTGACCTATCTGGGCTACAAAACTATCGATCGCCTGACTGGACTGCGGAGCCGATACGCTTGCCGAATCGAAACCCTTGAAAGCCGACTCCTCAAGACGGTACTCAACTTTTCCCTGAACACCTTTTAAAAATAAGTCGGAATCGGTGCTTATGCCAATACTTAAATTAGTAATATCATCCTCTACTTTTAAGCTTTCAAACGAATATTTAAATGCACCGAACGAGTCTTTCGCGGCATAGCCGAAAGTCCTGAAATAAATTATATATGCACCGGTTTTATCAGGTGCGATAGCAGTAGATAATTTGATAGTTAAGGTATCTATATCAAGGCTGCTTTCCGCTTTCTGATATTTAGAGGCGCCGTAATAATCGTAGTAGTAATTCGGTTCCTGGTATTCCAGACATTTAGAAGATATCGTCGTTCCACCAATCGGTTCATATAAAGGCGTAGGGTAGCGGATACAGTTTCTATCCTTAATTATTTGATAAGCAAAAACATCTTTTGGTTCAACCTTTGGAATTCTCAACTTTACTTCTCTTAAAGGTTCGGAACCTTTATTGGTTAGAATTACGCGTGTCGAAACAACCGCCTCCCCGTTTCCCCTAAAAATCACTGAATATTTATGGTCCTGCCCTATGAATCCGGGTTGTATTGGCGGCGGCAGATAGTCCGGAGAAATTATTTTTCCAACGTCTTCTGATATACCCTCACTACTATTTTGTGCTGAAACTGAAACTGCGCCTGCAAATAAAAAAAGTAACGAGGCAGAGACTACTGAAATCTTGTTCACAACTAATATTTAATACTGTAAGGATAGTTATGTCAAATACTTACCTCTTGATTTACCTACAAAGCTAAAATATAATACATCTTGTCCTAAGAAAGCATGTTTGAATAAGGTAAAAGGGCATTCCACCTTTTATCTACTT
>CAYREZ010000061.1:6742-7292 GCA_964423565.1 uncultured Gammaproteobacteria bacterium | reverse complement strand
TTTCGAGAGCATTTCATGAAAATGATATAACTTATTAGTAACCTGCACAAGGATTAATGAATTATTCGCCAATTGAAAATTCACGGGTATAAGTTATATAATTTGCGGTTGTCTTATATTGACATGACTGAAAATAAAAAATATGCACTTGTAGAATGCATGGATGAGCATGCGGTGGTAGGTTCTGAAACAATAAAGTTTGGAATTGTTGCATCCGCGCTTACTAGGTATTCTCCGGAAAGTAACGAGCAAGTATATCCTATAGAAGATAGACAACTAATCGATAGTTTAAGACCTCGTATATTTAATGGTTTAAAGAAAGTATCCCAACAGCTTGATAGGATTCTTGCATTTACAAGCCATCCCGGTTGCGGTGGGGCAATTGCCCAGGGAATTACTGAGCAGCAAACTCCCGAGCTGACTATGGAGATGTGCGAAGTAAGTAATGTAATCTACGCCGGCCATTTGCCAATTCGTACTACTCCAGGACCACTTCCCGGAAATCCACGAGTAAATGCCTGGATGTTAAGAGACCCTGCTGATCACCATC
>CAYREZ010000061.1:0-6732 GCA_964423565.1 uncultured Gammaproteobacteria bacterium | reverse complement strand
CTTCAAGACTTGCAATAACTGTCGGAGGTGGTATATCGGGTAAAGAAATAAGGGAAATTAGTAGTGGCGGCAAGGCCTTTCATATTAGTTGTGACTGGCTACACGATGCGCCTTCTGTTAATCCCCATGAGGTAGAAAAATATCTAGATCTGCATTTAAACATTGCGAGGGAAATTGCTGAAGGTGTAAGAAAGTCTCGGAATCCTTTTGTTGTATTTGACGCAGGAAGGTTGCCTAATTCAATTAGCAAAGTTAACAGGAATAGGGTCGAAGAAGCACTGGGTAACCTTACTTAGATTCGGTATTGACTTCAAACTCCTTGGAAGTTAAAATTGGCTGAAAAATAGCAAGGTTTATGCTATTCTCACTCGTATCGAGTGAGAAATTTTTTTTAAAACCCCTTCTATTTTTCTTCTAACAATAAATGGAGCAGGTGAAAACAAATCATAATAAAAGTAATATTAATCTTGCCCAAGCCTTTGCAGAAGCCAGTAAATTAAGTATATCTTTTGTTTTTTACCCGGTGATTTTGTTATTGATTGGTTTATGGCTGGATAAGAAATATAATACGACACCTTTATTTATTATTTTAAGTATCGTTATCGGAATGTTAATTTTTATTTATCAGGCGTCAAAAATTGTCAGAAAATTAAGAAAATAAATGAAAAGTTTACACATTTCAGTAGCCCCCGAGGTTATTGGGCACATTGGAGCATTAAATATTACTAATTCGCTGGTAACGAGTTTAATAGTAATGTTTTTCTTGGTAATACTTGCGCTCAAAATAAAAGAAAATAAAAGTTCCAAAAAAAATACACCCTTTTTATTAGCGGAGTTTATTATCGAGAAATTTTATATGTTTTTCAAAAATATCGCAGGAGAAAAAATAGAAATAATTTTTCCTCTGCTCATGACATTTTTTCTTTTTATCATTTTAGGAAATTGGGTTGGGCTTCTGCCGGGAATTGGATCAATCGGTTTCTATGAGCATAGCGGGGAGGGATTAAAACTAGTCCCTTATTTTCGAGGTCCGAATGCTGACTTAAATACTACATTTGCGCTTGCGCTAATTTCGGTTTCGGTAACCCAGTATCTGAGTATAAAAACTCTTGGAGTGAAGGCTTATGTTTCGCGATTTATTAATATCAAAAACCCAATCAAATTTTTTGTAGGAATTTTAGAGCTTATTTCCGAATTTGCGAAAATTCTTTCTTTCTCATTTAGACTTTTCGGAAACATATTTGCCGGAGAAGTATTACTTGCTGTCATGATATTTTTAATACCAGTACTAGTACCGGTTCCATTTTTAATTCTTGAAGTATTTGTAGGGTTTATCCAAGCGTTGGTTTTTACTATGTTAACGACAATATTTATAGTGATTGCAACAGAAGAACATCATGAATAAAAAGGAGGCCTCCGGCTCGGAGAGCCTTAGGTCCGGAGAATCTCCGGCTCGGAGAGGAGGTGTAGAAATTGGAACTTAAAGATTTAGCAACAGCATTGGCAATTGGGCTTGGAATGATAGGTCCGGGTATCGGAGTAGGTCTTATTGGAAAAGGAGCACTTGAAGCTATAGGTAGAAATCCGGAAGCGAGTAATACGATTACGACAACTCTTATTTTATCTATCGCTTTTGCCGAAGCAATTGCAATTTACGCATTGGTTATCGCTCTTATCATCAAGTTTGTTTAAATTCCAATAATTAATATGGAAAAATTAGGAATAGACCCGCTTTTGATAGTGGTTCAAATTGTAAACTTTGTATTGCTTTTAATAATATTAAAAAAAGTGTTATATAAGCCGATTCTAAACACGATAAAAAATCGGGAAAAAGAGCTATCAGAAATTGAAAAAAAAGGTGTTGAATTTGAAAAAGAAAAGCAAGAATTTGAAAAAGAGAAAGCCAAATTATTAAATGCCCTGCAAAAAGAAAAAAGGGAGGTTTTGGAAGAAGCAAAACTGGGCGCTCAAATTTTGAAAAAAGAAACGATAGATAAAGCAAACAGGGAAGCGAAAAAGATACTTTCAGAAACGCAAAAACAAGCCTTAAGAGACAGTGGGAATTTAACTAAAAAAATCAAAGAAGAAGCTAATAAGCTAGCCGTAGAACTTGCCAAGAATGCACTTGCCCAGATATTAAACGAAAAAGACAGAGGAAAATCCGTAGAGATTGCGATCAAAAGAATTTCCGGCTTTTAAATTAAAACGCTATGTTAAGTAAAAATGATTCTAAGGTAATCGTTATTGTGCCTATTGAGCTAGACGTTAAAATGAGGAATTTGTTAGAAAGCAAATTAGCCATCCTTTTTAACGGAGAGCGCCATGGGATTGAATATAAAGTTGAGCCAGACATGTTAGCTGGACTAAAAGTTTATTTTGGTTCAAAAGTAATCGATTTATCACTGGATAGTTATTTAAATTCCTTAGTCTAATTATGATGAACGACAAATTTAAAACAAAGCTACAGGATGAGGGTGAGATTATTTCACTTGCCGATACGATTGCATGGGTAAGCGGACTGGATGGACTAATGTATGGTGAGTTGGTGGAATTTAGTACTAAGGCTTTAGGACTTACATTAAATTTGGAAGAAGACAAAGTAGGGGTGGTTGTACTAAGCGGGTTTGAGAATTTAAAAAGAGGAGATAAGTGTTATTCAACAGGGAAACTCTTTGAGATTGGGGTAAGCGAGGAAATACTCGGTAGGGTAATTGATCCAACGGGTGTGCCTTTAGATGAAAAAGGCGAATATAAAAAACAAGCTTTTATGAAGGCTGAACGAGTTGCGCCAGGGATCATAGAACGAAAACCAGTTGATACACCTTTGCAGACCGGAATTAAAGCAATTGATTCTATGATTCCGATCGGGCGGGGCCAAAGAGAACTTATTATAGGCGATAGGGGTATAGGAAAGTCGGCTATTGCGATAGATACAATTATTAATCAGAAAGACTCAGATGTTTATTGTATATATGTTTCAATTGGTCAAAAACGTGCTAAAACTGCCCAAGTAATTCAGAGTTTTACAGATAACGGTGTTATGGAAAAAACGGTGGTTGTTGATGCTTCGGCATCCAGCTCTCCGGTACTTAGATACCTTGCTCCTTATGTCGGATGTGCAATCGGCGAGTACTTTTTGGAGAAAGGTAAACATGCTTTAGTTATTTATGATGATTTAACTAAGCACGCTTGGGCATACCGTGAATTGTCGCTTCTTCTTAAGCGGCCAACCGGGCGCGAAGCTTATCCCGGAGATGTTTTTTATCTACATTCGAGACTTTTGGAGCGGGCATGCCAGCTTTCTGACAAAAGAGGTGGAGGTTCACTTACAGCAATCCCAATAATTGAAACCCAAGCCCAGGATGTTTCGGCATATATACCGACCAATGTGATTTCAATTACCGACGGTCAGATATATTTGGAGCCGGACCTTTTCTTCGCAGGTATCCGCCCGGCGCTGAACGTTGGGCTCTCGGTTTCCAGAGTTGGCGGCGCCGCCCAAATAAAAACGATGAAAAAAATTGCGGGCAGGTTAAGATTAGATTTATCCCAATATTACGAACTTGCGACATTTGCCCAGTTCGCGACTGATCTGGATACGGCTACGAAGGAGAAAATTGAAAGAGGGAAAAGAATTGTCGAGATACTTAAACAAGGTCAGTATAAACCTATGAAAGTAGAAGATGAAACCCTGGTAATATATCTTGCGACTTCCGGAAATCTGGACGATATACCCTTAGCGTCGGTAGCTGATTTTGAGAAAGAATTCTTAAATTTTATTCAAAAAAAGCATCAAAAAATGCTTATCGCACTAGCTAAGAAAAATGAGTTCGACCAAGTTACCGAAAAGTTATTAGAAAAGATAATTGACGAGTTTAAAAAAGAGTTTAAAAAAGTATGGCAAATCCAAGACTAATTAAAAAAAGAGTAAATTCATTAAAAAATATAAAAAAGATAACTAAGGCGTTAGAAATGGTTTCAGCATCAAAAGTGTTAAAAGCACAAAGTAAGGCGTTGGCTGCTAAACCATACGCTGAAAAAATTTATGAGATAATTGCAAACGTTGCCGGAGAGGTTAATATATCAGAGATTCCCTTGTTGAGAAAGCCCAAAGAAATTAAACGTAATTTATATATTGTAATTTCAACAAATAGAGGCTTAGCGGGTAGCTTGAATACAAATCTTTTTAGGAAACTTGGGGAACATTCCAAAGAATCAGGAATAGTTGACAGTTCATTCATCACCGTAGGTAAGAAAGGCAGAGGAGCCGTTGCTTTTTACGGGACATTGCTTGCGGATTTTTCGGAAGGCATTACGACTAAATCAGTTCCGGCAATAATCAATTTAGTATCTGACAAGTTTGTGAATGAAGAAGTAGACGCGGTTTATCTTGTTTATAATGACTTTATTTCGGCGCTTTCGCAGGACCCGGTAATAAAAAAAATTCTCCCCATAACTTATGAGAAACCCTCTTTTGATTTATTGGGAAAAGAGGCAAATGTTAGGAATAATATTAAGTTAAATATTGTTTTTAACTTCGAACCTTCGAGAGAAGAAGTATTGAAAGAACTTTTACCATTTTATCTCGAAGTAATCCTTTCCGAAGCATTATATGAAGCTGAAGCATCGGAACATTCGGCCCGGATGGTTGCCATGAAAAGTGCTTCTGATAACGCCCAGGAATTATCATCAAGCTTGACTTTGGAATTTAATAAAGCAAGACAAAGTATGATAACAAACGAGATAAACGATATAACGGTGGCATCTTCGGTAATATCAGAAAATGACTAAAATATCAGAAAGAAGTAATAAATATGGAGTGGTGAAGAGGGTAGTAGGGCCTGTTGTAGATGTCTATTTTAAAGGGGAAATACCTTCCATAAATAACAAGCTTTTGATTGATCCGGAAGGAATGAGGTTGGCGGCGGAAGTACAACAACATCTTGCAGGTGGATTAGTTCGCACCTTAGTTTTGGGTCCGGTCGAGGGATTAAGAAGAGGAGTCGAAGTTACTGACACGGGTGGACCCATTAAGGTTCCAGTCGGTAAACAAGTATTAGGGCGTATTTTTAACGTTTTAGGAGAGCCGGTCGACGGACTGGGAGATGTTAAGTCTGAAGAATACCACTCCATTCACAAAAGTGCACCAGCGCTAGTTGAGCAAAAAACAACTCCTGAAGTTTTTGAAACGGGCATAAAAGTGATAGATCTGATTTGCCCTTTTATTAAAGGCGGTAAAGTTGCGGCTTTTGGAGGAGCTGGAGTAGGCAAAACAGTAATTATTATGGAGTTGATTCATAATGTTGCCAAAAAGCACGGCGGTTTTTCGGTTTTTGCCGGTGTCGGCGAGCGTTCGAGAGAAGGAAACGACCTTTATCATGAAATGAAGAATTCGAAAGTATTGGAAAAAGCCGTGCTGGTATACGGGCAGATGAATGAATCTCCATCAAATCGTTTTAGAGTAGCATTGAGTGCCCTAACTATGGCTGAATATTTCAGAGATAACGAGAATCAAGATCTCCTTCTATTTATAGATAATATCTTCAGATTTGCACAAGCAGGAAGCGAAGTGTCCGCACTTTTAGGACGAACTCCTTCTGCTGTAGGATATCAACCTACTTTGGCATCGGAGATGGCTCAGCTTCAGGAGCGGATTACTTCGACATATAAAGGTTCTATAACCTCGGTACAGGCAGTTTATGTACCTGCCGATGATTATACCGATCCAGCACCTGTCGCCACTTTTTCGCATTTGGATGCAGCGGTTGCCCTTGAACGATCCCTTTCCGAACAAGGACTCTATCCGGCTGTAGATCCGTTATCATCTACATCTAGTGCGCTTGACCCCGAGGTTGTTGGAGAAGAGCATTATAGGGTTGCCCGTGAAGTACAAAGACTACTCCAAAGATATAAAGAACTTCAGGATATTATTGCCATATTAGGGGTTGAGGAACTTTCCGATGACGACAAACTTGTAGTAACACGGGCGCGAAAAATTCAGAGGTTTTTGACTCAACCGATGTTTGTTGCAGCGGCTTTTACGGGTCGTGAGGGAAGATATGTAACAATTGAAGATACAGTACGGGGGTTCGCAGAGATTTTAGAAGGAAATTATGATTCTGTTAATGAACAGGATTTTTATATGATTGGTAACATTGATGAAATAACTAAAAAATGAATTTCCATTTAGCTATTGTAAGTATGGAAGGAGAAATCTTTTCCGGGGAAGTTAGCGAGTTGACCCTTCCGACACTCGAAGGTGAAGCGGTAATATTGGCAAAACATATGCCGTATGTGACACCCGTTACTACCGGAGAAGTTACTATAAAAACGGCTTCTGGTTTGACGTCGTACTCGATCGGGAAAGGTGTGTTTGTGACATCCGAAAGTAAAGCGACATTGTTGATCGAAGATGTTACGGCATCCAACGAGATTTCAGAAATTAAAGCGCTTGAAGCTCAAAAAGTTGCTCGTGAGTTGTTACAAAAAGGGCTATCTGGCGAAGAAAAACTTCAAACGCTTTATGCTTTAAGAAAAAGTTTGGTTGATCTGAAAATCGCGCGCAAAAGAAAAAAAATTACGACACATATTTAAGCACATTATTTATAACAGTTTCGAGAAAACCCCGAGCGTCCTTCGACAAGCTCAGGGTGGTGAGTAGCGTCGAACCATTAGCTCGGGCATGAATCGAACCTGATATGTCATCCTTTGTAAGATATGGAAACCCCGCTC
>CAYREZ010000060.1:0-7401 GCA_964423565.1 uncultured Gammaproteobacteria bacterium | reverse complement strand
CCGGTATGAGAATTTTGCCTTTATCGTTTTTTAGTTTTGATACTAAACCTGCCAAAATATTTATGGGGTTTTCTGCGACACCACCGAATTGACCAGAATGCAGATCGTGTCTCCCGGTAGTTAAAATAATCTCAGTATACAAAAGTCCACGTAAACTTATATCGATTGAAGGCTTGCCGGCTGCATACATTTGTGAATCTGAGACAATAAGATAATCACAGCTAAGCAAGCTTTTACTGTATTTATTTGCAAGATCTGTGATACTTGGGGAACCAATTTCCTCTTCGCCCTCAATGATAAATTTGATATTAACATTAAGTTTTTTACCTGAGGCGGTTAATTTTTTAATAGCCATTAAATGCATCATAAACTGGCATTTATTATCGGTTGTTCCCCTGCCGTAGATAATTCCATTGCGTATTGTCGGTTCAAAAGGTGGAGTTATCCATTCATCCAAAGGGTCGGGTGGTTGTACATCGTAGTGCCCATATATTAAGACAGTGGGCAATTTGAGACTGGAAAGTAAGGATGCAAAAATCGCGTCGTGTTTTTTTGCCTTGAGAATTTTCGTTTTAAAGCCTAGAGAGTTAAACAAGTCAAGAAGGTAATGCCTAGCATCAAGCATGTTTTTTTGATATTCACTCTGAGTTGAAATACTAGGAATTTCGAGGATATGTTTTAATGGATCGAGAAGATCGTTTTGCGTTAACATTAGCAAATTAGCCTGCAGATCGGGCAATATAATGCTCACCCGATAGAAGGTATTTAGCTCCGTGTTTTTTGTACGCGGACCCCCAAGCATTTTTCTTCGCAGCCCTTTTGTTGACAGCGTGCAACCAGACAGACGCATCTTCGAGTTTCTTCCTGAAAGATTGGATAAATTCCATTAATCGTTCGAAGAAAATAACGTGGTAAACTCCTGGTTCTACCGGAGCCTGCATCGCGGCAACTACGGTTTCTTCTGCCATATTTTCAGTTCTATCCGCGAGCTTTAAAATTTCGTCCTGAAGTACTTTAAGCTGCATCCGGAGTTCATTAGTTTTTTGCTCAACTAGCTCCCTTTCTTCTTCCAAGATTATTCTTTCCAGTCCTATTTGTTGCTTTTCTTTTGATATTTCAGCCTGTTCTCCGCTTAAGATATCGCTAAACTCAACTACCCCGCCAGGGGAAATTTCGCCGGAGTAGCTTTTTCCGGGTGTAATGCCAAAAAGCTGTTCCATTAACTGCCCGGGCATTTTTGCGACTTCGTCGCGCATTTGTTGCGCAGTTGCATGCCCGATATCTTTAATAACCTCAAGTGAGTTATTGGCTTTTACAGTTTTACTGTTTTTATTTTTTGGATTCATGATTCTAAAGTTATATTAGAATTATTTCGGGTATTATAGCAAATGTTGCTAATTAATTTCAAGAGGAAATCAGCTTAATGCAACTAGTAAACCTAAAGCTTTCCTGCGTTTTAGTACAGCTTCGAGCAAACTTTTTTTGTCGGGCGAAGATAATTCTTCTGCAAGTTTAGGATCTGCGCTTGCTGCGCCCAGTGATGCTTGCAATTCTTCTTCACTTATTTCGATTTTTTCATTTCGGGCAATATTATTTAGGATCAATTCGAGTGAAATAGCGGCGAATGATTGGCTTTCATACTCGTTTCTCAGATCTGTCCCGGTTTTATTTATAGATGCAAGATAACCCTCTAAGGTAAGTCCAAGTTTCTCAAGCCGCTCCAGTAGTTTTGCCAACCTTGCATTAACCTCTTCATCCAGAATAATTTTGGGTATTTTTACTTTAATATGTTCAAGTAGAGCTTTAATAACATTTTGCTCTTTTTGCTCACGAGTCGGAGGTTTATTTTCTTCACCCGGTTTTTCATTGCCGAGCGTCTCGGGGGTCCAGATTGCGTTTTTGTTATTTGCCGCTTTCGCGATCTGCTTATAATCGCCAATATCAAATTCAAGGATTTCTGCGGTTGTTGCCCTTATCTCCCAATTTTCGTTCTCTTTTGCTTTAACGAGTTCGACCTTTGGAAATATTATCGGTTTTAAGTTGTTCTCGCTAAAAGTTTTTTCGAGAAGCGGAGGAAGCATTTTCGATAAAAGTTTCTCGATAATCGTATTTTGGCCTATATGTTTTTCTGCTTCAGTTAGAGGTGCCATGCCTTTCCTAAAACCGGGTATTTCGAGCCCTTCACTTAATTGTTTAACTACATCTGCCTTTTCCTTCTTTATATCGACATAGGGAATCGTAAACGTAATTTGAACAGTACCGTCATCACTTCGAGCGACGGTTGAGCCCACCTTTGTATTTTCTTCTGGATCAGTTTTTACTGGCATACGAGTGTATTATAGCAGATTACAATTTAACCAAACCTTGACAAAAAGAATTGCTTTGAGGATGTAATAAAAAGCTTATCCCCCCTTGTGTTGTGTACGGAATTGGGAAGGATTGGATTTAGACTGGATTGGTTTTTGGAAAGCGGATTTTCCGCCGGCGAAAATGCTTCCCTTGAAGTGATCTGACGTTCTAAAGCCCGGGCCGGTCGCGTTTTTCCCTGATTTGGTTTTGATATAAGTTTTCATGGAAGGTTAATTATACAATAAATTCTCAATTTGATGAATTATTTTTCTTTTTTTTCTTCAGCAAGCTTATTGAGGAAAATTGAAACCAGAGTCAAAACGATTGAGGCAA
Organism: uncultured Gammaproteobacteria bacterium; assembly: GCA_964423565.1. Lineage (GTDB taxonomy): Bacteria > Patescibacteriota > Microgenomatia > UBA8517 > UBA8517 > CAYREZ01. The sequence goes on along the minus strand of CAYREZ010000060.1, from coordinate 4,719 downwards.
TAACGGCGGTCATGAAATTGGTGATCTCGAATCCGGGTACAACAAAACTTACTCCCCACAGAAGTACTACATTTATAAGAAATGCAGTAATGCCTAAAGTTACGATAGAGAGTGGCAAAAATAGTATTTGAAGCACGGGTTTTACAAAAGTATTTACGACTCCGAAAACAACTGCCGTAACAACTGTTGCCCATATGCCCTCGAAATAGAATCCCGGAACAAGATAAGAAACGATTAAAAGCGTAAAGAAATTTAACAAAAGTTTTAGCAAGAATTTTGAGTTCATATAAACATGATGAAGGAAAGTACCCTTCATTGTCAATACTTTCCAATTATATTATGTTTTTTAAAAAAAATTCAAGATCAGCTTGTACTGCGTTGTCCCATGATGGTTGCATGTTATGATCGGTACCTGCATACTTAATAAGTTTAATATTTTTATCCAGTTTTTCGAGATTTTTGACTAGTTGGTCTGTCCATTGATACGGCACTGCAGTATCAGAAGTACCCTGTTGAATTTGAATTGGCGCATTTATCTTATCCAAGTAATTATCAAGAGAATATTTTTCAGTATCGTATATTTTTTCAAATTGGGTAAGCTCGGATCTGATTAGTTTTCCCCTATCCTCTGAGGTGTCGGTGTAGAATAATACGGAATAAGGAAAATATTTCGATACCGGCGCCCAAAGTGTTGTCGGGTAATTTCCGCCGGTTATTTCCATGATAGTTAAGGCAATTTGACCTCCATTCGAATGGCCCCAAATGAATATGTTTTTTCCATCCCAACCGGGAATCTGATCGAGTGATTTAATCAATGAAAGAACTGTTACGTAAGTCTGAAAACGACTTTCAAATATATTTTCCGCTTCTTTATCTGAACCTCCGTATCCCAAAAAATCAGGTGCGATTGTAATAAAGCTGTTTTTTGCAAAATAGTCAGATGTATTTCGAGTCCCGTCTCCCGCTTTATAAATTTCCTGATTGATATAACCGCGAAGCATAATAATAATCGGCAGTTTTTTAGAATCGGCCGAAACCGGTAGATTTATTTGGCCTTCAGTTTTTTTCATAAGAACACTATCCGGAACGGGATTAAAATTGAAATGGAAAAGATAAGAAGTGTAATCATCTTTTGATGCAAGTTTCGTACCCATTTCAAATTTTCCTTCTTTGATATCGGTCTTTGCAAGGTTTTCAATTGTGTATTTCTCCAAAGGTTTTTGAGAGGTTGTCGAAACAAATGTAGTGTCTTCAGGTTTTGTTGGAATATTTCTGCCTATAAAATAGCCAATTATTCCAGCAAGAATGGTAAATAATACGATAAATGTTTTCTTCACAGTTGAATTTTACAGTATAAAGCTCAGTTTCAGGCAGAAGGAATTTGTTAGGAAAATAGTCGTTTAAGATTTAAAAAAATTGTAAATATACTAAAACTGCCGTAGAAAAGGAATGCAGAAACTATTGCAAGCTTTCTTACTAAATTAGGTCTTAACTCAGGTTGGAGAATTGATGTGTTTAGCATAAGTAGCATGCCCGTATAAATAAACATCGAGATTGCATTTAAAACTGCTCCTGTTATAACAAGTCCAAGGGGTTCAGTAAATCCCAGTGAGAAAATTAATACTCCTGCAAGAATTTGAATCCATAAAAAGATATAAAAATATTTGGGAAGGTTGTTAATGTTGAATTTATTTTGATTAAGAATTACTAAATTTTCACCAGATATGCGTGAATTAGATCCGTAAACAGAAAATTGGGTTCCGAAAAGCATAATGCCCGACATGATGAGAAAAAATTTACCTAATGCGGGGAAAGTTTTACCTGATATTATGCCAGCTTCGCGAATTACAAAATTAATGCTTGTTTCGACGCCCGGATTTCCGTAAACAGTTGAATAAGCAAGTAAACTTAAAAGGATCATTGTAAATGCACCCGTCGCCCAGAAAACTATAGCGTGTTCAATATTGATGCGTTTCCACCATAATTTAAAGTTTTCCAGATTTTGTTTTGTAGGCTCAAACGTTGAGCCTTCTAAAGTTATGTTTTCCACCTTCCCTTTGAGAATATTGGTGATCCTTCCGGAATATTTTCCCATTCCGTAACCCTTTTCCTTGATATATAAAGACTGGGCAAGGTTTAAGTTGCCTCCGGCTCCAGCATAAGCTAGCGCAGCCAAGAATGTGGCAAAAGGCAGACCTTTTGGTATAAACCAATATGTATCACCCTTCCCGAAAAGACCGACGGCCAACGCTTGCCAGTCAGTACGGGATGTTAAAAATAAAGTGATCAGAAATACGAACGGAACTCCGGCTAAAATTATTGTTTTTTGGACTTTTTCCTGAGTTTTATAGACAACATGCCCCAAACTGTAAAGCCCCCCGATAATAAGAAGCAGGATAATACCGACGTATTTTGAATAAGGAATTCCCAGACTTGCAGCGAAAACCGTTGCCGATGCAGCAATAATTCCGGGCCACATCCATGGTATAAGCGTAGTTAAAATGAACCATATTGGGGCGAAACCTCCGAATTTTCTGGTAAATCCGACGAAGATACTTTCTCCGGTTGCCAGAGTATATCTTTCTATTTCCATGTTGATGACAAATTGAAAACTAATTCCCAATACGGCTGCCCAGATTATCCCCAGGCCGAAATTAGATGATAAGTAGGGCCAAAGTATTAATTCACCGCTTCCCAGACCCACGCCTAAAATAATAAAACTGGGTCCGATTAATTTAAGAAGAGATAATGGCGGAGGCAGTTCCTTTTTCGTAAGCGGAGAAATTGTAGACATCCATTAAGTTTAATGAATAACCTTTTTACGGGTCAAGTAACACTATTTTCGAATTTAAATTCTGAAGCAGGAAATTTTCGGGAAAGCCATTTTCAAAAAGCCGACTTGGAAGATTTTAATCTCAAGCGTACATGCACTCCTTCTTCCCGGGAAATTAAATAGGCCGATTAGGTTTTTAACGGGCGTAGGCGTCGGTTCGCCAGTTGGCGTGGGTGTAAGCGTTAAAGTAGGACTTAAGTCGACCGTAGGAGTTGTGCTCGGTTCAGATGTAGGGCTTGCCTGGACAGTGGGGGTCGCAGTCGGCTCTTCGGACGGACTTGGCTCAGGCGTAGGGCTGGGTTCTTGAGTTGGCGTCGGAGTAGGCTCTTCAGTTGGCGTCGGGCTCGGTTCAATAGTTGGGGTTGGACTCGGCTCCTCGGTTGGTGTAGGGGTCGGCTCCTCAGTAGGCGTAGGAGTTGGCTCTTCAGTCGGAGTTGGACTTGGCTCCTCTGTTGGTGTGGGGGTCGGCTCCTCGGTAGGCGTTGGTTCAATAGTTGGGGTTGGACTAGGTTCCTCTGTCGGAGTTGGTGTAGGCTCCTCGGTAGGCGTAGGAGTGGGTTGCTGAGTGGATGTTGGCGCTTCTATCTGCGACGACGTATTTTGCGGATCAGAAGCAGTCCTTACAACAAAGTCATTGGCGTTATTACCACTATCGTATTCGTTGCCTTGAAGCTGATCATCCCCGTTAACCATGCTATTTGCGTCAGAAGTATCCTTTGCCTTTCGTTCAATACTCCCGTCGTCTGCAGGATTTGATGCTGGAGATGTTTCAGAATCAGTCGGTGTACCGAACCCAACTTTATCAACTAAAGTAATACTCGCATCACTATATAAAAGTACAGTACTATCGTCTGCTACCGAATTTGATGCGGAGTATTGTTGGTTAAAAGTTACTGCGCCGTCGTAGTTTGCGTGAGTTAATAAAAAATAGCCATGAGACGGGATTGTTCCCGATAAACTCGACACAAGATTATCTTCGCCGCCGCCGCTGGTTTTTCGGGTTAGTCTGTAACCCGTTAAATCTATTGCGGAGCCGGTTGGGTTATAAAGTTCTACAAATTCGTCCGTTGCAGTAGTTCCGCCAATTTGAACTTCGGAAATTACAACATGGTTGGTTTGGGAATATGTTGGTTTTACTTTTAGAAGGGTAAAAACTATGAGGACTGAAAGTACGCTGTATGCATAGAATATAATTTTCTTTTTGCGCATAAAATTTCACTCCCGACCTAAATATAGTAAAAATTTTTTATTATTTTATGTCAACTGCATCTTTATACAACTTAAGTTAATTATTTATGTCTAAGTGGGTCACACAGGTTATAAAGGGAAAAGTCATGCAAAGAGTAAGAATTTTGTAAGTTTAAGCGAGGTTGTTACTTTTTTGGAAATCCAAAAGGGTCATCAAAAAATCTGCCAAATGTGCCTTCAGTGGGATCAAATTCGTATTCTTGTGGTATGCCAGTTTTAGTTTTTTTAGTTAGGCTCTCCTTTTCTGCCTCAAGTTCTTCAAATGTTTTGGGAGTTATAACTATTCTTCCTCTTTCGTCTCTTGCCGAAGATATATTAAGTCCTATTCCGGCTTGATGGAGCGTCTTTGCAACTCCCCTTAAATCTGGCTTGTATTCGAAAGAATCGTCTATTCTTACTGTTCCATTTCCCCCACCAGCCACTCTTTTCCTTAGGGCCCTGAGTGAGTCACCAATCAGACGTTGGTCTTGACGTCCAAATTGACTAAAACCTTCCAGCTCGGACGGGTCCGTAATTTCTCGCCAATCAATTCTGTCTGCTGACATTATGGGAAGAATTATACTTCTTCTTCTTCTTTGTCAAATTCTTTGTCAAATTGACGACAAGAGGTACTTGACCCGCACATACTTTCCTCTTCC
>CAYREZ010000059.1:0-7478 GCA_964423565.1 uncultured Gammaproteobacteria bacterium | reverse complement strand
ATATCTGTAATCTGACGCAGTTTCTTTATACCGTTGTGTAACAGTAGCATTTAATGTTTCATTCCAGCCTCTAGTTTCCTGTTTAGGCAACTCATTCGCCAATAATAATTCTTTCTGTCTCGCTAGGTCATAATTAATCGCCTTTTCTAAGAATCTAAAAGAGTTAATGTTTTTTATTTCAACTTTATAGCCTAAATCTAATCCCCATGAACTATTGGCTTCAAGACGCATTGAGCCTTTTTCCATATCGCAACTTGATACTTCAAGAACTCTTAAAATGGTTTGAAGTTTTTGGGTAAACTCTTTCGCCTGAGTTGCGGAATGGATATCTGGTTCTGTGACTATTTCAACCAGTGGTACACCTGAACGGTTAAAATCTATAAGTGTTACATTTTTTCCCTTAATTTTTTTATGCTGCAGTTTTCCCGTATCTTCTTCTAAGTGAACTCTTGTTATTCCAATACGTCCTTCTGACGTATCAAGGTAGCCGTTTATACACAAAGGTTCATCATACTGACTAATTTGATAACCCTTGGGAAGATCCGGATAGAAATAATGTTTTCTATCGAACTTGGAGCTTTTATTAATTTTACAGCTTAAAGCCAGTCCGATCAGTATTGTCCATTCAATTGCTTTCTTGTTGGGTACCGGAAGAGCCCCTGGTAATCCCAGACATACCGGACAAGTCTGTGAATTGGGTTTTTTTGCGAAATGGTCGGCAGGACACCCGCAAAACATCTTGGACAAAGTTGAAAGTTCTGCATGAACTTCCAAGCCTATAATTGGTTTTGTATAATCACTAGTTTTTTTCATTAATTAGTTTATATATTTTTGGTTTTTTTATATGCCATGACGTGGACTGTTCATAAGCAAAAGCAACCTGTAAAAGCTTAGCCTCAGAATACTGCGAGCCAATAATATCCAAGCCGATTGGTAGACCGTCAATAAACCCGCAAGGTACAGATATTCCAGGAAGACCCGCCATGCTACTTGGCTCTGCCAGCATATCCGCCATCTCGCCGAACATTGCTGCGTCCTTTGTAACACCAATTTTTGGAGCAGGCCCGGGTAGTGTTGGCCCGATAATCAGATCGTACTTGGTGAATAATTTATTAAAATCATTAATATAAAGTGTTCTTACTTTCTGGGCTTTTTTATAGTATTCATCCGAGTAACCTTCCGAAAGAGCAAAAGTTCCCAGTATTATTCTTCTTTTAGCTTCTTCTGCGAAAAAACTTCGATTGTTTCCATATCTAATGCCGTCATACCTCGCTAAATTGGAGGATACCTCAGACCGTTGAATTACCGTATAATCAGCGACTGCATATTCCGGATTCAGAGTATCCGCATACTCGACATTTGCACCCAAATCTTCTAAAACTTTTCCAGCCTTTATAATAAAATCTTTGACTTCGGATTTCATTTCCGGTAGTAAATATTGTCTCGCAATAGCTATCTTCATGCCCTTAATTTCTTTGCCCAAAAAAGAGGTATATTTTGTGGGCAAATTATCGGAAGTTGTGGCATCATACGGATCGCGACCTGCAAGTATTTCAAGTATATATGCCGAATCATAAACGGTTTTTGTAATTGGGCCGGGACAATCAAGAGAGGATCCCATTGCAATAACTCCATAACGACTTACCCTTCCGTAAGTTGGTTTTAAGCCAACACATCCGCACCATGCCGCAGGTCCTCTGACAGATCCGGCCGTTTCGGAGCCGATAGAGGTTATGCACATATCGGAAATTGTTGCTGCGGCGGAGCCGCCGGATGATCCCCCGGGTATTCGTGTTAAATCCCAGGGATTTTTTGTAACTCCGTAATCCGATGTTTCAGTCGAAGATCCGTGTGCCCATGCGTCCATATTAGTTTTACCTAATATGATTGCGCCGGCTCCAAGAAGACGATTTACCACTGTTGCGTTGTATTGCGGTATGTAGTCATCCAGAACCCTACTTGATGCAGTAGTTCTGAAGCCTTTTGTCAGGAAATTATCTTTTATCACGATTGGTATTCCCCATAAAGCAGTGTTTTTTACTTGCTGCTTATCCTTCTTTTTTGCTTCATCGAGAGCTTTAGCATTAATAGTCGTAAATGCATCTAGGAAAGGATTTACTTTGGCAATCCAATCAATGCAGGATTTAGTTACCTCATAACAGCTAACCTCTTTATTTTTATAAAGATCATAAACTTGTTTAATATCCAGTTTATTTTTCATTAAAAATTGCAGGTACGACAAAATAGCCGTTAAATACCCTATTCGCGTTAGATAGTGCCGCATCTTGGCTTAATACCCTCTCCTTGTCAATAATATCGCCTCGTAAGACATTTTTAACACCGGTTACATGATATGTTCCAGCTACCGTCATAGTGTTAAGTTTTTTCAGCTTGTCAACTTCTCTCAGAGTTTCCTTGAATTGTTTTTGAAGTTTCACTGATTCAACTTCAGCGATAGTGAGATTCGCGAGTTTTGCAATATGTATGATATCGGTTTTTGAAGTTTTCTTCATAATTGTGCGGGAAGTTCATCATCCTCGCGCTGCGCAGAGATTAAACCTGTGTCAAGGACGCAGGGAAATCTCGTAGCAGCTTATATTACTAATAATTAATCTTTTTTACAACAGAAGTGATTACTGCTACACTAATTTTAATGAAAAAGGAAACATCCATTATTATTTTTTATGTTTTTTATTTCATATGGTTATTCGCGATAACCTATTTATCACCAAATCCTAAGTTTATTAACTATTTCTCACTGATTGTTGTATTTTTTTATTTTATCTTTCTAAAAGAGGAATGGGATATTGTCTGGTTTATGCTGGGGAGTCTGGTTGCAGTTATCGGAGCATTTCAACTTAGCATCTTCAAATTTTCGTTTAATTGGGACTATTTAGCTAAAATCCCTCTTTGGTATCCGCTCGTTTGGGGTACTACAGTTCTGGCATTGAGAAAATTTTTCGTTATTATATCCAAATAACTCGGAACTTCTTGATCCCACTAAGCCATAGACTGAAGCGTTTTAATTCTTTCTTCAATCGGTGGGTGGGTATTAAATAAAGAGGCAAACCAGCCAACGCTTCCTTTTATGCCTTCTTTAAATGGATTTATTATGTAAAGATGTGCCGTTGCTTTGTTTGCAGCTTCGAGTGGTTCATGATCGGCTGATATTTTTTGCAGCGCTGAAATAAGACCGGAGGGCTGCCTTGTTAAAGATACAGATCCTGCATCCGCCATAAATTCTCTTCTCCTGGAAATGGCAAGTTGAATCAACCGCGCAATTATCGGCGAAAGAATGGCAAAAACCACTCCAAGTAATAGTATAACTGCCCCCAAACTTCCTTTATCTCTATCCCGATTTCGTCCACCATGCCAACTCATTCTGAAAAAGAAATCTGCAAGTAGGGCAACGGATCCAACAAGAACCGCAACTATTGACATTAACCGTGTATCATAATTTCTGACATGACTCAGCTCGTGTGCAATTACGCCTTCCATTTCTGTTCGGTCAAGTTTTTGCAATAAACCGGTCGTTGCACAAATAACTGCATGATCCGGATCGCGCCCCGTTGCAAATGCATTCGGAGCTGTATCTTCAATTATATACAGTTTTGGTTTAGGTAAACCTGAAGCAATACTTAAATTTTCACAAACTGTATAAAATTCAAAATCCCGTCTTCTATCGGCTTCTTTTGCTCCCGAAATAGCAAGTACAATTTTATCCGAATAATAGTAACTTCCAAAACTCATTAATCCCGAAATAATCAGCGCAATTCCGGCGACACCCAACCCGCCGGGTTCATAACCCAGATAAACCCCCATTGCCTGACTTAATATATAAATAGAAAGAGTAATAAATACCACAAACAATATTAAAATTGCCAGGCTTTTTCTTTTATTAGCCGTCTGAACTTCGTATATATTTTGCATAAAAACTCAACTGCTAATCTACTGATGACTACTAATTGTATCCGTAATACCGCCATTACAAAAATACAATGTATTAGTATCTATTTGCATACATTGGCATTATTCGAATATATTAGAATGAATTATTCTAACTCCACTTTCGGCGTCTTTAAATCTTCCTCGCCAACCTCGACATGCTCACCTTTTTCGGGAGTAATTATCCCGGGTTGTTCCTCGAATTTAAATAGGGAGGCAACCATGTTTGATGGAAAACTTACTCTTTTAACGTTATAGTCGGCAGTCAAATCAATCACCAAGCGCCTTGCGTACATTACCTTATCAGAAGTATCTCTAAGCTCCTCCATAAGCTTTTGGATTACTTCAGATGCTTTTAGCTCCGGGTTACTTTCCACAAGTACCTGAATATTAGGTAACACGTTTGCCAACATACTTCCTGCATCAGCCATTTTCTGTGGGTTTCCTGATTTAACAGCAGAAGTGATTGCCTTTCTTGCATCGGTTAGCTTTTCATAAACACCCTTTTCGTGCTTCAGATACCCTTTTGCAGATTCTTCCAGGTTGGGAATAAGATCAGCTTGTCTTTTTAGCTGGTTACCTATTTCCTGTACGGCAGCTTTTATCCGTGCTTTACTTGAGACAAAGAAGTTATAAATACTAACAATATAACCTGCGACAACAACAACGATAGCAATTAAAATCCATAATAAATTCATTATTTATCACCACCTTTCTGTTAAATCAAAAATTAAATACCAAAAATCAATCATACATAGTAGCAAGCAAAGTACTCACATTATTTTAGCAGTTTTTCAAAGTCACTCAATCCCCTGGTATTAATACTATCTTTCTTCTCTGCCCAGCCCCGCCTTGCGACGAATACAGCGTAGCGCATATTAGTCATGTGATCAATATGATGCGCATCCGTACCAAAAGTTATTTTCACCTTATTTTTCACAGCTTCACGAACCAAGAAATCTGGCAGATCCAAACGCATAGGGTCTGCATTTACTTCCAACCACTTATTATTATTTTTACAATAGTCAAATATTTTTACCCAGTCCAGTTCTATTGACTCTCTTCCGTTTATTTTTCTTGCCGTAGGATGGGCAAATATTTTTACTTTAGGATTGGCAAGTGCCGATAATACTCTAGTAGTCATTATTTTTTTATCAAGTCTGAAGCTCGTATGAATTGAAACCAGCGCAAAATCCAAAGTTTCCAATCCTTTATCAGGTACAGGAAGATTTCCGTCAGGTAAGATATCGATCTCTAACGAATTGTAGACTTTCCTTAAACTTTTTCTTGAACTTAAACTTCGATTTACTTTGTCAACTGTTTCTCTTTTACGCTTAAGTATGTCTATAATTTGGTTTTCGCTGTGTCTGCTATGGCTGGGATTATGTTCTGTAAATGCGATATACTGATAACCAAGCTGGTTTGCCTTATCAACAATATCATTCATCGACGAGAGTCCAAGATCATGGCTCGTCTCGATATCAAAATCGGAATGGATCTGAAGATCTCCCCTCACATCCGAAATTTCTATAAGGTTCGGAACCTTATGTAACATTGCTGCTTCAATTTCGCCACCATCTTCCCTGAGTTCCGGTGGTATCCACTCCATTCCCAAGAAATTATAGAACGATTTTTCGTCTGAAAATTCTTTCATCTCTTGCCTTTTACCTTTTATCACCTTTATGCCATATTCACTCAGACTTAAGCTTGGGTTTAAACTTCTAGCATATTCACGCAGTGCAATATTATGGTGTTTACTTCCGGTGAAATGCTGAAGAAGCGATCCGTAACTTTCGGTATTTTGAACCATTAAATCGACTTGTATATTTCCCGGCAATATTAGTGAGGCCGTATGATTACCTTTTTCTAAAATTCTTTGCTTTGTTGGGAAATTTACAAAATGATCAATGACGTCTTTTGGTTTAGCAGTACCCACAGATATATCAACATCCCCGACGGTTGAAGCTTTCCTCCTAAGAGAGCCTAGCGGATCAATGTTAATAACATTTTTGTTCTTCTTCATCCATTCAATAACTCTATCTGCAATTTCGTTAGCATAAGGAAGTAAATGTCTTACCGTCCTTCCCTTAACTTCCTTGATAGAACGTAAAATATCTAGCTCTGATTCTTCTCCGAAACCTTCCAATTTTGAAATTTCTCCTTTTTTTGCTAAATATTCAAGAACTTTGATTGCTTCTCCTTTCTTAAACGTAGATTTAAACTTATTAACTAATTTATATGCTGTTTTTACTCCAATTCCGGGAACTATCATCAAATCAAACATTTGCTTAGGCAAGCCTTGCATAACTTGCTCGAAATGCTTTGATTTACCTGTACTAAAAAGTTCAGCAAGATGTGCGGCAATGCTTTTACCGATACCGGGAACATCTTCCAGTTTTCCCTCATCCCATAAATCCTTCAGCTCACTTGACGCATGTTCTACCGCATCAGCAGCTCTTTCGTATGCAATTATTTTAAATTTATTCTTATCCGCATTATGAAGCTCGTATGCAGCCGCAACCGCTCTTAACAATTCCGCTATTTCAGTATTATTCATTAATGTATTAACTCTCATACCTCTATTATATATGCTCTCTGCTATTGTTCTCACTTGATCGCAAGAATATACTAGATAAAATAACAAATAGTTTTTATGGCTAACGAGAATGAAACATTAGTAATGGCAAGTAGGTTAATTGAAAATTATATTATTGAAGGATATCACCAATCACTGGCGAGATTATTGCGCGAAAAAAACGGAGCAGGTTGTGGGTGCTTAAGCTGCGCACGCGAAGTAGCTTTAGAACTAACTTCCTTTTACGATATGAGGTTCCCAGATGCAAAAGCTAAAATAAGTTGGTCTATAGATAATCGAGGCAATATACAAAAATTTACTCTTTCCAATTCTTTAAGACGTAGAAACGGTCCGGGATTGCTAGGTAGAATCTAACTTGTTAGCTTCATATTTTTAAGCTATAATTCATTTGTCTAATTTTAAATTGTAAGTTGTAAATTGGATATTGTAATTTAAGCGGAAGCTTTAAGGGGTTGTAGCTCAGTTGGTTAGAGCGCCCGCCTGTCACGCGGGAGGTCGAGGGTTCGAGTCCCTTCAGCCCCGCAAACTAGAAAATCCTCACCATGACGTGAGGTTTTTTAGTTTTACTGAAGGACGAGAAGTTTATACTGAGCGAGTGAAACGAGTCGAACGTAAGTCCCTTCAGCCCCGCCTCGTTTTTTTGCCTCAGAATATAACTTACCCTCAACGGGACGTGGAATTTTTAAGCCTAATAGGAGATGTTTTGCTGATCAAGGACTATTTGGGAACACAAGGATCCCTTTGAAGCTGCTTCTTTCAAGATATTAAAATCAGAAACCCACTTTTGATTTACATACTTTGTGCTTTGGGTAACTGAATTTTTAACGTTTGGTTCAGATCCGATTAACTTAGCCTTTATATCCATAAGTATGAGTTGATAATCCCCACGATCAGCGGATTTTATGCCTAGAAACCCTATTGGTTTGATTTCTGTGAC
>CAYREZ010000058.1:0-7478 GCA_964423565.1 uncultured Gammaproteobacteria bacterium | reverse complement strand
TAGTTACTCCGGTTTAAAAACTGCGCTATACCGGCTTAGCGAAAACGAAAAGGGGCTGGGCGTTTTGACAAAAGAACAAATCATAAATTTAGCCGCAAGTTACCAAGATAAGGCTTTTGCGCATTTAGTTCGTGTTGTTTCATACATTATACGTAATTCAAAATTCAATATTCAAAATATATTCGTCGGTGGTGGTGTTGCTGCAAATACCGAACTGCGGAAGCGTATCAGAAAAATGTGCAAAGAAAACGGTATTACTCCCCTATTCCCTTATTCCAAGAAGCTCTATACCGATAACGCGGTAATGATCGGTGTGGCTGCCTATTTCAAAGCCCAAAGGAAAGAGTTTGTTAAAAATGTTGAAAAAGTAGATAGAATTCCGAAGTACTCGCTAAATAATTATTAACAGATCAATCTTCGTAAGACCACCTTACACCCTGTGGAGGTTTAATTCTTCTAATCCTGTTATTTAATGCACCATTGTCTGTAACAAACTCCGAAGGGATTCTTGCCCTTTCGCCGTTCTTTTCGCCGGGCGAAAGATAAAGTGTCATGCTCGCAGGAACACCGTTTTCGCTAACTTGGTAGTTTGCCCATAAATAATCTCTTCCCTTACTGTCTGTATTTACGTCAACGACTTTTAATAAAAACCTCGATCCCTCCCCTTCATTATCGCGTCGCACGAGCTGCTCGAATACGTCTCCAGTTTTAAGAATAACTACCTTCTCTACCATACAAACGGTATGTTACTCTCTCTCTCTCTGCAAAATTCAAGTTGGGGTGGTAAAATAGACTTCAGTTAAAGACAAAATTTTTAGTCCAAGTAAAAAACAATTATGGATAAAGCATACAATCACAAACTTTATGAGCAAAAGATTTACTCCCTATGGGAGAAATCGGGTGCGTTTACCCCTCGTAAAACTCGGGGCAAGCTCCCTTATACAATCGTGCTTCCTCCACCCAACGCATCCGGTAAAATGCATACCGGAAATGTTTTAATGATTGCTATTGAAGATGTTTTAATCCGCTGGAAAAGGATGCAGGGATATGCCACTCTTTGGATCCCCGGTACCGACCATGCCGGCTTTGAAACTCAAATTACATATGAGCGAGAATTAAAGATGCAAGGAAAATCGCGCTTTGATTTTGACAGAAACACCCTATACAAAAATATCGAAAAATTTGTTTTTGCAAACAAAGAATTAATCGATAATCAAATCCGCTCAATGGGGGCAAGTGTTGATTGGAGTAGATACAAATTTACACTTGATGCTGATGTGATAAAAACCGTAGTTAATACATTTAAAAAACTCCACTCTGACGGACTGGTATATAGAGACGACTATATGGTCAATTATTGCCCTACTTGCGGCACAACGTTCGCAGATTTGGAAGTAAGACACAAAGAGCGCAAAGATCCGCTCTATTATATAAAGTACGGTCCCTTTGTATTAGCTACTGTCCGTCCTGAAACAAAGTTTGGCGATACTGCCGTTGCAGTACACCCTGATGATAAACGATACAAAAAGTATATTGGTAAAGAAATAGATGTTGCGGGCTTATCAGGGAATTTCAAATTAAAAGTAATTGCAGACCGATTTGTCGATCCGCAGTTTGGAACCGGAGTTGTTAAAGTCACTCCAGCTCACGATAAAAACGACTATGAAGCAGGAAAGCGCCATAATTTGGAAGTGGTCTCCGTTATCGGACTAGACGGAAAACTTAATGAAAGGGCTGGAAAATATGCAGGTCTTGATGTAAGTAAAGCAAGAGAAATTATAGTTAACAACCTTAAGGGAAAAGGATTATTGGAAAAAATAGATAAGGAATATATCCACAGTGTTGCCGTATGTTACAAGGGTGGACACGACATAGAGCCAACCATCTTACCAAACTGGTTCGTCAGTGTAAAAAAACTAAAAGAGCCTGCTCATGAAGTTGTCAAAAAGGGAGATGTAAAAATATACCCGAAATGGCAAGAAAGTAAGTATCATAGATGGATGGATTCTATGCTCGACTGGCCTATATCAAGGCAGGTTGTCTGGGGAATAAGAATCCCGGCGTGGTATGACATCGATTACAACGAAAACATACTAATTACATTTTTAGATCGTCGCGGAAAAACAGTAACCGGACTAGCAAAAGAGCTTCTGGAAAAATACACTTTCAAAGAAATCGAGAAAGGGTTGCAAACTCTCATTTCCCCTCAATCAGCAAAATACGTAATTACAGAAACTAAGCCAAAAGGTAAATATTTACAGGAAACCGACACTTTCGACACATGGTTTTCGTCAGGACAATGGCCGTTAGTTACACTGGGTTACCCGGATAGCGAAGATTTCAAATTTTTCTACCCCACCAGCGTTCTTGAAACCGCTTGGGAAATACTCAGACTTTGGGTATCCCGCATGATCATGTTTGGAATATACCTTACGGGTAAACCGCCCTTCGAAGATATCTATCTACACGGAATAGTCCGTGCTTTGGACGGTAAAAAAATGAGTAAAAGCTTAGGAAATGTAATTAATCCAGAAGAATATCAAGAGGAGTACGGAACTGACGCGCTTAGAATGGGACTAGTCAGTGGTACTGCAAACGGCAAGGACTTTAATTTTCCCCGAGATAAAGTAATTGCCTACCGCAACTTTACAAATAAAATTTGGAATATCGGAAGATTTATCATGTCTATCTTAGAATCTAATGGCTATAAAAAGTACGCCGATTTACCTTCTCCCGAAAATATTAAAGAAAAGTTAAATAAAGAGGACAAAGATATTAGTCAAAAATTTAACCAGTTAATCAAGTCTGTTAATGCTAATTTAGAAAAATATCGATTTGCAGACGCGGCGGATGGGATTTATCACTTTCTCTGGGATGATTTTGCTTCGGATTATTTGGAAAAAACAAAAAGCAGAAATGATAAAAAAACTTCCATGATTGTTTTGAGGCATATTTACATCAACTCTCTTAAATTGCTCCATCCATTTATGCCTTTTGTAACTGAAGCAATTTGGGGAGAAATAAAAACTATTAGAAAAAATCCTGACGAATTACTTATTACCTCGAAGTGGCCCAGCCGACACTAATTCAGACTAAAACCCTCCATCACTTTCTCAATCTGATTCGGAGTGCTGCTTATTGAATAAACATACTTATTTCCCTCGACGAAGACTATGCTCCTTTTTTCGCTTAAGGTATCGTTTTGATAATCAAGTCTCCAACCCTTAAGATCTTTTACAGAAATTTCCTCGGATTTCGTGGGTTCGGTTTGGCTTTGGTCTGTAATATCACTGATTACTTTATCAACTTCCTCTTTTAAAGATTTAGTACTTATTCCAACATGAACTCCATCTGCGTTGGTTTCATTAGTTTTATTAAATTCTACGAAATAATCATATCCACCTTGTCCCTCAAATTCCGATTTATGTAGCCCTTGTGGAATATTTAATGAGAAATTATAGTCGCTATTGGAATATTGTTCCCACACACCCTTCTCTTGGAAATTACTGCCGCTAATATCATTTACGATCTTCTTACTTTGTGCAATTTCTTTAACTTTAGTACTAAGGATAAATGCCGCTACTCCCAAAATAAATATAAATATAATTAGACCGACCAATAATATGTTTGTCTTTTTTGTCTGCTTAATCATATTAATTAATATTCAGTCTACTTTACCGAGTATACAAAATCTATAAGTGGCACTCCACACCAAAGTTTCCGGTTATTCTGCGTGAAGGTTGATGTGTGGATATATATAAAAATCTATTAAGGAAATTAGGATTGTTCTTTGGAAGAAGATTCTTCATCCTCAACCTTTTCCTCAGTAGTAATCTCTTCGCCCACCTCTTCAGTTGGTTTCTCTTCTACAATTTCTTCTTCCTTCTTGGATTCCTCAATCTTTGCAATAACATTTTCGGGATCGTCCGAAACTGTTATTTTAGACTTCTCATATACCAAATCTTTTACTTGATATTGGCCATCAATGTTTTCAAGTTTAGTAGCATCCAGTTCGAACTTTTCAGGCAAATCCATAGGCAAGGCTTCTACTTCGACCTCATCTATATATTGGACAACAATACCAAGTCCTTGTTTTTCCGCAGGAGATTCACCAACTAAAACCACAGGAATTTTAGCGGTTACTTTTACTTTGAGGTCGACTTGCAATAGATCGGCATGAATGGGTATATCGCTGACCGGATCTACCTGCAAATTGTGTATTAATACGGGGCGGGTATCTTTACCAACTTTTAACTCAATAACATTTGTTTCTCCGGCTTCTTTAAAAATTTTTTTAAAATCATCAAGACTAACCGATATGGCAAGCGATTTTACCTTATTGCCGTAAATGTTCGCCGGAAGAATTCCTTGCTTTCTTAATCTTTTTACCTTTCGTCCGGTTTCTTTTCTTTCTTGAGCTTCGAGTACTAGTTTTGCCATGTTTGCCAAAATATACGCGAGATAAAATCTCGCGACAATGTAGTATTATAAACATAATAACCCTCTTGGGTCAAGCTCAGGTTCATTGTTTGAACATTTTCTCCAATCTGGCCGGTTTTTATTTTTAAATTAAAAGGCAATGATTTTAATCCGGGTTGTTTTTGAACGTATAATGAATATGCATTTGATTTACTTAGCACGATATCGCTTCCACTTTCCCAATCCAATATAAACGCCTTTGTTTCACCTGGAACTACCTCGACAAGAAATCCTGCTTCTTTCTTCCCCAGTATTGGGTAGGTTTCCAGTATAAAATTCGTCTCGCCCGTTCTATTCTTCACCTTGCCCAATCCCAAACCCACCTCCGCAGGAACAATGATTCGTACATAAGCCTTATAGGCTTTGCTACCTTCATTTGATATAAAAGTGGTCAATTTTCTTTTAATAATATCCTCCTGAAGCAAAACCTCCATGTCGTTTTCAATTCTAATTTGCTGCATGTCATACGAGCCTAGGTTAGCAATCACCTGATAAAAAAAATCCTTATAACAATCTGCGCATTCGTCATCATAAATACTTCCACTCCACTTTAGTTTATTTAAGGCGTCCAATGCATTAGGATTAGTGGAATGCACTACAATATTTTTTTCTTCAAGCATATTAAAAAGTATAAAAATATTTCTGATAACTTCTTGGTCGTTATTAATTGCTAAAATATTTGCTACATATTCAAATAAGTTAGCATTTGGGGTCGGAGTATTTTTAGTTAAGTCTGCCAGCTGTCCAACATTTAATGCAATTACACCGTTAAGGTTTATTTTCTCGGTCGTGGAAATAAACTTGGCAATATTATTAGCACTTATTGTAAAATCTACATTCCAATTTCCCTCGCTTATTTTCCATTTTTCCGAACCTAAATTTTTTTTATAACTTTCGGGAGATTGAATAAATCCTTTAAAATTTTCTTCTAAGACTTTTAATTCCAGCTTATTATAGTTAACAACTTTTCCTTTAAATAAACTTAAAATAGCAGCTTCTTTAATTTTACCGCCGCTTGGCCGCAATTCATTTTCGTCCTGAATTAGTATTAAATAATTCGCAGTTTTTTCCTTACCTAATAAATTACCAGCTTCGTTTGCTAATAATGATATATACGACAAATCTTTTTTAATATTGGATATGTCTTCTATCGCCACCACTTTCTTAAAATATAACTGTTGACTACCGGACAGATTATCAACTCCTGCTTGAATAAAATTAATATTGGTTTCTATTTCACCAAGATCAACCTTTAGATTTGATTCAAAAGTTTCAAGGTAATAATTTTGTTTAACTAGGTTAAGAATATTTATTAAAACATCATTATTTAACTGACCTACGTTCGCTGCTTCTTCTAAAACACCCGATATCGAATAAATGCTTTTAAACGGAAAGCTTAACTTTGAAGAATTAAAAATAAAGTTTGACACTGATTTAGACAAGTAAAAGTTTTTCTCAGCGGCGCTAAATA
This sequence comes from uncultured Gammaproteobacteria bacterium, assembly GCA_964423565.1. Lineage (GTDB taxonomy): Bacteria > Patescibacteriota > Microgenomatia > UBA8517 > UBA8517 > CAYREZ01. Next base: position 1,528 of record CAYREZ010000058.1, on the reverse strand, counting down.
GTTTTTTTGAAAAATAAACATTTCCATTCAACAATGTGCTATTTCCGAAAATTAAGGCAGCAGAACCAAAAAACATTAAAAGCATTGGAGCCAGTCCGATTGCAAATAGCGATATCAATAAGCTTAACAGTCGTTTCCGAATACCCCGTTTGCGATCTTTTGTGCTTAATTTAAAGTTATTGCTTTTTTCTTCGGAACGGTTAATTGCAGGTTTTGAAAAGATTTTATTTTTAAGATTTTGAGCCGGGCGTAATCTCCGTGTGAATATATTGCCCCTGCTATTATTTTCATCGTTCATTCTGGTTTTTCTGCCGATATATTTTTTGTAGTCTATTAAATTAATAGCAATGTTTTCTTTATTATTAATTTCAGAAATTGGAAAAGTATTAGCTTTTGTTACCTTTGAGGTATCCATCATCCCTAAATTCCTTAGCTCTGACGAGTGCAATTTTCTAGTTATAAACAAGGTTGAGTTTGAATAATATTTCAAGGAAATTTGAGCCTTCTTTATTACCTCTAGTGCGCTTTTAAAAAAAATATAGGGGTAGATCGAATCTCCTAACTTAAATAGAATTTCTTGGTTTAATTCCTTAACCTCAAAAATTATTAAGGGGAGAAAAACAATGCTAGCAGACGGATACCTTTTTTTTATTTCATAGATTTTCTGTCTCGTCAGAACTGTTTCTTTATTCAAACTTCGCGAAAACCGTGGACTCTTAAACCTCGGTTGTTTATTTTCTTGACATAAGTTAAAAATGAATGTAGATTTTGATAAGTTTTTTTCCGACAAACTCAGAGCTAGTTTAAATAACCCGTTACTTCGTTCGGTGCTTTTCGTAGCGTAATCTAAATAAACAATATAATCAAAAAAATCATTTTTTAATATTATATTTTCGTAATTAACTTCTTGAGAAATAAAATTTACGCTAAAACCGGAATCTGTTAAGTTTTTTAATAATGCTTCAGACAATTCCGACTTACTACTTATTAGTGCAACGCTCGCGATACTGTCTTCCATAAAGGTATCACTAATTATAATCAAACTCTCACCCACTCACACTATTTAAAATCTATATTTTCATGGAAGTTTATTTAAAAAATATATAGAGAGATTTTGTTTTCAAGTGGGCAACTTTAGCGGTAAGAAGGGGTTGACGTGAAATTAGCTGCTATTTTCATCTATAACCTCGTTCACAAGAAGATCGGCTAATTTATTTTTTGTCCGGGAAATTGATTCGTAAGAAATCTCTCCTTGTAGATATTTCTCAGAGTTTTTTATTGTGGCAAACAACGGTTTCAAGTTTTGGCTTTTTACCTTATATACTCCCGATAGTTGTCTGGCAACCAATTCTGAATCAAGATAGAACTTAATTCTAACTGCCTCGTTTTTATAATTATCAATTAAATAGTCAAAAGCCATTACAATGGCTAAATATTCTGCTTCATTATTAGTCTTTTTCCCAAGAAAGCGTTTTGATTTATTAAGAATCTTCCCGTTTTTAATGGCAACAAAAGCCGCGCCAGCGGG
>CAYREZ010000057.1:0-7555 GCA_964423565.1 uncultured Gammaproteobacteria bacterium | reverse complement strand
GCAGGAAAGGGTAGATATTGCACTTCCTTATGGTTACACGCAGATGTGGATCAGTACTTTTCATTCATTTTGTGACCGCACACTACGAGCCGAAGCATTGCAGGTAGGATACGATCCGAAGTACAAACTTAATACCGAAGCCGAATCAATAGTATTTGTGAGACGCAATTTATTCTCATTTGATTTGGATTATTTTAGACCTTTGGGAAATCCTACAAAGTTTATTGCCGGAATGCTTCAGCATTTTTCAAGACTTCAAGATGAAGACATAAACCCAAACGATTACAGTATTTGGGTAAATTCCAAGTTCCAAACCCGCCTGCCGGACGGGCAGGTTCCAAATTCCAAATTAAGCGGGGAAGAAAAAATTGAATTAGAGAAATGGAAAGAGTTGGCAAATGCTTGCAAGAGATATGAAGAGCTTAAGACTAAAGAAGGAGTGATGGATTTTGGTGATTTGATTGTTAAGACATTAAAGCTTTTCAGAGACAGACCGAATGTTTTAGAAAATTACCAAAAGCAGTTTAAGTATATTTTGGTCGATGAGTTTCAGGATACGAACTATGCACAAAACGAATTAGTAAAATTATTGGTTGGTAAAGTAGGTAATATTACAGTAGTTGCCGACGATGATCAAAGCATCTATCGTTTCAGGGGCGCTGCTGTTTCTAATGTTGTCCAGTTTAGAAAAAGCTTTCCTGAGACGAAGATCATTGTTTTAACTAAAAACTACAGAAGTACCCAAGAAATTCTTGATAAGGCATATGAACTTATACAGAACAATAACCCTGACCGATTGGAAGTTGTAGAAAAAGTAGATAAGAAGCTCACTTCGATGATGAATAAGAGTCTGCGACGTCAAGTCGATAGAGTAAAAGAAGAATGAGGTCTTCGGTTTATTCATCAGGATAGAGTTGAGAACGAAGCAGAAGCGGTTGCTAAAGAAGTCCAATCACTAATCACCAATAACAAATCACTAATGTTTGGCGACATCGCCATATTAGTTCGTGCCAATAACCACTCCGAACCGTTTATCCGTGCATTCCAAAGACATGCAATTCCCTATCAGTTTTTAGGACCGGGGAGACTTTTCCGGCAGGCGGAAATAATTGACCTAATTTCTTATTTAAAAGTACTTTACGACTTCGATGATTCGATTTCCATGTATCGGCTTTTATCAATTGAATATTTTGATATTTCTGCAAGAGATATTATTAGTATTTCAAATTATGCAAAAAAGTATAATCTTTCGTTTTTCGAAGCTTCGGAACGGGTAGATGAAACATACATAACTGACGATTCTAAAATAAAAATAAAAAAAATTATAAAATTAATCAGTAATCATCAGAAATTACTAAAGAAAGAAACGGCCGGGCAATTACTCTACTATTTTATGGAAGAGACAGGGTTGATACAAAAACTTCTAAACCCTGATTCACCCGAAGCAGAGAAAAGAGCAAGAAATATTTCAAAGTTTTTCGACAAATTAAAAACTTACGAAGTCGACCACGAGGATGCAACAGTGAGAGCAGTTGTTGACTGGATAGATCTTGCAAGCGAATTGGGTGAGTCGCCTCTTGCGGCCGATATCGATTGGACGAAAGAAAACGCAGTAAATATTCTGACAATCCACTCGGCTAAAGGATTGGAATTTCCGGTTGTATTTTTAGTGAACTTGGTTTCCCAGCGTTTTCCTACGATTGAAAGACGCGAGCAGATTCCGATTCCTGAAGAATTAATCAAAGAAGTTTTACCTGTCGGTGATTATCATTTGCAGGAAGAACGTAGACTTTTTTATGTAGGAATGACGCGCGCAAAAGATTGTTTGTACTTTACTGCAGCTGATTATTACGGAGAGGGAAAAAGGGAGAAGAAATTGTCGCCGTTTATCTTTGAATCATTGGGTGACGAGGTAGTATCGGCCGAACAGCCAAAAGAAAAGGGCGAACAGCTATCTTTTCTGGACTATCAGCGACAGGAATCCCATATACCATCTACTATCACCAATCTGCCAATTCATGTTGATTATCTTTCCTATTCACAAATAGAAACCTTTCGAATTTGTCCCCTGCACTATAAACTAAAATATATTTACAAGCTTCCAACACCTTCAAGTTCGTCCCAGAGTTTTGGAAATAGTTTTCATTTAACAATGAAGTCTTTCTATGAAAAAATCGCAGCTGGTAAGAAACCTAATATCAATTTAATCTACCAAACGTTAGAGGAAAATTGGATTAAAGAGGGTTACTTAAGTAAATCTCACGAAACGGGTTCTTACAGTAAAGCAGAGAGGTTTCTTAAATATTATTTGGATAATTATTTTGACCCCAAGATTATCCCCGCTGCTTTGGAGCAACCTTTCGCAATTAGGTTGAATGATTTACGTGTTGGGGGAAAAATTGATAGAGTTGACTTAAGAGATAACGTATTGGAAATAATTGATTATAAAACAGGAGCCAAACCATTGACCCAAAAAGAGGCCGACAGCGATTTGCAGCTTTCGTTATACGGTTTGGCAGCAACTTCGATTCCCGAATACCCTTTTAATAGGCAGTCGGATAATGTAAAACTTTCTTTAATGTATTTTGACACACCGCAAATAGTAACCACGACCCGGACGAAAGAAGAACTTGAAGAAGCAAGAAAAATTATCGAGGATTATAAAAAACAAATTGAAGAATCAGACTTTAAGTGCTCAGGGAATATGCTTTGTGAAAGCTGTGAATATAAATTGTTTTGTAGATCAGATGAAAAGTAATTAAAAGGTCTACAAAAAGGTCTTGACAAAAGCCCTGTATTTAGTATCATGTATTTATGACAAGTGTATCTATTTCTGAACTCAAAGCAAATCCTAGAAAAGCAATTTCTGCCTCACTCGATTTTCCTCTTCCTGTTAAAAACAGGGATAAAACCGAGGCCTACCTCATTGGTAAAGGATTGTTTGAAAAAATGGTCGTTTTTATCGAGAACCATATAGATAAAAGAGCTATTGAAAAAGCTGATTATACTAAAGGAACTAATCTTGACGATCTAGTAAAGGAGCTGGGCTTAGAGTAAATGGAAGTAATTGTTACACCTCAAGCTAAAAAGCAAATTAAAAAGCTCTCCGAAATAACACAAATTTTGATTATTGAAAAACTAAAAAAATTAGAATCGGGATTTTTGGTGGATATTGAAAAGCTATCTGGTTATAAAGCTGTCTTTAGGGTAAGGTTAGGAAATTACAGGATCGTTTATAGATTACTAGGGGGAAATGTGTATGTGGTATTAGTTGGTCATAGAAGAGAAGTTTATTTACTATTAAAAAAGTTTTTGGGATGAATCCTGTACTCTGAAAGTCCTGCGAATATAAACTTTTCTGTCGTGCTAATTAAAATTGAAAGGTTGTCATCTTAATTTTGTTTAGAAGGCTATGTATTTTAAATATTATTTATTATTAACACTCAGCCTTTTTTCTAGAAAATCCTCATAACCGCCAGGCCAATATTTATCAAAGAACCCCTTATCAGCGATAACCCCCTTAAAGTAAAAAGGTGTTTTGTAAAGTAGTATTTCTCTCGCGGACTGATCATCACCGTCTTTAATGTTTTCAAAGAGTCTTTTAAACATTTCGAGAGCCTTTGGTTCTTTCCGAATCGCACGAGGATTTTTTGAAAACGTGTCATTAATAAAAATAAACTCTTTTTTCCAATGTTTGGAGAAGATTTTTTTGGCTAGATAACGGTTTCTTTTTTCATTTACTTTAGAATTAAATATAACGACCTTGTCCGGTTTGATGCTATTTATAAGTGGTTTGGCAAATGCAAATCCCCCTCCAGTTTCAACGGCAATATCCTCCTTAATAATTATAGAGTTTGGAAGTTTAGATAATATATATCTTTTAGATACCTCAGCCTCGTTTAAAAGGTATGATTCATCTACACTATTCCAACGGCCTGCGACTACTATAAAAAGATTATCTTTTTCGTGTTTATTATAATAATCGATCGCCGTGTCTAAGCGCATTTGTAGCCATTCACTCGGTTTATTTTTAATTACGGAAGCGGTTGGGATAAAAAGCACAATTTTCATAGTTTATCTTCCAGATAATTCTTTAAGAGCATCGTTTGCGATCCACTTTGCAGACTTAGAATTAGGATAAGTTTTTATTAAATCCTGAGCTAATTTCTTGGACTGTTCTCTTAAATTTATGCTTCTTTTTCCTATCTGCCGAAGTGCCCAATTAACCGCCTTCTTTACAAAATTCCGTTCATCCGTTGCTTCCCGTTTTATTACCGGGAAAAATTTTAATAGTTTTTCGTCAGGTGCATCTTTATCATGGACAGAAAGTGCTGCCATCATGACAAATCCTGCTCTTTTTTCAAATTCTTCTTTTCTTTTACTCCATTCAAAGGCTTTTTTATAAGCAAGGATAGTTTTATCAAATAAACTACTTATTACCTGATCGCAGACGTCCCAGGAATCGAAATCTGCCACCCATTCATCCATCTGCTTCTCTGTTACTTTAACTGGATCGTCAATGTAACCCGCAAGAATTCTTGCCTCATGGATACCTGATTTCCAGAGTTTGAGAGCTAAAAAGTGGTTTTTACCGATCTCTTTTGAAAGCGGGCGGAGAGTATAAATTGAAATTCCAAGAGTATTTTTAGGATTGATTCCAAATCTTGCCATCCCTTCTACGTTTTTGGGATTCTTTAGAGATTTTAGTTTCTTAATTACTTCCTCGTAATTCATGTCTCATATAATGATATATCATACATTTCGATTTGAATGTTATGGTGCAGGAGTTAGTTGATTGTACCAATCCTGTGGGTCTATCTCATCAACCTTTTCGTTTGCAGCAACAGATACAATTATCGGCTCGTGGGAATTACAATCCACCGTAAGTCCGCAGGCTACAAACTCACTGTAGTATGCCCTGTAATTTCCTTTTTTCATTTTTTCATAGACAAGATATTCTCCCTCAGGAGCTTCAAGTTTGTACCCTACCCGATAAGTATATTTAATGCTATCCAGCCTTTCCTCAGTACAATATTCTTTTTTTGTTTCCTGATTTTCAGCACAGACAATAACGTCCTCCGGAATTACTTCAGAAGGGAAACCCATTGAACCCTCAATAATTCCTATATTAGTTACTTCGTTGGTGGGAACGGGAGATGGTGGAAGTTTTTGTATTGCTTTTGGGGTGGGTTTATAGGATATCAATACGATAACAACCGTTCCGAATATTACTCCGATGATTACGTATAAATATTTTTTTAAGTTGATCACTTTTAAATTATATCAAGTAAATGGGATTTTATATTTTTTAATAATTTCGATAGTATTTACTTTGTCATACCGTGGACTAATATTGAGTACCAATTCCTTAACCTCAAAATTTCCTAGAGAGATACGGCGTAAGTTATCAATGATATTAATTAGTTTTTTTACCATTAAGTACTTTGGTAAATTTAAGTAATGCTACGTGCGCCGTCTCTATCTCATATTTCTTTTTTTCGAGGTTTGCCAATCTGTTGGAAGATAAAGCCTTTCTTAATGAATCTCTAAGTCTATGTAAACCCGAATTTAAGGGATATCCTTGAATTGTAATTCCGTCAGTACTTGCAAATACACCCTCAAATCCCACTTTTATTATTCCCTTATGATACTTAATCTCCTTATCAAGAACTTCAATATATTCATCTGATTTGGATTTTATTTTGTCGATATTCCATCCACTATTGTGAGGGATAATATCCAGTAATGTAAAATGCCTTCCTTCTTTAGGAATTATCCACCCCGAACTTAATATTTTGTCAGGGATTCTCGATAGTATTTTTTTATCAATTTCTTCGCTTAACGATATAGGTAGGTATACAATAATATTTAGTCCTCGAAGCTTGTCTCCCTCGGGGTTATATAGAGTAGATTCATCTATTAAATTCCAGTTTTTATTGATAATATTCTCACGATTATTTCTATACCAATTGTCATATAAATTAATTACACGTTGTTTATTTTTCATTAAATGAATTTTATATTGGAAAGCGAAATTTGACAAAAGCTCCGGGGTATTCGACCTCATGTCCTCCGAAGGATTTTTTAAAACGGGTAAAACCTTTCCATGATTTTAAGGGAAATCGTTCGTCGTAAATTCCTTCAAAATCGAATATTTTCGATCCTCTTTTTCTGGCTAATTTAATTGCTTCCCATGCACATATGGTTGGAGCATAAAGTTTTTTACCATCAGCGTTTGAAGCAGCATACATGTAATAAGAAATATTATTAGAGTGAAGTAAAAGTATTCCGGCTATTAGTTCATTAGAATGAAGTACAAAAATTAAATCTGTGTTTTTGTTAAAAATATTATATATTGATTTAATTTCTTTCTTCATTGGAAGAAACATTCCTCTCTGTTTTAATGCACAATCTTGCCAAAATTGTGTAAATCTTTCTATGTCTTTCGAATTTTTAACTTTTACCTTTGACCTTTTACCTAATTTAATGTTATATCGTGTTTTATAGTGCATCTCATTCAAAAGTTGTTTTTCGGATTTTGTTAAGTCGATATGAATTGTTTTACTTGGTAGTGAAGGAGATTTACTTTGTTTATACCCGTAATAAGTGATACGTGATATTTGATTAGTATTTTTGGGTTCAATTATGACTTGGAACACTCTATATTTGACTGCTAATACATCGATGTATTGATAGCTAATATTTAAGGGTCGTTGAATTTTAAGGACAGACCCAAGCAGAGGGATTTTTTTAATGTAATAATAAGTATTACCCTTTTTTTCTACAACCCAACCTATATAAGTCATGTATTTTGCATATTCTGGGGTTTGGCGAAGATCAAGCATAAATTTTCTAGTTTCTAATTATTAAAACTTCGGTTTTGTAAATTTGCTTTTTGCTCTTAATAATCTCCAGCGGATTGCTTCCGCAAATCTGTAAGGCCAATAGAGTGGTGAAGTTATTAAATCCCAAGTTCCCAAGAATTCGACGACTTGAGGATTATATCCCTCTTTAAATTTTGTAAAACCTTTTCCGGGCTCTCTACCCCATAAATCAAAAGTCGAAAGTCCGAGTTTCTTACCATATTTTATTGCTTCCCACATCATTAAATTATTTGCCATAACATTATTGTATTTATCGGACGAAGCTCCATAAGGATAGTAAAGAAAATCGTGCCAAACAAATACTATCCATGTTGTTATTATTTCTCCTTTATATTTTGCAGTTAATAATCTTGCTATTGGGATTTGGGATTTTGAAATTGGGATTTTATAAAGGTATTTCCACATCAGACGGTGATATTTTTCGCTGTGTGCGTAGAAACCTTGGCGTTCAACAGTTTGGCGGGTCAACTCAATATATTTATCAAACGCTTTATCAGAATTGTTCTCAACTACTTTTACCCCATGTTTTTCCGCGACACGGATGTTATAGCGGGTTTTGGATGAAAAACTTTTCAAAAGCTCGTCTTCAGAAGGAGTTAAGTCAATCCAGAAAGTTGTGGGTGTAAAAAGAGTTTTACCTGGAACTGCTCCGTTTTCCTGCAGAAGTTTTG
>CAYREZ010000056.1:6499-7572 GCA_964423565.1 uncultured Gammaproteobacteria bacterium | reverse complement strand
CTGACTCGCTTTCTTATAAAGAACAGTTTATGAAGCTTGAGGAAGTAGCCGGACAGGGTAATTATTCACTCGAAGTTTATAATAATAAAAATCCGAAAATTATTCTTTATAAAATTGAAGCATTGCAGAAGAAATATGCAAAATTGGATTTCCGTACCTTGAACGTGCTTGACTACTTGCAATACCTGCAAGTCAAATCAATAGATACAGGCAAGTTAAGGGAACAATATAAGAATTGGCTAATCAGAAGATAAAACCCGTTTCAAAACTCGCCATTCAGACTCGTTTTGAGAGCTTATGCTAGGTTATATGAACAAGTTTTGAAACCAGTTTAAGTATGCGGAAAGAAGAATGTTAGTGGTAGATTGTAGAAGGAATTATTTTATCTGTCTTAGAAAATCTTCTACTGTAGTAGATCCCGGAGGAAGATCTCCAGTTCTTATTCTTTGCCCTACCGAAAATTCGTGATTCGGTACAACTGCGTAACATTCGGGAACCGTTACTTCCCATGGTGAACCACTAGAATCCTTACCTCTATCAACCACCATTTCACCGATAGATAAAACAGCATATCCGCCACCATTTCCTGAGTGTATTTCTCCTATTCCAACAATAGGTAAAGCGGTTCTTCGCATAGGTGCCGTTTTTGCTGTAAGCATATTTCCGATTGCACCAGATCTTCGCCATTTTTCCCAAGACCTTTCGTCATGAATTTTCGATTCATTAGGCATATTAAGGATGTTAACACATTATAGGTATTTAATTAATAACATAACATAATGTATGTGCATAAATTTTACTTATACTCTTGCTGTTAAAATGTATAATTAGAATATGTCCGAAGATGGAAATGAAAACCACTATGTGGCAACTGAAGATAGAGATGAAACAATAAGAATTGAAGGTCCTCTAAACCAGCAAGCTGCGGTTTCCAGAAAAACTATTATTGAGGGACAGGAAGGAATGTTTACCGCCCATACCCGAGCAGATAGTTATGGTGAAGCTATCCTCAAAATATTGACCACATTTATTAATCGCAAAAATCATGGGTTATAACAGTTTCGAGAAAACCC
>CAYREZ010000056.1:5169-6489 GCA_964423565.1 uncultured Gammaproteobacteria bacterium | reverse complement strand
TTTTTTGGAAAAGGAACCCCCGCTCGTAAGAGGGGGGAGGATGTCATAGTTTAACTTTGTTAGGTTTACTTTTGGCCGAGGGCTTTTAGGATTGCAACACGCAGATTTTGGCCGCCAAACCAGCCATTAAGATATACTAAAGAAGGACCCTTCATTATCGGAGTTGAAAGATAATGCTTATTAATGCGACCTCCCTTTTTGAAGAAAATTCGGATAAGATCTTCTGTTAATTTGTTATTTATGGTAATTGTATTGTAACACATTATATTCCAATGTTGTCTACGAATAGTCAGCATGATAAACTATAGGTCTGAAATGAAACAATCTCAGTCAGTAACTGTGGAATTACTACCTGCTATGGAAAAAGCCAGCTTCTTGAGGCAGTTAAATCCGTGCGTGGCTCAACCGGAATTGAAAATTTTAGATTAATAATTGTTGCTGATCGCACCCCAATTAAAGCTGCTTTGAAAAAAGCACTTAAAACTTACGATGTTGAATTAATTGAAAATGATTATCCCAGCAGTGCGTTTTCTAAACAAAGACAAATTTTGGATATGACGACTGATGATATTATAATCATAGCTCAAGATGATATATTAATTGACAAAGATGCCTTTGCAAAAATTGTAAGTACGTTTAGGCAACAACCTGAAATCACATTTATTGGTATAAAAAGCGAACCTCTCCACCCTAAATCTTTCATTGAAGCATCGATTAATATTGGAACAAGGCTTATGAATGAAATTGCCAGGAATTGGAATAGTGGAGATAATTATTTAGCAGTCCTCGGGCGCTTAATGGCTTTTCGAACACAATGGTTAAAAAGCGAAATATCGAAAAGCAAAGACCCTGTCTCACTCGATGCGTACTTTTATTTGGAAAATAAAAGAAAGGGCGGTAAATATAAATGTCTATGGGATACAAATCTTTATTTTCGTAATCCCCAAAATCTTACAGAACACCTTCGAAAAAGTAGCAGGTTTCAACACTCGAAGATGGAGATGAAAAGTATTGGATATTTCGATAATTTAGATCGAGAGTATCAAATTCCAATTATTCCTATTATGAAAGCTTCATGTAAAGAATTTGTAAATCATCCAATTGCTTTTATCGGATACGTCGGCATATTTATTTACACTCGCTTTGCAAAAATAAAACCTGAGAATTGTCTCGATGTAAATTGGGAAGTAGATCTATCTACGAAAATAATAAACTAATCCATAAGTAAATAAACTTCTATAATATGTAAGTTTAGAATGGCAAGTCATTTTGAAGATTTTGTTTTTGATTTCGAAACCACTATACATGACCACCTTTCTT
>CAYREZ010000056.1:0-5159 GCA_964423565.1 uncultured Gammaproteobacteria bacterium | reverse complement strand
AAGAAGTGTGGAAATTTGAGTAATGAAGTTATAAAATCGATCCATATCTTCGGTAATTTCAAACCATTTTGGCTTAGCTTTGAATATTACATTATCTCCCGGAAAGGAAATCTCTTCAGGACTGATTGCTACTATACCCATCTTGCTTACCTTTTTTACTTCCCCAAAATCCGGATTCTCTAAAGCAAATTTATACGCGTGGAGTTGGGCAAAAAACTTTTGAATTTTATCTTCAGTCGGGTCTGTAATTTTAAAATCTATTACCGAGTAAGTTCCGTCATCCAAGCGTGATGCGATATCGAACCTTCCTCCGATATAACAATCATTTGAGGGCGGGATAGGACGTGATTTGAGAAAGCCTTCTTTGACTTCAATTTTGCCGGTAGGTAAATGTGAATTAATTTCTCTTAAATCCATGCCAATAATTGCGTTTTGCAGAAGACTGTTCATTTTAGTAAAAACTGCGGGCATTCCGATCGAAGGAAGTTCTTTTATATAGCCTTTCACCTTTTGATAATAACAATGTTTACAGTCTTCGTATAAATATTTAAAATCCGATGGTGATAATTTATACATATTAAAATTATAGCAGTTAGAAAATTAATCTGTACTTTTTCCCGAATACATAAATTAACTAATCAAGGCTCTAAAAATATATTATTAAGCAACCTTGTTATTTGTTTTCTTGCAAGTGAATGAGATAGAGGAACATTGCTCCAATCAATACTCAACGCCTTTTTGAAGCATACTCTCACATCCCTTTTTTCCCCATTTCTTTTAAATTCAGGTACTATTTTTCCCTTAGGCATTACGCCTTCAAGTCCGTATAATTTTACCGGAATAATTGGTTTTCCGGTTTTTAAAGCCAATTCGGCAACGCCAGTATGAAGAATTCTTTCCTCCAAAGGCAGGTTTGATCTAGTACCCTCCGGAGAAACAACAAGTGAATAGCCTCCGTCAAGATACATTTCTGCCTGATCTAACCCTTCCAGAATACTGGATTGTCCGGATCTACCCCGATTAATAGGAAAATTTTGCACAAAAAGTGAGCTGAATTTGGATCTTATTTTACCGACTTTGCCGTCATACCAATAATCTGCCGCAGCCGGATACATTAATGTACTTCTAAGATCCTTTGGAACCGCCGCCCTTACAGCAATAGAGTCCAAGTGACCTGTGTGTGGAAAAAACGCGAATATAGCATTATTCTTAGCCCGATCCCTTAAGAAGTCTAGATGCTCCTGCCCAGATACTTCAAAATTAAAACCATTCAGAATTAACCCGAAAGCATCGCGGGTAGTTTCCGCGATAGGAGAATGGTGGTGAGATTCCTTGATCACGCTAATAGTATAACAGCCTTAGCGAGGGGGACGTCATATAGATTATGTTAACGCGCCATTAAGTATTGGTCGCTGGGTTTTCTAGAGACTCTTCTTCTTTCCAATTCGCTTAAGTATTTTTTCCTTAAACGGAGTGACTTGGGGGTAATTTCCAAAAGCTCGTCTTTTTCGAGAAAATCTAACGACTGCTCGAGTGAAAGTACTGTCGCCGGAGTTAGTTGTATAACACCATCGGAGGATTTCGATCTCATATTCGTTAGCTTTTTTCCTTTACAAACATTAACCGAGATATCTTCATCTTTGGCGTTAATTCCCACGATCATACCCTCGTAAACTTTCGTACCCGGGTTGATAAACGTTATTCCTCTGACTTGGGCATTTTCCAAGCCGTAAGAAAGTGCCTCACCCGATTGGCTTGCAATTAGTGCACCCTTTCTCATTTTAGGGAGAGTTTTACCTATTTTCTCGTTTCCTGCAATTATTGAATTAAAAATAATCGTTCCTTTTGTTTGTGTAAGAAGGTAACTTCGTAGTCCTATTAAAACCCTAGTTGGAGCGTGAAATATAAATTCTGAATCCTCATTGTTAATCTGTTCCATCTTTAGTATCTTTGCCAATCTTTTGCCGAATTCTTCGCTTATTACTCCAATAAATTCTCGGGGTACGATAACAGAAACTTCTTCGATGGGTTCCAGAATTAAGCCATCGATTTTTTTAAGAATAACTTCGGGTTTTCCGGCTTCTAGTTCAAACCCTTCGCGTCTGAGTGTTTCTAGAAGTATTGATAAATGGAGCTCTCCCCGTCCGGAAACGGTAAATCTCCCATTCCCTAGTTTTTCTACCTTGAGACTGAGATTATGTTCAAGTTCTTTAAAAAGCCTTTCTTCTATTTGTCTGCTTGTGGTAAAAGTTCCCTCTCGGCCTGCGAAAGGTGACGTATTTGCACCTACTTCAATATGAAGAGTAGGTTCGCTTATTACAACCTGAGGAAGAGGTTCGGGGTTTGCGGGATCAGATACGGTATCGCCGATCTTAATATCATCGATGCCAGAAAAAGCTACAATTTCCCCTGCGGAGGCTTCTTCTACTTCAACTCTTTTCAGTCCTTCAAAAACCGTAATTTTTTCGACGGTTCTTATTTTAGAAACCGCATCCGATACAACAACCTTCATTCCCTTTGTCAATTTTCCGCTATATATTTTGCCGATGGCAATCCTACCGAGATAAGTATCGTAATCCAGTGAACTGATACTAATTTTAAAATTACCGGGATTATAGTTCGGTGCGGGTGTGTTTTTAAGAATTGACTCCAGTAAGGGAACTATATTGCCTTGTGAGTTCAGATTTTCAGGGATCTTATCATAAACTGCGCCATTTCTGCCGATTGCGTATAATACTTCAAAATCAAGCTGATTTTGGTCATTTGCTAATTCTAAAAATAATGACTCAACTTTATTTAAGGTAATTTCCGGCCTTGCTAATTTTTTGTCAATCTTATTGATTACGACGATTATTTTTAATCCCAGATCAAGCGCTTTTTTTAATACAAATCTAGTCTGAGGCATTGGTCCATCTGCCGCATCTACAATTAATAGTGCTCCGTCTGCCATGCCGAGTGTCCTTTCAACCTCACCGGAAAAATCTGCGTGGCCCGGAGTATCGATAATATTTATTTTCGTATCCATATACCGGATTGAGCAGTTTTTAGCCAAAATAGTTATCCCACGTTCGCGCTCAAGCTCATTACTGTCCATTATTTGAGTTTGATCCATTTCTTCCTGATTATCCCGGAACACATGGGTTTGTTTAAGTAGTGCATCAACCAAAGTAGTTTTACCATGGTCAACATGGGCAATTACAGCGATGTTTCTTATATTCATATTATGGTTCTCCAATAAAAAACCCGACCTCTTTGAAATTTATCGGGTACTAACTATTATATCAGATTAAGTATATTTCTCACAATCAAATATTAATAATTAGAAAATCATGGTTGGTATTGACTGAACCGTAAAAAAGTGGTTCAATTAATTTTAATGGAGGAAAATCAGTCGGATGTAAAAAAAGCATATAGGAAAATGCCGATCTGGCAATGGATCTTAATTTACGCAGTTATCGGAATAGTAGTATACGGGCTCATTTATTATTTTGTTTTAGCAAAGAAAGGAGTGGAGGGTCCTTATCCCCTAACCGACCAAAACACAGGTAAGGACCAGGTTCAGACACAGCCCGGTATCAGCGAACAAGAGCCATCAACAGATTCTGAACTGCAGACAATTGTTGCTCTAACGAACGTAGGTTTTACCCCGCAAACCGTTACAGTCCAAGCAGGTACGAAAGTTACATGGACTAACAATAGCGGGGGAAATGCAACTGTTAATTCATCAGTTCATCCGAGCCATCAAGATTACCCACCCTTAAACTTAGGGGAATTCGAAGACGGCCAAACTCTATTTTTGGTATTCGAAACTCCAGGAACCTATAAATATCACGACCACTTGAACCCTTCATGGACAGGAACAGTAGTTGTAGAGTAATATAATATTTTTACGTTTATTCTTCGGCAGAATCTTTTTTAGTTGGAGCCGGCAACCCAGTTACAACTGTTTTTATTACGGAAGCTTTTCCCTCATTTCCACTTGGAACTTCTACTTCGATTCCTCTTTGTTCGTGAGCGTTTAGAATTTTAATGATTGGCACTTTTGGTAAATCAGCTGACTTCGGACCTCTGACCCAATTCACTTCCTCCCTATTTTCACCATCTCCCATAAAATATAGTATAAAGGAAATACTTAAGTAAAAACAACTATTAGCGATTTCGTTCCAGCCGCCATTTCTACTATGACATTTATATAATTTGGAAACGAATTAACAACCGTTGGAAATTATTTCTAGCAAAATAGAACCCGTTCAAAACTCGGCTTTCTGGCTAGCTTTGAGAGTTTACGCTAGGTTATATGAACAAGTTTTGAAACCAGTTAATAATACTTCAGAGTTCGTGGTATAATGATCTTGCCTATTAATACTAGGCTAAAAAGTACATCTATTCCCTCTAGTGTCAAGATAAAGATACGGTTTGAATTAATCTTTTATCCATTAGAAGTGAGAAGTGTAATAAAGAGAGGTGGTGAATAAATATGGCTAAAAGATTATTTGTTGGAGGACTTCCCTACAGTGTTACTGATGCAAAACTAAACGAAATGTTTAGTGTATATGGTGAGGTAGTATCCGCTTCCGTAATTGTCGACAGAATGTTAAACAGGAGCAAGGGGTTCGGTTTTGTTGAGATGAAAGATGACAAGGATGCAGAAAAAGCCACTAAGGGTTTGAATAACACAGTTCTTGAAGAAAGAACCATTGTAGTAAGCGAAGCTCGGCCAAGACCTGAAAATACTGATAGGAATTTTGGTTCAAGAAGATTCGATAACGATAAACGAAGATCATTCGGTAATAATAGAAGGCCGCAAAGAGGCGGAAGATATTAAAATTATGCAAATACAAACTCAGAACAATCCTTGTATTAGATGTGGAAAACAGAGGATTAGGGTAGGTACGTATAAAGAGCTACTTGGAAACTCGATTGTTACCAGAACTAAAACAGCTTGTCCTGATGTAACATGCCAAGCTATTGTAGACAGGCAGCTGAATAAGGAAAAGAAACAAAGAGAAAGATTTGCAAAAATTAATAAAAACCACTCTGCAGGCGGTAGGTGGCGAAAAAAAGTTAACTCTGCTTAGACGACAGAAGTACATCGCCTTTATTTCTGGCGGAAATTGCAAGCGGGTTTTGACAAGCCGAACGATTAATCTGATATCGTA
>CAYREZ010000055.1:1811-7777 GCA_964423565.1 uncultured Gammaproteobacteria bacterium | reverse complement strand
AAAGAGAGATACTAAACAAGGCCGGAGGTAGAATACCATCATCCGGTGCAAGGCACAAAATGGTTGGCGGTATGCCAAGAGATAGGAGATAGAAATTGACTTTGATTGAAAAATACAGATTCTAAATTCGATATTACTCAGAGTTAATACTCCAAGCATTTATTAAGAGTTGCAATTTAGGATCATTAGTTAAAAATTCTTGAGTTTTAAAAAGACGATCTTGAATAACGGCTTGTTTTTCGGGAATGGCTGGTATCCAACAGTATCCGGGAACTTTGTTAATAGCGAGGTAGGGTCCCGAATAAATACCTAATGATTTTCTTTGTAAATAATCTCCTATCTCGAGCGCATTATATTTATCTTCGGGGTCTTCAAAAGCTTTATAAATAGAAAATACATCCAATGGTGTGCCGAAATTGACTTCGTGGTTAGCAACGAGTCCGATACAATTCAAACACGGTACCCAAGTACTCGTAAGAAATGATTTTGTCGGAGGCGGCATTTCAAAATTCTCTCTAAGTGCTTGTGCTGTCATTATCGCACTTTTTTCTGCATGAATGATATTACATTCAATACCCTTAAGTCTTTTGGGACATACGTTATCCACCTCTTCGTAAGAACTTAGTTGGAGAGAATCGGGAAGTTGTTTAAGGTAAGGTCTTTCAATTTCCCACGGCACACCCGGTATAAATTTGCAGTCCAAATGCAAATCATCAGGTATATCCTCGCCAGTTTGTTCAAACCAATTGTTAAATCCGTGCGTAAGTAGATATGATGAATCATCGTCTACAAAAAAAGCTCCTATTTTACCCGAAGAATAGAGTATGCGTATAGTATTTTCGATGACTTCTTGTGGAGGATTATCTTTAAACTCTTGAATCAGACATGCCGAAACTGCCCTATGAGAACAATGCGAAAGTTGTAATAAATAGGGGTTAGTAGCAATTGCCATAGAAAGAGATAGATATTTTTCCTGTTCATGTGTATAGCCGGAAACACCAAGTGGTTTATAATCCTGATTAGTAAATTTATCTATAAGATCAATAAATTTACTATGGACATGTTCAAATTTTTCCCGATAAATAGGACTTAAGAGAACATCGTACGACTTTGGACTATGTTCAGCCATATTATAAGATTTTGTGTATTGTACATTACCGAAGATGTCTTCGCTTGATTAGTATATCCCCAGGGTTTAATATCGGCACAAACTATGGCGAACTCTATAATTGACCACGAGATACAAAGACAAATTTTGCACAAATCAAGATTTATAAAAAGTGGCGCGAAATATTCACAGCTTAAAATCGAGAATGTAGAAAACGATTTATTTAATTACCATCTCCAGCAATTAGTCAAAAAAGGCTTATTGAAAAAATCCGGAACAGTCTATCTTTTGACTAGTGAGGGTAAGGCTATTGTTACCAATATTGACGAGGAAGATTTAAAAAATCCACCCAACTTTAAAGTAAGTGTTTATATGTGTTTGCTGGATAAAAATAAGGTGCTTTTATATGAAAGAAGAAAACACCCTCAGTATGGTTATGTTGGTTTTCCGTCAGGAAAAATTCGCTTTGGAGAGAATTTGCTGGATACTGCAAAAAGAGAATTATTCGAGGAAACCGGTTTAAAAGCAGATTTCAAATTGATTGGAAATATCCGCCAGATTAGAAAAAATAAAAGTGAAGAGATTTTGGAAGATGGCCTATTCTATATTTGCTTTTCGGATTCATTCAATGGGAATTTTGAATCACAGGGTAAAGAAGGCAGATTTTTTTGGCAAGAGTTGGATGATATTAATTCGATAAAGAAACTTTTCAAGCCAAGCGTTGGAATTATTACCGGGGAATTGAGGAAAAGAATAAATGGAGAAGCGGGTTTTGACACGCAATTTATTTATGAACTAGAACCTGGTTTTGAAGAATATTAAAAAGGGGGTGACTAATTTGAGTTTATTAGGTGAGAGATTGAATAGCGTAATAGGTAATTTTAAAAAGATAGTTTCGGGAGTAGAGGTAGTAAATAGCCCAGCGGGTGTAGCTAGATTTGAACGCGGTCGAACCTTTTTTAAAGGAGAAATTGACGGTGTTCCGATTCGAGTTGACGTAAGAAAAGGTCAATTCGAAATTACAGTAAGTAGACCTACGGGAGAAAAGTTTGATGATGGTACTGAAATAACAGAACGGCCTGTAAGAGTAAGAGGACAAAGGAGGTGGAATGATATCCCTGCGAAACTTATTGAAACCACTTACTTTTAAGAAATACTAAATACTTCTTCGGTTGACAAAAAAACTGCTAAGATGTAATTTGTTTTAATTAATAGTTTCCTCCTGCTTTATAGGATAAATGACAATAGAACATAGTAAAGACAACCCTCGTAAACACAGAGATCAAGATTATATAGGATTGGGACAAAAATTCGAAGATCCTCCTCAAGTCAAACTTTCGTTAATTTCCAGACCTCCGGATAGTGAAGAAATTTATGGAGCACGAGATATTGCCGTTACGACCGCATTTCAATGCTATGCACCCGGGATTGCAAGAATGAGAATAAGGGAAGATGAAAAATCTCAGAGAGTCGCAGATAGCACTTTAGAGGCAGGGCATCATACTACTAGAATGCACCAACATATGACTATGCAAATCATTGGAGCTACAAGAAGTGTTACGCACGATTGGTTTCACGCCCACCCTTTTTATAATTCAGAACAACAAAGTCAGAGATATGTTGAGGCGAAGGAAGGAAACTATTTAGTACCTAATGATTTGAGTACGTCACAAAGAGAGAAATATTTAAATGCTGCCTCTTATGCAAATAATGCCTATTTTGAAATACTCGAACCTTTAAGGGAAGAGGCGGACAGGCGGATTAGAAAAATGTATCCAGAAAAAGGATGGCGAGTTGAGTCGACTGCCGATAGGCTCGAGTCAAAAGGAAAGAAAGTTGCCCAAGAAGTAGCGCGTTATGTTCTCCCAATAGGACAAAAAACAACTTTTTATCATACTCTGTCAGAACTTCAACTTATTAGATTATTCAGATCAAGTGGATTTTCAAATGTTTCAGATGAAGGTAGATTTATTATTGGAAGAATGATTCAGGAAGTCGCGGGGCGCGACCCAAGTATTTTGCAGGAATTGGATGTGCCTTTATCTTCAAGTCAATCCGATACTGTAGGTCAGGGGGATAATCTTAAAGTGTATAGAAAAGAATTTGATGAGCAACTCAATGGTTCACAATCTGTACTTCGGCATTTTCCACATGACGCAAGCGAGATGTTGGCAAGTACAGTTAGAAATATTTTAGGTAGACCGCTGGCTAGTATGACTGACGAAGAAGCCTTAGGCAGGGTATTAGATCCTTCTCAGAATCCAGTTCTTTCAGATGTATTTGAAACAGGGATGATGGATCCATTAACCACTTCTCTTAGAGAGTTAAATGTCACCTTTGCCACGAAACTTTCTCATACTGCGGATTCTCAAAGACAAAGACACAGAAGAACTCCGGGTGCGACACCTCCGATTGAAGCAACCTATGACGGTACTCCCGACTATATAACTCCTCTGATAATTAGG
Organism: uncultured Gammaproteobacteria bacterium; assembly: GCA_964423565.1. Classification (GTDB taxonomy): domain Bacteria; phylum Patescibacteriota; class Microgenomatia; order UBA8517; family UBA8517; genus CAYREZ01. The sequence continues at coordinate 4,204 of CAYREZ010000055.1, read as the reverse complement.
GAAAATCCCGGGTTAAAACAGTTATATGATGCAAAAATGGAAGTAATTTATAGTAATGTTGCCGAAGCTCTCAATATAGGAATTCCTGCCGAATATGCATTACTTCTACTTCCAAATGCAAATACTTTGCGAGTCGTTGAGTCAGGTGATCTTTTTGATTGGTTACACCGCTGGAAACAAAGATTGTGTTACCTTGCCCAGGAGGAGATATTTTTTATTTCAGTTGAACAGGTAGAACAAGTTGGTGAATTACTGCCGGAGGCAAAAGACATGCTTCTTGCGCCTTGCGGGGTAAGACAGACAGCAGGCATTAGACCTAGGTGTCCGGAGGGAGATAGGTGGTGTGGAAGGCCTGTTTATAATTGGCGACTTGAAAGGTATAAAGAAGGAAGAATGGTGTAAATTTCTTCAAAAGAGACCGCTTCTTTTAACTGTTGTAAAGATTGATTGATTGTGCTAAAAAAATCAGAGTTAAGAAAGACCGTAATAAAATCAACCTGCTCCAAAATTTATAAATTTTTATGCCGGAAAGAGGGAAGTTTGTTGCAATTTATGGATCTAATAATGTGGGAAAAACCGAGCAGGTGCCTAGATTAGTTGATAATTTGAGGAATCGCGGAATTGATGTCGTCTCGGTAAAATATCCAATATACGATTTAGCTCCGACGGGACCAATTATTAATGAAATAGTAAGACACGGAAGAAAATCATCCGTGGTTGCTGCTCAAACGCATTATGCAAAAAACAGGAGGGATTACGAACCAACTCTAATGGGAGAATTAAATACAGGTAGATGGGTAATAGCAGAGGATTATAAAGGGACAGGATTTGCTTGGGGAATGACCTTTGGCTTGCCATTTAAAATTCTTGAAGAACTAAATTGGGGACTCCAGGAAGAAGATTTAGGAATATTATTAGATGGTAATAGATTTAAAACAGGAATTGAAGTAGGTCATATTTTTGAGCAAAGTGGTAGGTGGGATAAAAATCGAAAAATTCACCAGGAACTTGCAGATATCTTCGGATGGAGTATGGTTAATGCGAACCAAACTAGAGAGAAAGTTGCCAATGATATATTTTGTTTAGTTAGAGATAAATTTTTGTAACAAACATTAATTTAGATATACTTCAGGTAATGAACAAAATATTTGACCTGATAAAAAAGAAGAAGATAGGCAGACGGAAACATTAACAATACGAAGCCGCGTTTGACGCGGCGAAGAAGTGCCAAAGTTTGATTGGTTACTATGCAAAAACAAGACAAAACATTTGAGCTAATAAAACTAGAGGAAGCAAGACAGCGTAACACGCTTACCGAGCTCAGCTTGGCCAAGCTGTAATTGGTTACTATGCAAAAACAAGACAAAACATTCGAATTAATAAGGCTAGAAGAGGAACGACAGAGCAACACGCTTATGATGATTCCGTCGGAGGATTAATGTAACTTGACAAAATTAATGTAATAATATAAATTTAATGTATGTACACAGTTTCCATTACATCTCAGGGGCAGATTACTATTCCTTCTGAAATCAGAAAAAAGCTTAATCTGATTAAAAAGGGTAAAGCTAATATTTTTACTGAAGGGGGTAGGATGATCATGGAACCGGTAAAAGATTTATTGGAATTATCAGGTACGCTAAAGACGTCCAAGAAACCGCTATCTTCAAATCAAATTCATAAATTATTTTCAGAGTATATGGCTTCTAGGAAAAGACGACCCAAAATTAGTAAATGAAGAAATTGATTTTAGATACAAATGCCATTCTTCGCTTTTTACTTAAAGATATTCCCAGTCAGCATAAAAAGGTTGAAAACCTATTTATAAAAGCATCAAGATCAAAGTTAATTTTAAAGATTCCCGAAGTTATAGTTTTTGAAGTAATGTTTACGCTGGATAAATATTACGGTTATGATAGAGATCAGATTATTAATATAATAAGCTCTATCATATCGACTTATTATGTTGAGGTAGAAAGCCGATCGATCTTTTTTGAAGCTATCGAACTTTATAAAAATGAGAGGATTGAATTTGTTGATTGCTTTTTGCTTATCAAGTCTAAAAACGAAAAGTTTGATTTGTTTACTTTTGATATTAAATTAGTTAATTTGTTTAAATCTTTTAGATGATCTCGTAAGGATACGCTAAACTTATTAATATTCTTAATAGCTAATAAGGTATATGGGAAGTTCTCAATCCTCCAAGCGCAGGCCGAAGGCAAGCTTGGTGGTGTGAGAGGGGAAGGGAAGATTGTAATATGAAAGTAAAATGGACGTTCGGACATCTCATGCAAGGTTGGATTTTTCATATCACATCGTATTTGTCCCAAAAAGAAGGAGGAGAATATTTGGTGGAGTTAGATCACAAGCTGCGGAAGAAGTATTTAAGAAAG
>CAYREZ010000055.1:0-1767 GCA_964423565.1 uncultured Gammaproteobacteria bacterium | reverse complement strand
CGATCTTTTAAAACAGTTTCCTGAGCTACGACGGGAACTGCCTGGGGGGAAGTTCTGGGCCAGAGGGTATTACGCCAGAACAATCGGGAATCTGAATGAACGATTGGTAAGAGACTATATAGCAAGAACAGATCATTTCTGATTCCGCCTAGCGAATGAAATGAGCTTGGCGGAGAGGATCAGTTTCTTTCTATAGCGGATAAAATATTAGAATTAATAAATTAACCTTATCAATTGCTATATATATGGATTTAATAAAGAAATTGATTAAAAAAGAGGAGATAAGACAGAGGGATACACTAATGATGATTCCGTCGGAGAATTATGCGAGCAAATACGTCCGTGAAGCAGTTGGATCTGTATTAATGAACAAATATTCGGAAGGTTACTCCGGCCGAAGATATTATCAGGGTAACAAGATTATTGATGAGATTGAAACACTCGCGGTTGAGCGTGCTAAAAAACTTTTTAATGTGCCGTATGTAAATGTCCAACCTTATTCCGGATCACCTGCAAATTCCGAAGTTCTGTTTGCTCTATGTGAACCCGGCGATACTATCATGGGGCTCGAGCTAGCATCAGGAGGTCACCTAACTCACGGCCATCCCGAAGTTACTTTTTCAGGTAAATATTTTAATTCGGTTCAATTTGGTATTGACGAAAAAGGACTATTAAATTATTTAAGGATCGAAAGATTGGCAAAAAAGGTTAAGCCAAAATTAATGTTAGTTGGAACCACCGCATATCCTCTTGCCTTGGATTGGAAAAAGTTTGCCGGAATTGCGGATTCTGCCGGAGCATGGCTTGTTGCAGATGTATCACATGTGATCGGACTTATTATAGCCGGAGTTTATCCGTCGCCATTTCCTTATGCTCATCTTGTAACAACAACCACCCATAAGACACTACGTGGCCCGCGCGGTGCAATGATTCTTGTTACCAATAAGGGAGTAAGGAAAGACCCGAATATTACAACAAAAGTAGATAAAGCAATAATACCCGGCATGCAGGGAGGTCCGCATAATAATACTACTGCTGGGATTGCTATAGCATTAGAGGAGGCTATGCACCCTGCATTTAAAATCTACGGAAAGCAGGTTGTAAAAAACGCAAAAATGCTTGCCGAAGAGTTGAAAAAAGGAGGATTAGTATTGGTCGGAGGGGGTACTGAATGCCATCTTGTTTTAGTTGATTTGAGACCGTTGGGGTTATCCGGAAATGTAGTTGCCGAAGCTTTGGAGATTGCAGGAATCGTGACTAACAGAAATTCTATTCCTAACGACATAATGCCGCCTTATTATCCTTCGGGTCTAAGACTCGGTACGCCGGCGCTCACGACTCGAGGCATGAAGGAGACGGAAATCAAACAAATTGCAGCCTGGATTTTGAAGGTGATTGAGTTTGTAAAACCTTACAAACTCCCTGAAAAACCTGACGCACGAGCTACCTTTTTAAAAGCATTCAGGGTAAAAATTGAGAAAGAAGACTTTTTGCGATCTGTTGCTTCAGAGGTGAAATCGCTCTGTAATAAATTTCCTACTCCCTAAAATAAGGGTTTTCTTTCAGAATTCTTACCAAATCATCATACAAATTTAAGCCCTAGTTAATAATTGAAAGGATGAGTTGACGAGTCTTATTTCCTATTAGTATTATCTAAGCTCTTTGTTGCCCGGGCGGTATGATAGTGCAATCTCTTGTGCTTTTGTAAAATCCTATACTTAACCCCAAAAACTGGACAACCTGCTAAGATACAAAAATGCAGGAAAA
>CAYREZ010000054.1:0-7815 GCA_964423565.1 uncultured Gammaproteobacteria bacterium | reverse complement strand
CGCTCAAGGAGCCGCAATTATGGGTATTTTTGCGCTAGGTTCAGCACCAGGGCTTTTAAGTATCGGAGGTTTAACTGCCGCTATTAAAGGCGTCTTTGCCCGAAAGTTTTTCAAATTTGCCGGTGTTGTAGTTTCACTCTTGGCTTTTTTTAACTTAAATAACGGATTGAACCTATTGGGGACAAATCCTCTTGCGAGTATCGGAAGCAGAATAAATGCATATGCCGCTTCTGACAAAAAAGCCGATATTAAAGTAGATAACGGTGTCCAAGTAGTCAGGATGGATCAAACAGCACGTGGCTATTCACCGAATAAGTTTACGGTCATGGTGGGCGTACCTGTTAAATGGATAATAACTTCAAAAGATCCCAACTCATGTGCGTCCAGTATTGTTTCGTCAAAACTTAATGTACGCCAGAGTCTTCATCCCGGGGAAAATGTGATTGAGTTCACTCCAAAAGAAATAGGAACTATCAAGTTCTCATGCAGTATGGGAATGTATACGGGAAGTTTCAATGTTGTAGAAAAAGGGAGCAACAACGGTCAAGCAAACAATAACGAGGCTCAGGTATTAGCTGCAAATGCACCTCAACCTCTCGGGCAACCCACGGCTAACGGTAGTTGTGGAGGTGGAGGTGGTGGATGTGGTTGCGGAGGTGGAAAAGCGCAAGCGGTCAAAGCTGGAGTGGAAGTAACACCTGTCCCTGCAAAAAATGAAGGTGGCGTTCAACTACTTAAAACAGTTTATACAAATGATAGTGATATTTCTCCTTACGAATTTACTGTTAAAGCCGGAAAACCAGTACGCATGGAAGTTGATGTAAAAGACGAAGGAAGCGGTTGTATGAGTACTATTTATATACCTCAACTAACTGATAACCCGCAATTTTTAGAAAAGGGAAAAACACTCGTCTTTGAATTTACGCCAAGTAAACCAGGTAAATACCCTATCACTTGTGCAATGGGAGTTCCAAGGGGAACTATTACAGTCAATTAATTATAACGGATTTACTAATTCGATATATCAAGTTCTCAAAAAATTGTTATGGAAAATAAAATCAAACTCACAATAAAAGGTACACACTGCCAAGCTTGTAAAAGACTTATAGAAAGAAAGTTTGGGGCCATCAGTGGAGTTGTTTCTGTTAATGTTGATTTCGAGACTGGGGAGACGGAAATTATTTTAGAAAGAGATATTACAAAGGACGAGTTTCAAAAAGCTTTGGAAGGAATGGAGTATAAGATCATATGATAAACAGAAATAATAAAATCAAATTCAGCGTAAACGGTATGCACTGCAAAAGCTGCGAGATGTTAATAAAAGATGAGATTTCAGACATACCTGGAGTTGAAACAGTATCTGTTGATCATAAAACGGGTGAGGGCTATTTGACTGCAAGCCATGAAATAGATAGGGACTTAATCCTAAAAGCAATCACAAACGCGGGATATGAAGGAGAGGTTGAAAATATCGAAAAAACTAACGGCAACGGAAAAGTTACCGGCCAAGTTATTTATGACAGTATGTCACTTAAAAACATTCTGTCGACAGGCATCAGTATTAAAGGATCGGTCAAAAAAGATAAGAAAGGTGAATTCGTATTTGAAGGTAATTTAGGACTGAATAACGAACCTGTTATCGAAATAAATGAAACAACTCCTGTAATTGCGACAGAGGTCACTTCTGAAGGACATAAACTACTTCGCAGCAAGCTGCAAAGTATTCCAGCGGATGCGTTTGTTCACTCCTCCGATGAAAATCGGAGTTTGAATAAGAAAGTTACCTTATCTCTTTTTGGCATGCATTGTACATCCTGCGCCGGTGTTATTGAAAAGTCTTTAAAAAAGGTGACTGGAGTAACGGAAGCGCGTGTAAATTTCGCTGCAGAGAAAGCAACGATAACATATGATTCTTCGGTAGCATTAGAAGAGGATTTGATAAACAAGCTTGAAAGCTTCGCCGGTGAGCATAGTTTTGAGGCTCAGCTTATAAAAGCGGTAGAAAAAACCGGCTACAAAGCCCTTGTGTCTGATCCATCGAATACAAAAGAGGAAGCGGAAAAACAACAGGCGCAAATCGGCGGATACCTTAAGAAGTTTCTATGGAGCTTTGTTTTAAGTTTCCCGATGATTTACTTCATGGTTTTTGATTTTTTCCCGAATTTCCTGGGAGCAACGTTACTTCTTCCCTATGTCGGGATTATATCTTTTATTCTTGCGACTCCAGTTCAATTTATTATTGGAGCCGGATTTTATAAAGGAATGGTATCGGGGCTAAAGATGAAAACGTTCAATATGGACAGCTTAATCGCAATCGGCACATCAGTTGCCTATTTCTATAGTGTCGTTAATTTTTTTAATTATTACATTACTAACAATTCACTGATTGGACTTTTAGGTGCAAAAATTCCTGAACTTTATTTCGAGACGGCTGCATTTTTAATTACTTTTGTCATCTTGGGGAAATGGCTTGAGGCAAAAGCGAAAGGTCGTACATCTGAAGCGATCAAAAAACTGATGGGTTTGCAGGCAAAAACTGCCCGGGTAGTAAGAAACGGCCAAACACTTGACATTCCTCTTGAAGAAGTCATTAAAGGAGACACAGTTATTGTTCGGCCCGGAGAAAAGGTTCCGGTTGACGGTGAAATAATCAGAGGCAGTTCAGCGCTGGATGAATCAATGATTACAGGAGAAAGCTTGCCCGTCGAAAAACATGAAGGCGATTTTGTCATAGGTTCAACTATAAATAAAACGGGAAGTTTTGAATTTATGGCAACAAGAGTCGGTTCTGAGACTACTCTTTCCCAAATTATTAAACTAGTTGAAGATGCACAAGGCTCCAAAGCACCTATCCAAGCGATTGCAGATAAAATTTCTGCGTTTTTTGTGCCTGCAGTGATTTTGATTGCAATCGCCACTTTTGTTATATGGTATTTTGTTTTCGGAGCAACTTTATCTTTTGCACTAATGGCTTTTACGGCAGTCATAGTCATTGCCTGCCCTTGTGCCTTAGGACTTGCAACACCCACTGCTATTATGGTTGGGACCGGTAAGGGTGCGGAACATGGCATTTTGGTTAAAGGCGGAGAACCGCTTGAGAAGGCGTGCAAAATTGATACCATCGTTTTTGACAAAACAGGGACCATAACAAAAGGTAAACCTGAGGTAACCGACATTATCGGGTCGGCGGATATTTTAGAAATTGCAGCATCTTTGGAAAAACAATCAGAACATCCTCTTGCCGAAGCAATATATTCAAATGCCCAGGATAAGGACCTTATCTTAAGTGGAGTCGAAGAATTTAAGGCTATCCCGGGATTTGGTGTACAAGGCAATATTGGTAAAGAGACTTATTATTTCGGTAAACCAAAACTTGCAAGCGAAACCTTAGGGTTATCACTTTTGGAACATAAATACACAATAGATTCTTTGGAAAATCAAGGTAAAACCGTAATGGTGCTGTCAACAAAAAAGAAGGTGTTGGGACTGATTGCTGTTGCCGATACAGTAAAAGAAACTTCAAAAGAAGCAATTGAAATGCTCGCAAAGCGAGGTATAACCGTTTATATGATTACCGGAGACAATGAGAGAACGGCCCGTGCAATTGCTTCACAGGTTGGAATTACCAACGTTTTAGCAGAGGTGTTACCTGAAGATAAAGCAAATAAGATTCGAGAGTTGCAATGGGAAAAAAGCCTGCCCACCGATACTGTACAGCACGAGCCGTATTCGAATAGAATTGAAAAGGCGAGTGCTAAGCGTAGGTGGGTGGCTATGGTCGGAGACGGGATTAATGACGCCCCGGCATTAGCCCAAGCCGATCTTGGTATAGCCATGGGTTCGGGAACTGATGTTGCCATGGAAACGGGCGGAATAGTTATTATCAAAAACGACCTACGTGATGTTGTTTCCTCAATTGATCTTTCCCGCTCAACTATGAGCAAGATTAAACAAAATATGTTCTTTGCCCTTTTTTATAATGTTATCGGGATTCCTATTGCTGCAAGGATTTTCAGTTTTGCAGGCTTAGTTTTAAAACCGGAACTTGCAGGTCTTGCAATGGCACTTAGCTCCATTTCTGTAGTCGGTAATTCACTGATTTTGCGAAGGTTTACGCCTGGAAAGAAAGATTATGTATCGGCTTTTGCACCGGCTTTCATGGCTATCGCATTTACCTTCATGTTTATTCAATTTGCAAATGCTAGTTCAAGTATGGCAAGTGGCGAGAAAAGTATGCAGACAGAAGACACTAAAACAATGACGGTATCAGCTGAAAAGCTATTGGGAAAAGGAAATACAAAATTAGTAATTAAAGATGGAGAAACAAAAGTCTTTCTTGAAGTAGATGATATAGGTGCTTTAAAAATTGCACAAGGATCATATCCCCAAAGAACGGGAGATATTATTTTAGGAGCTGAAGAGGCAGAAATGATGAAAAAGGCTAGAATATTCCAAAATGTAGGTGATGAAATATACAATATTTTTGGCTTACCCAGAGTACGAATCATTGGAATACTTGCGATGACTGACACGGAATTGGACAATTACCATATAGCTGATAAAAAGACATTTAAGAGTATATCCGGAGTTGAATACAAGAAAACAACTAAATAAAACTTCTGTTTTCTTTCTCGATCTTTTAAGCCAATTTGAAAAATGTTATCCTGAATTTCAGAAGTCAGTATGGGATACACACTTCCTTATGTTGCTTATTATTCTATTTTGAGGATTTCTATTATCGGAATAGTATTAGGTTTAGTCAGTATTCTAGCCCTTCTAAGAAGAAAATCTAAATTCTGGCTAATCCTTTGCGTTACTAGTCTCTTTGCATTTCTGGTGTATACAGTAAAAATTGATTCGGGGTATGTTTCAAGTAGTGCACCCATCGACAGCATAATAGTACAACTTAGGGTTTTTCCGAAAACCATAAGGCCGTTTTATGAAAAAGTTTCGGTGAGTAAGTTACAAGAAGAAAGTAGGATGTTTAATAGATTTGTAATCTACGAGAAAGAGTTTGAAATCGAACAGAAGAATCCGACACGTATGTCTCCACCAGGCCCTCTTTACTAGCCTTTGCCAAAATTTGCAGCACTGAGGAATTGAAATCTGACAATGCGGTAGCAGTATCAAGCTCTGCTTATATGTAATTCTCTTTCAGAAGAGAAACCCCACCCGTAAGGTGGGGAGAATTTCATAAATTCTTCATAAATTTATAATATAATACGAATGTATGAGAATATTGTTAGTTGAGGACGAGCAGAGACTTTCGAATGTTATTAAAAAGGGGTTACTCGAAGATGGGTTTGCAGTCGATGTTGCGTATGACGGAGAAGAGGGTCAATATTTGGCGGAGGGAGAGATCTATGACCTTGTTATTTTAGATATCATGCTTCCTAAAGTAGACGGACTTACTCTTTGTCATAACTTACGCGACAAAAATATAAAAACTCCGATTCTAATGTTAACCGCTAAAACGACAATTGAGGACAAAGTTGCTGGACTTGATAGCGGTGCCGACGACTACATGACCAAACCTTTTTCATTTTTAGAGCTTAGATCAAGAATCCAAGCTTTAATAAGACGAAGTAAGCAAGAATCCTCTCCCATTTTAAAAGTTGCTGACTTGGTATTAGATCCGATTAAACACACTGTTACAAGAAAAGATAAAAACATCACTCTTACTCCAAAGGAATTTTCTATACTCGAACTTCTGCTTCGTCACAAAGACGAAGTTGTTACCCGTACAATGATCACAGAACATGCATGGGATTATAATTTTGATAGCATGAGTAATATCGTAGATGTTTTTGTGGCATCTCTCAGGCGAAAAGTCGACAAAGCGTCGGATAAGAAACTGATACATACCGTGCATGGCGTGGGTTATCGCTTGAGTGAGAGTTTATAATATTTTTCACCGAGTCTAACTCGGTGGTTTCACATTTGAATGGAAATGATATATCAAGTTCAATTCCTCCCCGTTTAGCGGGGTTTCCTTGAAATTGCTATGAATATTAAAAGCATAAAGTTTAGACTAACTTTTTGGTATGTTTCCGCATTTGTTATCTTTTCTGCTTTTCTTGCCATAGGATTTTTTATTCTGACAAAATATGTTCTTTATATTAATACGGACAGTGCTTTGACTTCCCACTCTGAAAAAGTGGTAGAAGTTTTGACTCGCCAAGAATGTTGCATGTACCAGGAAATTGCCAGGCAATCATTCTTGCAAGAATTTAGCGGAATACCCGGTATGCTTGTAGTAGTTTTGAATAAAGATGGCAACACAATTTCCAGCTCACTTAAATCTGATCTGCCCGGAAAAATTACAGATGAAATGTTTCAAAAGGTAATAAACACTAAGGAACCGTTTTTTACAGATAAGACCGTCGGTGAATTACCTCTTCGTTTTCGAGTAACTCCTGTTATTAAAGACGGTTCTTTGTTGGGCGTCGTTCTTATGGCCCATCCTATTGAAATAGTCCAAAAGTCTCTGCAAAATCTTTTGGTAACTTTAGGTATTATTTATGTTGTGCTTGTAATTCCCACAATAATCGGTGGATTTTTACTTGCAAAGGGGGCAATAAGTCCGCTAACCGAAATAACGGATAAATTAAAAAGGGTAAGTTCTGAAAACTTAACCGAGAGGGTTAAAAAACCCAACACTGGCGATGAAATTGAAGAGTTAGCTGAAACTTTTAATACAATGCTAAGTAGAATCAGCGAAGCATTTGAACGGGAACGTATGTTAATAGGAGATCTTGCTCATGAGTTGAAGACTCCACTTTCAACTCTAAGAAGTGGTGTCGAAATTAGCCTTTCCAAAAATAGAACAGTTCCGGAATATAAAAATACACTTTCGGAAACACTTGTCGATATTAATAATATTTCTTCAACTCTCAAAAACATTTTAGATCTTGCTTGGACCAGATCTGATAACGCGAGAGGTAAAGCCGAAAAAATAGATTTATCAAAAATGTCAAAAGAACTAAAAGAGATTTTGGGGAAACTATCTTTAGAAAAAAATCTAAAAGTTATCACTCATATTGAGAATAATGTCAAGGTTTTAGGAAATGAAGACAAATTAATGAGGGCTTTCTTAAATGTAATTGATAATGCAGTCAAGTTTACTCCCTCGGATGGAACAATTACCCTATCACTTAAGAAACAAAATGCATCAGCAATTTTCTCTGTAAAAGATACAGGAATTGGTATATCTAAGAAAGACTTAGCGAATATATTTAACCGTTTTTATAGAGGTACTGGTACGGAGAAAACTTTAGGTTCAGGCTTGGGTTTATCAATCGCACAAGCGCTTGTAAACGCACATCAAGGTAAGATTGTTGTCAAAAGCAAACATGGGAATGGCACCTCTGTATCTATCGAATTACCTTTGGCAAAAATTTCTTCCTAGCTTCTTCATAAATTCTTAATGGCCTAATAAGTACAATATTATGTATGAAGCAGAATTTTCCTCCGAAAAATAGTAAACCGATCTCAAAAACTATCGGTATTTGTATAGTTCTTTTGGTAGCAGCAGTGATAGCAGTAAGTGTTTTCAAAGTCCCCGTTAAATCGTTATTAACTTATGGCATACTTCTCGCCTGCCCACTACTCCATTTTTTTATGATGAGGGGAGATGGTCACGAACATTAACCCATCCACAGGCTCAGGGTTAATCCTGAGTGAAACTGAAGGATTAAAATCTTCACAAAAAGTTCATACTCCAAGAGATACGATTAATGTATTATTAGATAAGGCCAACAGCCTGAGGAGGTGATTAGCATGTCAAAAGAAATTATGTACGGACTGGGCGGAATA
>CAYREZ010000053.1:545-7974 GCA_964423565.1 uncultured Gammaproteobacteria bacterium | reverse complement strand
ATTTTAATTCTTCAGGCAAAGTCGACGGGATTGATTATGCGATATGGTTGATCAATTTCGGGAAGTAGTTCAGAAGTCCTGAGCAGTTCGACTTGCTCACTGTAAACTTTGCCGAGGATTGATCAATTTCGGGAAGTAAAATTCCAATGAACAAATTCCAAGTTCCAAACAATATACAATTAACAATTTACAAAAATTGTTTGTAATTTGTATGCTGTAATTTGTTTATTTATTGGATATTGTGATTTGTCCTTCGACCTTGCTCAGGATAAATTGATGGTGAGCTTGTCGAACCATTTGTTTATCGTAATTTGTAATTTAAATTATGTAAATTGAAAATTAATAATAAATATATGAGAAAAATTATCATCTTATCCTTCATCTTTTTCTCTTTCACTCTTCTACTCTTCCATTCTGACGTATATGCTCAAACCTCCTCCGATTGGTATATGGCCGGAGCTAATCCCCAGAGAACTTCATGGGTCTCGGCAACAGTCGGCAACGCCAGTATAGAGTGGTATCGGCCTATAGAAGCATTTATAGATCCGAAAGTACAGGTAATAGCTGCGGAAAACAAAATATTCCTTGCAACCTCCAACGGCCTCTATGTATTTGATACTAGTGGGAATCTGCTTTGGAGGTTTAACACCCCCATGCCATTGGGAGACGCTCCTACAGTTTTATCAAACGTCGTGTATATCAGCGGATACGACCATACTATACGCACACTCAATGCATCAACCGGTACCCAGATGTGGATGTTTGACGGTGCCAAAGCCGGGTTTGAAACAAACCCTCTTGTTGTCAATTCGGGAAACGGACTCAAAGTTTATGCCGGAAGCCGGGATGGTTATTTTTATGCCATAAATGCAAGTAATGGAAGCTTGGCTTGGCAATATCCTCAGGCAAACCAAAATCCCCTGGGACCAATATCATTCCCCGCCGTGTACCATCAATCCAATAACAGAATATATTTTGCGAGTAATGATATGTACGCTTATGCTTTGGATGCCGGAACCGGCAGCCTTGTAAGTAAAAGCCAAAAACTACCGGGTGAAGGTTTCCGTTCCTACTGGCCGGTTATATATCAGGACAAACTGATCATCCGCGGAGCACCGTACTACAGAAACGGTATTGCCAATAATATCTTCGGTGTACAGGATTTAGGTCTGGGAGATTATGACGATTACGTAAATGGTTTAGAACGTGACGATTTCTTTTCCCGCACGGAACCTTTGTCTACTTTCACCGCCTCATCATCAAACGGTCCCTGGCCTTGGGTACTCGGTTCCACAGTCCTTGACGGCACCCGCTACCAGAATTACTTAGCCCAAAAACCATGGAGACGGACATATTTGGTTCTAAACCTGTCCGACCTCTCAGAATACACTTATGATAACGGTAAATACGCCCCGATCATTTTTGTGGGCACAAAATCCGGAAACGGCTACCCCCCGATTGTCATGCCGGATAATGTTGTTTATCAAACAAATATACGCTCCGGAAGTGCCGGAGGCGGGATACCTATAGCAGAAGTTATGGGATGGAAAATAGGAACCAAGTACTTGAACCTTGCCAATGGCAATAAAGCTGCGGATGAACCGGTTGCCATATCCGGAGGCGGTAATATCATTTATTGGGCGCATTTGTGTGACCGTAACGGCATTGCAATTTACGACGTAACCAATCCGACTTCAACAAATCTCAAATGGTATTGGGGGGAAGATTCTCTACCGGGAGTCTCCCAAACATGGAAAGAATTTCCCAATGATCCTTGGGATGATGACCTACACAGCTATTTCGATGCCGGAACGGGCAGTGCTAACGGTGTTTACGGCTGTCATGGTGTACAAAATCCGATAATCCCCTATCAGGGAAAACTATTTTTCATTAGAATGAACATTCTTTACGCGTTGGGTCCAAACGGCGGGTCTGTAAATAAAGGTAAGATTACTAAAGGGACTGTCAGTACCTCCTATACTACTCCCGGAACTTTTTCCAAAGATGAACTTAAAACAAGGCTTGACAGAGAAGTACAGAAAATGATTACCGCCGGCAGGCTCAGGTCCGGCTACCATAATGACGGTCAGGTGAACGGTGAAGAACATATCTGGACCCTCAAAGATCATTTCTATATCCCCGGAGATACCCTGATGACTCTGGCCATGGCGTATCCTTACGTTTCGGCTTCAATCCAGCCCGGCCTCAAAACCTACATGGAAACCGAATACAACACTTTTTTTGCCTCCAATTTTTACGGCCATCGGGGGTTTGCCGTCGGAGTCCAGCGCGAATATGCGGATCTGCCGAACGATTTGGACGCGAAAAGAAACCTGTACCCCAACACAGGTTATTTTGACCAGTCACAGTACTACGGACTTTCAAAATATGCCTCGCTTTTCCCCGACAATGCCTTGACTATTTACAACCGCACCAAAAGCCAGCTTAGCCCGAGCGGATCCTTTGACATGAACTCCATTAACGGGCCGTGGAAAATCAACCGGGCCGTTATGGGACTGACAGGCTTTTTGGATCTTCAGCAAACAGCCGGTCAGATGGGTGATACCGTCAACGGTTACACACGGACTGCTATCCAAACCAAGCTCAACCAGTGGAAAGATCAGAGAAAAACTTTTTACAAAGACATTAATGCTCTGGACCCCTATTACAACAACACTTTTCCCAATAGCCGCCAAAGAATTGGCATCGCCCGTAATTTTATGTTTTTAACACCGGAGCTTGGTAATTTTATGGGTGAAAATATTAAAAACCAAATACAGACTGCTTTAAATGAATACATCAATATTGCTCCCTTTTGGTTCGTACACAATTTCGAATCTACTAATTCGGAAGGAACAAATCAGCTTCTATACGATGCCCCTTCACTTTTCCAGGCTAAAGCCTACATTTTAGGCGATTCCTACGAGGAAATGGCAAAATACATCGATGCACCCCATTTTGCCGTAGGAGACCTTTATTACATACAAAATCTTGTGACAGCCCTAAAGGCACCTTCAACATCACCGACAAAAACATCTACCCCTACTCCGACAGGAATCACGTCCCCCACGCCCTCTCTAAAACCCGGGGATGCCAATGGAGATGGAATGGTTAATATGGCTGACTATGCGATCTGGCTTACCAATTACAACAAAAATTTAAGCGGTTACCAATATGGTGATTTTAATAGTTCCGGAAAAGTCGATGGGATAGATTACGCAATCTGGCTTCTGAACTTCGGTAAGTAGTTCAGAAGTCCTGAGCAGTTCGACTTGCTCACTGTAAACTTTGCCGAAGGATTGATCAATTTCGGAAAATAATCTATTTTCAACTAATAACTAATAGCGAAGAGCTAATAATTATAATTAAAAATTATATAACTTTAAATTATCGTTATTCATTATTAGTTGTTAGTTTTTAGTTAATATCATGAAATATATTCTATTATTCCATATTCCCCATTCAATATACTCAAATATAATCTATTAGTTAGTAGTTAATGATACTTAAGTACTTAAATGAATAACTCTTATATACAAAGTTATTTTATGAAATAGTCTATTTTGGGACTTGACAAAGGAAACACGGATAGAACAGAATAAAAACACAAAAGTACACGGATAAAAGGATTATTTGTCAGATCTGTTTCCAATTTGCTATATCTGTGTCCTTTAAAAATATGGAAAAACTATTTGCCCAAATTGAAAAATATATTATTTACGCGATTATTTTACTCTTGCCTGTTTTTACGCTTTCAATATCCCCTAATCCATATGTGGTTTCAAAGATCGCTTTATTATTTTACGGATTAATATTAGTACTTTTAGTAAGAGCTGTGAGAGTGATAACTTCGGGCAAGCTCGAATTCTCAGTCGCTAAATATGATCTCCCTGTTACAATAATCGGAATTTCATACGTTCTGGCAACATTGTTGAAAACACCTAATAAAATGGAAGCCCTGCTCCTTCCCGGAATCACAACGGTAACAGTAGGAGCAATATTAATTTACTATCTGCTTAATCAGTTAAAAGATGATGAAAAGTCGATGGTAGCCAGGTTATTGGTCCTATCAGGTTCGGTTTTCAGTGTACTTACCCTATTATCCTTCGCCAAAATATTTGAAAAAATACCGCAGCTTCCGGGTTTTTTTAAAGCACAGGGATTTACACCTGAAGGCGGATTTTTACCCTCAGCAATTTTCCTTTTCACTTTATTACCACTTGGCATAGCAGCAGTTCTTTCGGCAAAAGACTCCGCAAAAAAAATAGTATATGGCGTATCGACTTTTATAGTTTTACTCGGACTTCTGGTTTCTGTTTATAACCTACTCCCCGGGCGGACTTTCTCGCCGAGGTTTCCCGGCTACTCTACTTCATGGTCAATAGCAGTCGATGCCTTAAAAGAGAGTCCGCTTTTCGGAACCGGACCGGGTAATTACCTCACTGCATTTAACCGATTCAGACCTTTGGCATACAATCAAACCGATCTCTGGGCAATCAAATTTGCAACTGCCTCGTCTTACTTTTTAACCGTACTAACCGAAGCAGGACTTTTGGGAATTGCCGGATTTATACTGCTCTTCTATACGCTTTATAAGACCGCTAGGAAAGAGTTCAGAGAAATGAAATTGGTTAAATGGGGTTTTACAGGTATGGCTAATATGGTTTCGCTTGTTATGGTTTCCCTACTTTTGCTTTTCTTTCCGGCAACTCTACTTATTATTGCGGTACTATTTATATATCTCGCGCTTTCCACGAAAACGCATAAAACTTCGCTTAATTTATTAGCCCAGGGTTCGCAAGAAACACACACGGGCGTAATATCGACGCAGCAAGTTGCCTCGCGTTTCCCGGCACTTCTTATTTCCGTTCCTGTTATCCTGGTACTGCTCTTTTCAGGCTATAGGGGCTCTAAAATTCTACTTGGCGAATATAAATTCAAAAAAGCACTCGATGCTTTAGTGAAAAATGATGCAACCGGGACGTATGACACGATGCGGGAAGCAATCCGGCTAAATCCCAGGGTGGATCGCTATCATTCAACATTCTCGAGAGTGAATCTTATTATTGCCAATGCAATTGCACAAAGAGCGCAAACAGTTCAGGGAAAAGAGGGTGAGCCTGCTACGATTTCTGAGCAGGAGCGAACGACTATTTCTCAGCTTGTCCAACAAGCAATATCAGAAGGCAAAGCAACGGTTGCCTTAAATCCTCTCAGATCCGGAAACTGGGAAATATTAGCCCAAACATACAGGGCAATAATGCCACTTGCCCAGGGGGCTGATCAATTTACCGTTCAGACTTATCGCCAGGCTGTTGCACTTGATCCAATTAACCCAAACTTAAGAATTGCATTGGGTGGAGTACATTATGCGCTTAAAGATTATGATGGGGCTGTAAGAATTTTCGAACTTGCCGCGGCAACCAAAAATGACTTTGCAAACGCACACTTTAACTTTGCGTTTGCTCTAAGGGATGCAGGCAATCTTGACCGGGCAATTCAGGAAATGACTCTTGTACTTTCTTTAATAACCGACAAAGAAGGCAATGATTATAAGATCGCAAAACAGGCGCTTGACGATCTTCAGGCAAAAAAGAAAGCTGAGGCACCCGCAGGTGAGGAACTTAATCCTCCCCAAGCAGCCGAAGAACCGGTTATCCAACCGCCAATAGATCTGCCTGAGGGTTCGGAACCGCCGGAAGCCCCGACTACGCCTACTCCTTCGCAGTCGCCAACACCGTCGGTAAAGGTATCAATAACTCCTTCTCCTACAATAGTTCCTTAAAAGGCTAACATTACTAATTACTATCAGATAAAAAATAATCAATTGCTATCTGTTGTGGGAGAATTAATCGAATATTTGTAAATGTTTGTAAAAATAATATCGATTATTATACTAAAAAATGATAAATATTTGTAAAAACAAGATTGTATAATTCTAACAAATTTTTAGCATTATGGGATGATAGTGGGGGTTTGAGAAAAACTCTGTGTCGGTAACTTGGTTGGTACAGAAGTTAAAGTAGGAGTAGGAGAAATGACGGCATTTGTCACGCTTGGAGTTACAATTGCTGTCGGTTCAGGAATATTTACAACCCCTACCTCAATGATCCTTTTCTCGCTTGGTCGGTAAAGGTATGCTTTTTTGGCATTAGCATAAACAAGCACTTTATCCCCGTTCTGGGCTTTTTCGAAAAACTTCTGCTCTTTTACTTTGTCAAATTCCGTTACCGTTGCGACTGTTGGATCCTCTCCTTCGGGTAAAACAATTATTTTACCGACTTCCTGAACTAAACTCTCTATTTCTTCCTGAGAATTAACTACCTGCTGGCTTGCCGGAATGCCAAGCAGTTCAGGCTTGGATCTTGCAAGAAATGCTGTACCTCCAATTGCCAGAACAAATGCCGTTATTATTAATAATAACTTAAACTTTTTTTTAATTAGTACAACAGGATTAAACCTTCTGCCTGGGTTTTTTGAAATAGTATCTTTTTCCTCGTCATCCATAACTCTACAGCCCATTTCAAAACCCTTTCTGAACTGGGATGCTATAAGCTCCCGTAGGGCTTTTCAAACCCGACCAAGTTTTGCTTGGGAGGTTTTGAAATAGCTTCTAATGTTGATATCACGAAATAATTATTTATGCAAGTGTTTCAATGCGAGGATCCATCCAGCCAAAAAATGAAAATTAGCCAGGAAGATATGAGAATAAATACTCCGAATAAACATCCGGCAATAAAAATAAGTTTTCCTTTGTGCTCAACGGAAGCTTCAACATAACCTTCTTCTTTTTGGTCAATCATCAAGGGAGCATCTTTTGCTATTGAAGGAATTGAATTTGAAATCATATAGGTCTAATAAGTCATATTAGTCTAATTAGTCTTATTTGGAAGCTGTGATGCTAATACTTCTTTAGCAATTTTTACAACATCACTTGGGTCGTGTTCGCTTTTAATGACATATTCTTTCGCGCCCAATTCCAGAGCTTTTTTGGCATCTTGCTCTCCAGCCAAATTGGTAAGCGCAATAACCGGAATATTCTTTGTCTCATTATTCGATTGCAGCTTGCCTAATACTTCAAAACCGTCCATTTCAGGCATCATAATATCAAGCAGAATAAGCTGCGGACTCTCCGATACCGCCTTTACTAGTCCTTCTGCTCCCCTGCTTGCCGTAACAATCTGGAAATTCTGCCTTTGAAATACCTTTTCGTAAAGCCTAAGCATTAGCGGATCGTCCTCAATTAAAAGAATTTTTGACATATTCGTCATATAAGTCTAATAAGTCCTATACAACTTATCAAGAGGAAGCTACAGCAACCTGTGGAACTTCATTCCTGGTATATCCGGCTAGAATCTCTTTAATCATATTTGCGATCGCTTTTGGCTCGTATTCGCTTTTAACGATGTACTTTACAGCGCCTTTAGTT
>CAYREZ010000053.1:0-535 GCA_964423565.1 uncultured Gammaproteobacteria bacterium | reverse complement strand
CTTGTCCGCCCGCGAGATTTGTCAATACGACTACTGGAATTGTTTTTGTATCGGGATCTGCTTTGAGCTTGTCCAAGACTTCCAAGCCATTCATCTCGGGCATCATAATGTCCAATACAACCAGAGTCGGTTTACCCGAATGTACCTTTTCCAATCCCTCGCGGCCGTTGCCGGCAACGTCAACCTCATAGCCTTCGAATTTAAAGACTTTCTCATACAAACGTGCCATTAACGGGTCATCTTCAACAATTAAAATCTTACTCATAATATGTAAATTATTAATTGGTTATTATTAATTAATATTTTTACCATCTTTTTAATATATGTCTTATTTATCGTATAAGACTTATAAGACCTATTTTTGAATTGCCAAAGGCAGTTCAAACGCAAAAGTGCTTCCTTTACCCAGCTCCGAACTTTCAAGATAAACTTTACCTTCAAGCGCTTCAGCTAAAAGCTTACTTATATAAAGACCCATTCCCGTTCCTTTTGTAACATCGCGGGCAAGTACCCTCTCGCCTGCCTGTTGGAATTT
>CAYREZ010000052.1:4875-7980 GCA_964423565.1 uncultured Gammaproteobacteria bacterium | reverse complement strand
CGTTCTATCCGTTGAACTACAGGGACTGTTATTTATCTTTTTTTGCTCCTTGCCCTCCTTAGCTTTAGCAGGGGCGGGTATCCAGTTGAGCTACGGTGGGATAATAATGTATATTTTATCATATTTGGTACTTAAAAAAGAAAGCCGATAGCAAGTACACACTGGGTGTGGATTAGCTTGGCACATCAGGATATTAGCTAATCAATCGTTGATCAGTTTTCAGATTTGAAAATGACACAACTTATACGTATATGCGTTGTCTTTATGTCATTTGAATTATTTATATTCGTAAACAAATTATCCACAATATTTATCCGTAACTATTAATTATTGACCTCTATAGGGACACTAAAGTACAATAGAGAACATTATGGACGAAAAATATACGGTCGGTGAAGTTGCAAAAAGGTTGAAAGTTAGTAAAAAGACAATTTTACGCGAGATTAAAAGAAAGAATTTGCAATTTGAAAAAGTTGGCAGACGTTATCTTATATCAGTAAATAATCTTTCAAAGTATTTAGAGAAGGGAAATGAAGTGTTTGAGTTAAATAAATTATTGGAAATATTTTTTAAAAATAAATATAGCGAGATGGTTAATTTACTTCAGAAAATGATTACAATGCCTACGATTTCATCCGAACTCGGACAGGAAGTCAAACTTGCGTATTTTATTAAACACATTTTAGACGAGTGGGGGTTAAGAAGTGTTGTCTATAAAGAAAATGAGGCAGTTGCCGTACACGCCTCGTTCGGGTATGCAGACAAGGGTATATTATTAGACTGCCCTTTAGATACCCTGCCTGCCGGTGATCTTTCCAAATGGACTTACCCACCTTTCGAAGGAGTGATTAATAAAGGAAGAATGTATGGTAGAGGTACCGCAGACTGCAAAGCCGGAATTGTTGCAATGATGTACACACTTTTATTTCTGAAACGTTTTATTAATGAAGAAAAAATAAGGATCGAGGTAGTTTTTGATGGTGGAGAACAAGACGGGACGTTTTTAGGCATGAAACAAGTTGTCGGAAGAGGACTTCCGGTAAGCGCCGGCATAATTGGCTACTGCGGAGATATGAGTGATATTTTAATCGGCGCTCGTGGATACCACCGATTCCGATTTACGACTCATGGAAAAGCTGTTCATACCGGAAGCAGATATAAACCGGGTATAAATGCGATTTCGAAAATGTCTAAATATATTACTGAAGTTGAAAGAATGAAACTACCTAAAAGTCGAAACTCACTTTTTTCATTCGGACCTCGTTTAACTTTTTCGGCGATTGAAGGCGGCCGTGCAATTAATATGGTACCTGACAGCTGTCAAGCAAAAATTGACATTAGAACTATACCTGAAATAAATAAAAAAATGCTCGATTTAAAACTTAAAAGAATAGCAAAAAGTTTAAAAACAGAGGATATGGATTTTGATATCGATGTTGATTATCTTGTCGGACATGAGGCATATATTGTCAGTCCGAAAGAAAAAATCGTATCAGACCTGAAAGACGTATCGGAGGAATTTCTTGGAAAAAGCATGGAATTAGTTGCCAGTGGACCTGCACATATCGGGAATTTATTATCGGAATTTGATATTCCGGTTATAGTTTTCGGACCAAAAGGAGAAAATGTGCATTCTTACGATGAGTATGTTGAAATTAGTTCTATACCTTTAACATCTCAAATATATATCCGTACTGTCTTGAAATATTTTAAGATAGGAAGCGGGGATTTTGTGGATTCAGGACAAATAAAGTCCGGTTGGGAAGAATGGACTTAACTTAAAGTACACTCTGGGTGTGGATTAGCTTGGCACATCAGGATATTAGCTATTGGTATTGATTCCATCATCCGGATAATTTAATTACTTTATACTTAGGGAATATAGATTGACAGACGGGGTAGAGGCTCCGAGGTTGGTAAGGATGATTAATCTATCCAAGCTTAACGTCGGAAATGCGTGGGGAGTGATGAAACTACCTGAGTAGACACTTTGCCTATTTGTACCGTCATAATCCATAATTTCGATTTTTCCTTCCTCGGCAAGTATTAAATGCCGGGAAGTGGGGAACCATGCAAGTCTTCTCTTATTAACTTGTGAGTTATATCCTCCCTCGATTTGCAAATCTGAGACATTCGAATCAATCAGAAAGTTTCTGTCTTCCTTAATATCATATACGTAAGTCGATCCTTTTTTGATATTTCTTTCTTCTTTCTGCGAAGACGCACCGGGTACCGGTGTGATCAGTTTTTCCTCAATTGTTGCGGAAGCGGAGGCGGTATACACGAACATATCCTCATCGGGCGAAAACAGGACGTTATAAGTTTGTTTTGATATAACTTGTTCAAGTTTATCCGGAAGTTTGGCAAGCTGGGCAGTTAGTCTTTTTTCTTTTTCCTTTTCCCACTCCGCCAGAATTTCAGTTTTCGTCGAAATAACATTTACTCTCTGATTTTGAGTCGTAAACTCGCCCGATGGAAGAAGATAGACTCCACGGGTTGTTGTTAATAGGATTTCACGGCTGTCCGGTGACCACTCGAATGCCGTATCACTTAAATTCCCGTCTGTTATTCTTTTTGGATCTCTCGAAAAACCCACTGGGAGATTTACCATTTCGATTATTCATAGCTCTGAATTGTCTAAACTCGTACCGTTGCTGGTCGGCGGTACAATATATGCAATTTTTGTGAAATCCCGGGAAGGGACAGGGTTGATCGCACCAGCCAATGTTGTTGCCGAAAGCGAAGGTGCCGACTTAAAAAGATGCGCAGTAACTTCGGTAACTGCCTCTTTTTCGATTGTTAGACGCTTGTTCCAGGTGAAAAAGCCTTCTTTTTCTATTCTAATATCATATGTTTCGGGAACTAAAGTGATATTGGTATTGGTTGCGTTTTTGAATTCGCCGTTAATATATATTTCAGCTCCGTCAGGAACTGATTTAACTACGAGTAGGCCAGTGGGAGTAACTTTGGATTCTTCAAAATTGAACCTGATTCCCTTGGCATACATAAATATGAGGGTGGCAAAGCTAAATACTATTACGCATGTAGCAAGAAGAACTAGAAATCTGCAAGAATTGCGAGCATATTAGAGAGTGGCATGAAGTT
>CAYREZ010000052.1:0-4865 GCA_964423565.1 uncultured Gammaproteobacteria bacterium | reverse complement strand
TGATTTTAGTCATAATTATAATTATACCTTAATTATTTACCCTTTTCCTCTTGTTAGGGAAATGCGTTCACAATATAATGGCGGAGAATAAAGAAAATCCTAATTTCTAAATCCTAAACCCTAAATGAATTCAAAATTTTAATTTTTAGCGCAAATTAGAGATAAGTACATAATTTTTATTTTGAAATTTTAATAATTTGATATTATTTAGAAATTAGATATTAGAAATTAGAAATTGAAAAAAAATTATGCTTAGAAAGCGCTTAGCTATAGACCTTGGAACGGCAAATACACTTGTATGGGTCGCAGGTTCCGCCTGTTCTTACCTTTCGCCTTTCCATTTCTATCCGAACACGGCTCAAGGAGTGAACTTTGGCGGACTCCTGCTTCATATATAATATTAACTTATGTTGAGAAAACGATTAGCAATAGACTTAGGAACAGCCAATACATTGGTGTGGGTCGCAGGGGAAGGTATTGTTGCAAACGAGCCTACGGTTGTTGCGATTTCTTCCGATGATAACCGAGTTGTAGCTGTTGGAGAGGATGCAAAAAAGATGCTCGGGCGTACTCCTGAAAGTTTGATAGCCTCGCGACCCATGCGGGAAGGAGTGATCGCTGATTATCAGGTAACCGAGGCGATGCTTCGCTATTTTATTGGAAAGGTTGGGGGAAGGGTGCAATTATTCAAGCCTGATGTAATGATCTGCGTACCTGCAGGGTGTACACAGGTTGAAAGGAGGGCGGCACTTGATGCAACCCTATCGGCAGGAGCTGCACATGCATACCTTATTGATGAACCGCTTGCCGCTGCAATCGGAGCAGGCATACCAGTATCCGCCCCGTCGGGTCATATGATACTTGATATCGGGGGAGGAGCAACCGAGGCTGCAGTAATATCACTCGGCGGGGTAGTTATCCATAAAAGCGTAAGAGTAGCCGGCAACAAAATTGATGAAGCCATTCAGGAATACCTCAAAAAGAAGTACAATTTAATAATCGGGGATCAAACAGCTGAGGAAATCAAAATTAAAATAGGCTCGGCAACAAAATTAAAAAAGGATGAAACCTATGAAATATCCGGCCGCGATTTAGTATTCGGCTTGCCGAGAAGTATTGTAATAACTTCGAGTGATGTAACGAATGCGATAAAGGCGACACTTATGCAAATTATTGGAGCTGTAAAAGGAGTATTGGAAGATACACCCCCCGAGCTTGCAGCCGATATTATTGATAAAGGAATTGTTATGAGCGGAGGTACAAGCCAGTTAAGAAATCTCGATAAACTTTTGACCGAAGAAACCGGGGTACCTGCTCATGTTGCCGAAGATGCATTGCTTTGCGTTGTGCGCGGGACCGGAGTTGTAATGGAGAACATTGAACTTTGGAGAAGGACGGTACTGACTAAGAAATGATAAAAGGTATAAGGTAAATGGTAAATAGTAAATGAACAGACTTAAATGATTAATCGTAAATAGTCTGTTACTGACTACCGACTATCGGTTACCGACTTTAAGTTATCGATTCTATTATTACAGGGTATATATTATTTAATATACCGACCATTTACCAAAATTCATCAATACCGTTTAACGGTACACCGAAATAGTCAGAAATAATACTTATAGTAATAATAAGTATTTTAAAAATAAAAGAGTATAATTTGTGGATAAAGTCTTATAGTATACGTTCTGTAAAAGATTAAAAATTGTACACAATATCATTAAATTTAGTAATCAATAAATTACAATAAGTACCCTGTAATATAGATACGAAAATAGATTATAACAATGCTATTTGCATAGAGATCATAAATAAAATATAGGCTTTAATTTGTTAAAATTTTAGTAATTTACTATCGTATCATACTGTTAGAAATCGACTAATAAATAACTATTTTTGCTAAAATAGTGCCAAAAACCGAATATTTATCAAAATATTACTTATGAAAACTACCAAAATAGCCCGTAAGGTTGTTAACATATTGGATGTTAAGTTAGATAGCACTTCACTACCTTCAGTGCTAAGATTTATCCGATTGAACCTAAAATTGGACAGAAAATTTCTTATTGTGACACCCAACCCGGAACATATTTTAAAAGCTCAATCTGATAACGATTTTAAAAATATTTTAAATAGCGCGAATTTATCACTTCCGGATGGTATCGGGATAATCGCCGCAAGCAAGTTTCTAATCCTACCGAACCCGGAAAATATCATTAGAAGGCTTTTAGTTCTTCCGGTACAAGGATTGGGAGTCGGTTTTTCAGTTCTTTTTGACCGCGAGTGGCTCTCAAGCGAGCTTGAATTGATTCACGGCAGGAAGCTTTTTATGGAGCTTATCGAACTTGGGAATAAAATGGGCTGGAAAGTAGTGCTTTTAGGAGATAGGTTAAAAAGTGCGCAGAATGCGAAAAAAATCCTTGAAAGAAATTATCAAACAATAAATATTTCCGCAGTAGAAGGTCCGAATTTAAACTCCGACGGATCTTGTGTTACTAAAGAGGATGAAATGATCGAGGAGCAAGCTATTTCAAAAATAAATGAGATTAAACCCGAGCTTTTATTTATAGGTTTTGGGGCTCCCGAGCAGGAAAAGTGGATTCATAAATGGTTTACTAAACTTAATCTGACTGGAGCAATGGTGGTTGGAGGTACTTTTGATTATATTTCAGGTAAAGCAAAAGCACCGCCGAAATTTTTGGAGAAACTTGAACTCGAGTGGCTATGGAGGTTGATTCGGGAACCAAAAAGGCTAAAAAGAATAACCTCGGCCGTCGCGGGATTTCCATATAAAGTCTTTGAATATAAACTCTACGAAGGTTATAGGTAGAACTTCTAAATTAGACAATTTCATTTACCTTTCACCATTTACCTATTTTATCTTCGTATTTGCACTTTTTTTACAAAAGTATTTATAATGGTAACATGGAAGGATAGAGTAATATTTAGAACTTGTTGCCGAGAAAGAATTCTAGCTTGATCACGGTTGATCTGGGTTTTTGCTAGACAAAATATAATAAAGTATGCTGCCCGAATCAGAAAATGATATTTCTAAGAAAGAGGACGGTTTTGGCGCGAGTAATCTGGTCAAACTCTCTTCAGATTTTTTTGTGCCCTTTTTAAGCCTATTCTTGCTGCTTTTAGGGCTTGCTTTGATATTAACGAATGTCGGGAATCCCCAATTATTAAGAAGTAAGGCGGCATTATCCACTAATCCGGTTTCCTGGGATACCCAGTTTGTGAAATTAACTGCTTCTGACTTTTTTATATTGGTCGGCGGTAAGCGTTTCAGCGCGAAAGATATTCAGTTATCCCGACTTGCGTCCGATCCAGGGGATAGAAACTATACGACTTTTGAGGCAGGCTGGATGGAAAACGGAGTAGAGATGAGGCTGTATATGAATTTCCGAGCTGATAACCAAAACTGGTGGGCATATGAAATAAAAACTTATGATGGAAATAGCCCGGGCGATTGGAAAATTTTTACAAAAATAGCGCCTTATTTTAAAACTCCGCTGGGACAGACTTTTGTTTCAGACGTAGTCGGGCTTACAAGTGACGATGGTACGGCGTCAATCTATTTTAAAGATCTATTTTTGGAAGCGTTTGCGAATTCTGAGCCAATTTCGGCTAACTACACTCTAACGCCTCCACCCGGAACTGATATAAATATGCAAATCACGACCTCCCTAGCCAATCCGGAGTATGGAGTGAGCGCAAAACTTTATGATAAGAATGGAAATATAGTATCTGATCAGAGCGACTACAGATACGAATGGAACGTGGAATTTCCAAATATTGCCAGTGTCAGCCTCGATTCAACCTGCCTAAGCGGAATGGTACCCCCTTGTCCTGATACACATGCCGTGTTTAGGGCACTGGAACCCGGAAGTACTAAAATAAAATTGGATGTCAAGAAAATTTCCCTGAATCAGTATATTGCTAGTACATATTGGAACTTTAATGTATCTTATGCATTATTCTCAGGTGCGCCGATCGCGCCGAGCAACATATCATTTTTCACCGAGATTAATCCAAGAGCTAAAGGTACAAATATAAACCTAACTTGGAAAGACAATTCATCGGACGAAAATGGATTTTTGCTCAGCTGGACAATTCAAGGATCCGATTCAGGTTCATATATCAAAGATTCTGCCGGAAGTTCGAATGTACCACTCCTTACAATACCATGCAAAACTACCGAGACGATTTATTATGCTACCGCGATGGCGATCGCACTTAATGATAGCGGTACATCATCTCCGGCTTATGGGGACGCTTCCGTTAAAGTTCCTGCCTGCGCTTCTTTTGAAGATCAAGCATTCGGAGATCCGCGAGCTGATATAAACGGTGATGGGGTAGTGAATATTTTGGACTACGTAATTCTTTTTGAAAATTTCGGGAAAAGAGTAAGACCTTTGTAGTAATCAACTACCTTAAATGAAAAGAACTGCTACCCTATTAACTTTGCTTTTTGCATTTTCTTCACTACTTGCATTACTCGTTATCACGAGATCAAGACAGGAAATTCGTAAAAAAGCATTGGTTTTACCCTCACTTTATGTCCGTAGTGATAAATCATATGTACCTTTGGGTGATTCTTACAAGTTAATAGTCTTTTCCGATTATAAAAACCTTACCGAGTACAGCGGCAATTTGGAAGTCGGGAGCAATTGTGACAGTCAGGGTATTAATTGTACAAGCATAAATCCATGGAAAAATTTTGACGGTAGTTTGGTTTATGTAAATAACGGAACAGTCACAATTAATGTACCGTTAAATATTAATCCTTTTACGGTAACAGACATCCGTATTCGTCCTTATCCTAACACCTTGGGTTTTAACTGGAGTAATAATTTTAA
>CAYREZ010000051.1:0-8077 GCA_964423565.1 uncultured Gammaproteobacteria bacterium | reverse complement strand
AAATAAAAGCATTCCGTCCGACGGGTGAGGCGATGCAATGATTTTAAAAAGTTCGTCTTTTATCCTCTCTTTTGCAATTTTATTGATTAAAGCGGCATTTTTCTTTATTGCCTGAAGAGTTTTTTCCTCAATTTTATATCCCAATTCAGAGGCTATTCGTACTGCCCGCATCATGCGCAGTGCATCTTCGGAAAAGCGCTCATCAGGATTGCCTACTGCACGGATGTATTTGTTATTTAAATCTTCTTGACCTTTGAATAAGTCGATTAATTCTGCATTTACTGTTATTAAAGCGTGATTTGTGATTTGTGATTGGTGATTGGTTTTATCTTTTGGATTTTCATATTTAGATTTGTTTAGGGTTTTAGATTTAGGATTTAGAATTTTTAACGCTAAAGCGTCGATTGTAAAATCCCTTCTTTGTAAATCCTCTTCCAAAGTTTTACCCCATTCGACTTTATCAGGACGCCTTGTATCGGAATAACCATATTCGGTTCTGAATGTTGTAATTTCGTAAGGTCTTTCTCCTTCAACATCCGGCAGAATACCAACAGTTCCGAATATATTGTCGTAAAAAGCGTCGGGGAATATTTTCAGCATATTTTCTGGAGTTGCATTTGTAGTAAAGTCCCAATCGTAAACGATCTTTCCCATAAGAATATCCCGTACAGCTCCGCCAACTATATAGATTTCGTATCCACATTCCTCAAATTTATTTATTATTTTTAGAACTTTGGTTGGTAGGTTTAATTGCATAATGATAATATTATACTTCAGTTTTGGTAGAGATATTAAGATACTATGATATTAGGATATTAAATTATGATGAACAATAAAGATGTAAAGTGGGAAATTGTTGGAAAAGGTATCAAAAGTACCAAAAGTATCGAAGGATCAAGAGAAATTATTGAAGTACTTTTAGCAAACCGCGGGATAAAGACGGAAAAACAAAAAGATGAATTTTTTAATCCGACCTTTCCGGAAAAGTTAACAGTGAAAAGTTTAAGTCTAAGTCAAAAAGAAATTAATAAAACGTTAAAGCGGATTGCGGATGCGATTAAAAACCAAGAGCAGATAATTATATACGGAGATTACGATGCGGATGGAATATGCGCAACTGCCATTTTATGGGAATGCTTATACTCATTGACTAAAAATATAATGCCGTATATCCCAAATAGATTTGAGGAGGGTTACGGACTAAATGCCGAGAGTATTCAAAAATTAAAAATTCAATATAAAAAACTAAAGGTCATTATTACTGTAGACAATGGTATCGTAGCGCATGCGGCTACCGATAAAGCCAAAGAACTCGGAATTGACGTTATCATTACGGATCATCACCAACCCAGTAAAGCTCTTACTTCGCGCCGGAATCTCCCAGCTTCGCGCTCGCGAGGGGTGAGTTTACGGGTCAGGGATAAGTATGATTACCCGGATGCTTTTGCGATAATACACACCACCCAAATTTGTGGATCAGGAATTGCTTGGATATTGGGGAGAGAAATATTAAAAAGTTTCCAGTTGCCAGATTCCAGTCGCCAGTTAAATAAAAATTCGAAAATTAATAAATTGGACAATTCATTGGAAATTCGCAAAGGCTTAGACCTTTGCGCTATTGGAACAATTGCAGATCAAATGCCTCTTGTCGGGATAAACCGTTCCTTTGCAAAATACGGACTTGAGGAACTTAATAAAACAAAACGTGTTGGTTTATTGGCTCTTTTTAAAGAAGCCGGTATAACGATGAAGGTTCCGAACCTTAAAGGTTCGGAACCTTATTTAAATATAGGAACTTATGAAGTGAACTTCGTTATAGCTCCCAGAATTAATGCAATGGGAAGGATGGAACACGCAATAGATTCTTTAAGATTAATATGTACAACAAGCCATGCAAATGCTATAAAACTGGCAGAGATATTGGGAAAGGTAAATATAGAAAGACAGAATGTTGTTGAGCAAGTTGTAATACATGCATATGATAACATAGACGTTGAAGATAAAAAGGGACTGATAATTTTAGGACATGATTCTTACCATGAAGGGGTAATCGGGTTAGCTGCCAGTAAGCTTGTTGAAAAGTTTTATAGGCCGGCAATAGTTTTTTCTAAAGGTGAAAAAATTTCCAAAGCGTCTGCTCGGTCAATTTCAGGGTTTAATATAATTGAGGCGATTCATTCCGTGGAAGATCTGATTATCGGAGGCGGAGGACATCCAATGGCAGCAGGCTTTAGTATTGAAACAGCTAAAATTGAGGAATTTTCTAAAAAGATAAATGAAATTTCAATTCCGCTTTTAACCGACTCAGTATTATCAAGATTTCTGAAAGTTGATTTGGAGATAGAATTTAATCAATTGAATCGTGAATTACATGACGAGCTCTCAAAATTTGAACCAAGCGGAATAAGAAATCCAATACCTTGTTTCTTAACAAAGAAAGTTAATGTTATAGATGCGAAATGTGTTGGAGTTGGTGCAAAACACTTGAAACTCAAATTGGAAAAAGACGGATTCGTTTTTGGTGCAATTGGGTTTTCGTTAGGAGATTTATACCCGAGTCTTTTAGCCGATAGCAAGATAGATATTGTATTCTCTCTTAATAAGAATGTTTGGAACGGTCATGAAAGTCTGGAATTGAAAATTAAAGATTTGAAACAAATAAATACCCGAGGAAAATAAATCAATACTATCCCCGGGTATTTCTATTAGTAACTAGGGTCGTGGGGTGCTTTCATTACAACACCCTCAACTGGTGCTCTTTTCGGGACAGTTCCTCCAGCATAATAAGGTTCACCAGGTTCAACAACAACATCGCCCGGGTGGACAGTTTTTAATCCTCTATCTGCTGCAGTTGGACGTTCCAGAATTATTAATTTTGCTTCTCCGCTAACTTTTTTCTCTGGCATAAATAATCACCTCCTCAATTTTTGTATTTTTTGTTTCTTCATATTTTTTTTTACAATAAAAAAACCTCCTTGTTTTTAAGGAGGTTAAATTTTTTTGAAAAATTTGCGCCAAAATTAACCCCCTCTTTACTTAATAAAGAGGTAATTAATAGTCCAAACTTGGCGCATTAATTTCATACTAGTGAAGGTATTTTAAAACCGATAATTCTTCTTGTCAAGAGTGAAATCGGAAGATACAATAACCTCATGACAGATAGGTTAGGACGTACCTTGGCGAATGAAGCACCAAATAATGTTGGAGAGAAAATACTCTTAAAAGGTTGGGTTGAAAGTGTAAGGGATCATGGGAAGATTACATTTATCGATCTAAGGGATAGAAGCGGAATTGTTCAATGCGTTGGAAGCGACTTGCCGAAACTTAATAATGAGACAGTTACTGAGATAATAGGAAGTGTTAAAAAGCGACCGGAAAAACTTATAAATCATAATTTGGATACAGGAAAGATTGAAGTTCAAATTGAGAAAGTATCAATTTTATCGCCTACAAAAGAACAACTGCCATTTCCGCTGGATACGGACGGCTTGGATATAGAAGAAGAAGTGAGACTTAAATATAGATATTTGGATCTTCGCAGAAGCAGACTTCAAAGAAATATAAAAATCCGCTCTGAATACGTTAAAGCCGCTAGAGAATATCTTTTTTCGAAAGATTTTACCGAGATTGAAACTCCGTTACTAACAAAATCGACCCCGGAAGGTTCAAGAGACTTTGTTGTCCCATCGCGGGTTTATCCCGGCAAATTTTATGCGCTCCCGCAGTCACCACAGCAGTATAAACAACTTTTAATGACCGCCGGATTTGAAAGATATTTTCAGATTGCTAAATGCATCAGGGATGAAGATCCGAGAGCGGACAGGGCATACGAACATACCCAAATTGATTTGGAGATGAGTTTTGTAACTAGGGAGGATGTAATGAGAACCGTTGAGGAGATGACTGTATATTCGTTGGAAAAAGTCGGAGCGAAGATAGCAAAAGTACCATTCCCGGTAATTTCATACGATGATGCCATAAAAAAGTATGGCAAAGATAAATTCGATCTGAGGAGTGATAAAGAGAAAAAAGAACAAATTATGTCTTTTGCATGGGTTATCAATTTCCCGTTTTTTGAAAAAACTGAAGAGGGCCGTTGGACTTTTACCCATAACCCTTTCTCTGCCCCCCTTAATGAGGAGCATGAAAATTGGCTTAAGGACGGGAAGAATATCGAAAAAATTATTACCTCTCAATATGACCTTGTTTGTAACGGACTTGAAGTTTCGGGCGGAAGCATAAGAACACATAAACCTGAGGTTTTGCGTGCAACATATAAGGTAATGGGATATAAAGATTCTGAGATAGAAGATAGTGTTGGACATATGTTAGAAGCTTTTGACTATGGCACTCCTCCGCATGGAGGCTGTGCGCAAGGATTTGAAAGATTATTAATGGCATTTTTAGGAGAACAGTATATCCGTGAAATCCAGGCATTCCCAATGACCGGCCGGGGAAGAACATCTGTTATGGATGCTCCATCACCGCTTCCGAGTGAGCAGTTAAAGGATCTTAGAATTAAGACATTTGAAAAATAGATAGCAATTTACACCCCAATATTGTATTTTGTTTTGCATGCCATAAAATTGGTTATATATGAAATTATTGTTTTTATCGATTGGGACTTTCATTTTTATTGCAACTTCTACGCTGGTTATTGGAAGCATAGTATTAGAAAACGATAAAAGTGAGAGTTTAAATAAACAAAAAGTATTTTCGGAAGAGTCGTATCCGACTGCACCGGTATTAAAAAAAGAAGTAAAATTGCCTGAAATAACAGCCTATTCGGTGTTTGCTATGGATATTAACTCGGGTGTATCTTTAGTTGAAATTAATCCCGACGAACCAACCTTGCCGGCTTCGACCACAAAGATAATTACAGCACTTACGGCGTTAGATTATTATCCCTTAGATAAAAATTTAAGAGTTGGAAATATCAGTGTTCAGGGGCAAAAAATGAAGTTGTTACCCGGAGAGGAAATCTCAGTTCAAAATTTATTGGAAGGGCTCCTTATTTATAGTGCAAATGACGCAGCTGAAGTTCTAGCTGAGAATTATCCCGGTGGACGTCAAAATTTTATTTCCGCGATGAACCTGAAGACAAAAGAGTTAGGTCTTAATAATTCACATTTTTATAATCCTACCGGACTTGATGGTGTGGGACACCAATCCACCGCAAGAGATCTCGTGTTTGCTTCATATAACGCCATGAAGATACCATTTTTTTCTGAAACGGTTGCAAAAAAAGAAACATCCATATCAAGCATCGATGGGAAGGTCGTGCATAATTTGAAAAATATTAATGAACTTTTAGGAGAAGTTGACGGAGTTCTTGGGATAAAAACCGGGTGGACCGAAAACGCTAAGGAGAATCTTGTAACATACGTAGACAGAAATGGCAATAAAGTGCTAATTGCTCTTTTAGGAAGTTCTGACAGATTTGGGGAAACAAAGGTGTTGATAAATTGGATTTATGATAATTACGAGTGGAGGCAAAATCCTCAAAATCTTCAACATCAGTTCTCTTTAGCTCCGTAATACTCGTCAGTTATTGCCGGTACGTATGCATAAAAGTCGTTATCACCTTCAAATACAATAACAGGTTCATAGAATTCGCTATATTGCCCGGGGTCATAATAAGCAACATACACTCGTCTAATAGTAACTTGGCTACTATTATTTCCTAAATTGGAGATATAAGCTTTACCTTGGTTAAGTTCATCCCAGGCGGTTTGTGCAGACTTTATTAAATAGGTTCCGGATGATGTTTCGTCAATTCCGAAATAATTATATTCTCCGGCAATAATGCTATCGCCTGAATTACCACTCCCCCCAATTAAAAACCAGATGTTTCCTTCCGGCATATTTGCCGTTACAGTAGGAAATTCTGTTTCACGAAAAATTGGATTTTTCCTAAATAAATTTACTTTAATAAAATCTGCCTCGGATTGTGCAATTGCAGGAACGAATTTTCCTCCCTCTATTTTTAAATATTGAAATGTGCTTTTACCTTCCTCAAGGTCTTTACTTAGAAGTCC
This sequence comes from uncultured Gammaproteobacteria bacterium, assembly GCA_964423565.1. Taxonomy (GTDB): domain Bacteria; phylum Patescibacteriota; class Microgenomatia; order UBA8517; family UBA8517; genus CAYREZ01. The sequence goes on along the minus strand of CAYREZ010000051.1, from coordinate 2,039 downwards.
TGCCCCCCCTATAAATCCCCGCGCTCTTTGAACTGCGTTTTCCGGGGAAGGCGGAAATTTATCCAGGATCCCGATATCGGCATTTATATCGTAACTGATAGAAAAAACTCCGGTAATAATATTCATTGTAAGTGTTGCCGGAGAACTTCTAGACTCATACAAATATACGTTGGGCACATTTTCAACAATTTTTTTGCCATCCGGATTAAATCCCAAATTCTGGGCTTTCTCTTTTGCTGTATCAAGCGTGTTAAATGCCGACTCTATGGGAGGAATTTTGTAAACAGGCATTTGCTCAATTAACTTCGGCAGGGATCCCTCGGGAGTTTCCAATTTATAAGTTATATTTTCTAGCTTCGGTTTATCGGGGAAAGGTATCGTTGTCAATTTTCCTAGGGAATAATTCGGCGGAGTAGGTTTGGGTGGGTTCAGCTTATTATATATAGACACCCCTGTTTTATAAGTATACCTGGCAATGATCAGAAGAACGATAATATAAATACCATAACGAATAGTTCTTCTTGATGTGATTGCTACGTCTGTTAGCGAAGCCATATTAAGTAAAAGTTAAATGGTGAAAGGTAAAAGAGAATAAAATTCATTTACCTTTTAACCATTTTGAGTATACCTTTATGTGGAAAGATGTTCAATTTTCAATTTCTAATACTAGAATTCAAGAAAACATTGGACAAGCGAAATAATCGATAACCGAAATGGCAAATGATAAATGGTTAGACAGGTGGTAGAATTCAATCAGTATGAAAAAAGAAAAGAGAAATAAAGTCAGAACCCGGATGGCTCCCAGTCCCACGGGTGAATATCATATTGGACACATAAGGACACTTCTTTATAATTGGGCTTTTGCAAAAAAACACAGCGGCGATTTCATTATTCGTATCGAAGATACCGATAGGGAAAGATACGTAGAGGGTGCGGTTGAGCGGATTTTGGAAGTAATTACCGCGTATGGTTTTAAATGGGATGAAGGTCCGAGAGTGGGTGGTCTTTATGAACCATACCTTCAGTCCGAACGGCTCGATATATATAAAAAGCACGCTCAAATTTTACTCGGGAAAGGCTTAGCATACTATTGTTTTTGTTCTGAGGCTCGTTTGGATAAAATGCGCAAAGAACAACTAAAAAAAGGTATTTTATCCACAAAATATGACAGAAGATGTTTAAACCTGAATAAAGCTGAAATTGTGAAAAATCGTACTGATAAAGTATCTTATGTAATTCGGATGAGAGTGCCGGATGATAAGATTATAAAATTCAACGATCTTATTTTAGGCACTATAGCTGTTTCATCAAACGATTTAGACGACCAGATTTTAATTAAATCGGACGGATTTCCGACCTATCATTTCGCAGTTGTTGTTGATGATCATCTGATGAATATCACTCATGTAATGCGCGGTAATGACTGGATCCCTTCTACTCCTAAACACGTTATTCTTTATCAGGCGTTCGGCTGGAATTTACCGTATATTGCCCATATTCCGAATCTGAAAGAAATGGGGGCCGGTAAGAAATTATCAAAACGATTTGGTTCTGTTGCGGCAAAAGAATTTCTCGATGAGGGGTATTTACCCGAGGCGATATTAAACTTTTTAATGTTTTTGGGTTGGAATCCCGGGACGGATAAGGAATTATATACTTTGGAAGAATTTGTAGATGATTTTTCAATTGAAAAGATCCATAAGACGGATTTGGTGTCATTTGACCGCGATAAGTTACTCTGGATGAATTCGCAGTATATTCAAAACACAGAGGATTCAGTACTAAGCGATAATATTTATAAGTTTTTTGAAAAGAAATTTGAAAAAGATAGAATTAAGGAGATTGTTCCTTTAGTAAAGACTCGGATTAAAATTCTTAAGGAGTTTGAATCATTGGCAGGATTTTTCTTTGAAAACCCCGTGGTTAATAAGAAATCATTAGGTGATGATTATAAAAAACATTTAGAGACAGCTATGGAAATTATTGAAAGTTTGGATAATTGGAAACTAGATGATCTTAATGAAAAATTAATGGGTGAA
>CAYREZ010000050.1:0-8087 GCA_964423565.1 uncultured Gammaproteobacteria bacterium | reverse complement strand
ATTAAATGCTACTGTTACACAACGGTATAAAGAAACTGCGTCAGATTACAGATATTTTCCCGAACCTGATATTCCACCTATGGAATTTAGCCAAAAATATATTCAGGCTATTAAAAAGTTACTACCCAGACTGCCGGATGAAATTGAAGATGAGCTTGTAAAGCTTTATAAGATTAGAGGAAGTTATGCCAGTCTAATTGTTTCAGACGAAAAGCTACTTCGATATTCGCAGAGGGTATTCAAAATTGCCTTAAGAGAGAATGTTGATTGCGACAGTCTGGCAAATCTTATTGTGAATAAAAAAATCGATCTGGAAAAATTAGCACCTGAAAAACTTATAAAAAATGTTAAAAATAAAGCCGATTCGAAGAAAATTAATGCAGCGGAAATTGAAACATTCATTAGAAGTACGCTAAAAGAGAATCCTAAAATTGGCATTGATTATAATAAGGGCAAAGTAAAAGTAATATCAGTAATCGTCGGAAAAGTTATGGCCTTAAGTAAAGGTAATGCCGATCCGAAGTTAATTGTCAAACTTTCGAAAAAAATATTAAATTAGCTTTTTGTGCTGTACTAACAAAGCATTTTAGGTATAGAATTTTCTTCAGGAGAACATAATGGGATATCTCTTCTTATTCAGAAAAAAGAATTTTCTACTTTTATTATCTACTCACGTTTTATCGCAATTAACTATTTATATTATGAACTATCTACTCCTAATTCAGATATTTCAATACACCGGCTCAAGTATTGCAACATCTTTGCTTTGGGTATCTTACGCGATCCCGGCTATTTTAGTTGGACCAGTTGCTTCAGCCTCTGTAGATTTTCTTGAATACAGAAAGGTATTAGTGACCACAAATATTTTACAATCTTTAATCATTTTTCTATATGGCTTGCTCTATATGAACTCTTTATATTTACTTTTTTTTGTGGCAATGAGCTATTCACTTCTAAACCAATTTTACGTCCCGGCTGAGCTTTCTTCAGTACCGGCAATGGTAGATAAAAAGAATCTAAGTTTTGCAAATAGTGTATTTTTCATAACTCAACAAGGCTCCATAATATTGGGATTCTTGGGTGCTAGCGTGATGAAAAGCAGCTTCGGGTTTGTAAACTCGATATACCTCTGTTCGCTATTTTTGTTTTTTGCATTTATCAGTACCTTATTTTTACCTTCAAAAAACGCGGAAAGAAAGCGTAAATCTGATAAAATTGAAGTGGTCATTTTAGGCTTTTTTAAAGAAATTCTTCTCGGTTATAAGTTCATCAGGAAAGAAAGAAACGTGTCATTTCCATTTTTACTCTTATTGGGAATTCAGATAATTATATCCGTACTCGTCGTCAATGCGCCAAACATTTCCCGTGATTTCTTAAGAATAAATTTAGATTTGGCCGGAATAATCATGGTCGTACCGGCGTCGGTTGGGGCGATCAGCGGAGGGCTATTAATACCTAAGCTGATGAAGTCCGGCATGCGGAAGATAAAAATAATCAAGCTTTCATTATTTATTTCGGCGATGGCGTTTTTAGGATTTTCGCTTTTAATTAAAATGCTGCCCTACATAAATTCCCTGGCACTATCAATGTTGTTACTTTATTTTTTGGGTGCGGCCTTTATGGGCATATCTGTACCAGCTCAAACATTTTTACAAGAAAAAACACCGGGTGGATATAGAGGTCGAGTATTCGGCAACTTCTGGTTTCTGGTTACAATATTATCAGTATTTCCTGTAATATTGTCGGGTTTTATAACTGATATACTTGGGATACAATCATTAATGTTAATAATTGCACTAGCATTTATTTTTTCATTGGTAGCAATAAATAAGAAGGTTAAATTAACAAATAGAACCCGTTTCAAAACTGCCTTTCAGGCTCGTTTTGAGAGCTTACGCTAGGTTATATGAACAGGTTTTGAAACCAGTTCATAATATTTCTCATATAGTATGAAGAACCAGTTTGCACATCTTCATGTTCATACAGAATATTCGCTTTTAGACGGATTAAGCAAGGTTGGAAGAATCCTAGAGCGAGTAAAGCAACTTGATATGGAAAATATTGCTATTACAGACCATGGAGTTATGTACGGCGCGATAGACTTTTATAAAAAAATGGGAAGAGGAGGTATTAAACCGATAATTGGCATGGAAACTTATATCACGCATTCAGATCTTAAGGACCGGCCTGAAAGGTCAAAGATGAAAAACTACCACTTACTTCTACTTGCCAAAAACAATAAAGGCTATAAAAACTTAATGGCATTAACTTCAATTGCGCATCTTGAAGGTTATTATTACAGGCCAAGAATAGACCGTGAAACCTTAAAAAAATACTCAGACGGATTAATCTGCACATCAGCATGTGCTCTCGGAGAACTTGGTCAAGCAATAATTGAGTCTGAATTGAAAAAAGCAAAAGAAACAGCCGTATGGTATTTGGATGTATTCGGCGAAAATTACTATCTCGAACTTCAAAGGCATGAGTATAAGAAATTTATAACTACGGGGTTGGATGAAGATATTAAAAGCAGCTTAATTAATCTTGCTGATAATGAGAAAAGTATTGAGAAAGAGATTTTAAACCTTAGTAGAAATTTAGGTATCCCAATTGTTGCGACCAATGACGCCCATTATGTAGAAGAAAAGGATGCAATAGCTCAAGATGCACTGGTATGTGTTGCTACCGGAAAAAATGTTACTGATAAAAAGAGGTTGCGCTTTATCGACTCTGCCTCATTCTATATTAAAAGCCCGGATGAAATGTATCAGCTTTTTTCTGACCTTCCTGATTCATTACAAAATACAATTTCAATAAGCAAAAAATGTGACGTTCAAATTACTTTAGATAAGTGGTTTTTTCCTAAATATGAGCTGGAGTTATCTAAATCTCCAGACTCGGAATTGGAGGAAAAATCATGGAGAGGCATAGCCGAAAGGGTTGATCATGTTGACGCTGAAATTAAAGCAAGACTGGAATATGAACTTAAGATTATCCTGCAGAAAGGGTATTCTACTTATTTTCTGATAGTTGCAGACATGGCACGCTGGTGTAATGAGCGAGGTATTGTCACAAACACCAGAGGATCAACAGCAGGATCGCTAGTTGCCTACGCACTCGGTATTGTAAATATAAATCCTTTGGTCTACGACTTGCCTTTTGAGAGGTTTTTAACACCATGGAGACCGTCCCCCCCCGATATCGATTTTGATATTGCGGATAATAGGCGAGAGGAGGTTATTGAGTATATAACTCAAAAATATGGCAAGGAAAAGGTAGCACAAATATGTACCTTCGGAAGAATGCTCGCACGAGGGTCTGTGCGGGATGTTGCCAGAGTATTAGGTTATCCATATTCTACCGGAGACAGAATAGCTAAGGCTATTCCGCTTGGTTCACAGGGTTTCCCGATGACTATAGATAAGGCACTATTAGAATCAAGCGATCTAAAAAGATTGTACGAATCAGATGCTGATTGTAAAAAGGTGATCGACCTTGCCCGCCAAATCGAAGGTAATGCAAGACACATTTCAGTTCACGCTGCGGGAATTGTAATTGCGCCGGAAAATATTGTCGAATATACCCCTATTCAGCTGGATCCGGAAGGCCAAAAAGTGATAACTCAATACGATATGGATGCGCTGGATCCCAACGTCTCGCCGGGCGAGGCCATCGGGCTTTTAAAATTCGACTTACTAGGGCTTCGAAACTTGTCGATATTGGGTTCAGCTGTAGAAATAATAAAAAAGGAAAGAAACCTGGAAATTATGCTGCATAAGATTCCCCTCGATGATAAGAAAACGTACACTATGCTATCACACGGCGACACAATGGGTGTTTTTCAGCTTTCCGGATCGGGAATGACTAAACATTTACAGCTCCTTAAACCGACTATGGTGGAAGATCTAATGGCAATGGTAGCTCTTTATCGACCAGGCCCGATGACCCAAATTCCTGAATATATTGACCGGAAAAATAATCCGGCAAAAGTCTCTTTTTTTGATGATAGGATGAAAGACTATTTGGGCAAATCCTACGGGTTGTTAGTTTACCAGGATGATGTGTTTATGACGGCAATAAATATTGCCGGCTACACCTGGGAGGAAGCTGATAAATTCAGGAAAGCCGTTGGCAAGAAGATTCCCCAGGAAATGCAAAAGCAAAAAGAAAAATTTATTCAGGGTGCAGTAAAGAAGGGAATGAAAAAGGCTAAAGCAGAAGAATTGTTTAAACTAATTGAGCCGTTTTCAGGTTATGGATTTAATAAGGCACATGCCGCGAGTTACGGCATGGTTGCCTATTGGACCGCCTATTTGAAAGCTAATTATCCAGTTGAATTTATGTGTGCTTTATTGACCGCGGAAAGTGCAGATAACGAGAAGATAAGCTTGGCGGTAAATGAGTGTAGACGTATGAAAATAAAAGTACTTGCACCTGATATTAATGAAAGTAATATAGGCTTCGAAATAGTTAAAGATGATAATTCGTTGGACGGGAATGCAATCAGATTCGGCTTAAGTGCGATTAAAAATGTAGGGAAAGCGGCAATAGAAGAAATATTGACAAAACGCAAAGAGGAAAAATTTGTTTCATTCCATGATTTTGTATCTAGAGTTGATACGCGAAAACTAAATAAAAAGGTTATAGAATCTCTTATCAAAGTAGGTGCGCTATCTAATTTCGGAAACAGAGCTACCTTAATTTCCGCACTGGATTTGTTTAAGCATCAACTTGCGAAACCGAAAAGTGACGAAAACCAAAATGTGTTATTTACAGACGAAGACCTTGGAGATTTCGGGAAGAACGCTAATTCCAAGATACTGGAAATTGTTGAAGAATTTAGCGACGAAGAAATACAAAATTTGGAGAAGCAGCTTCTAGGCTTTTCTTTATCCGCTAAACCCTTAAGCGAGCTAATTGGCAACCTTGCAAATCTGGCAACCCACAAAATAAGTGATGTTTCGATTGACAATGTCAGCGGTAACGATATTAAACTTGCAGTAATAGTATCTGAAGTTAGAGTTATTATTACTAAAAAAACAGGCTCTGAAATGGCTTTCGTTAAAATAGTAGACGAGACGGGTACAATGGAAATGATCGTTTTCCCAAACGTTTACCAAAAATTTCAAAGCATACTCACCGATAGTAAACCAATTTTGGTTTCCGGTAAAATTGACCAAAGAGATGAAGATTATTCAATTATTGCCGAGGGCATCGAAACAACAGAAGTTTTAAATATTTCCGGTAGCACGCTTTATATTAAAGTTCCGAAAGATGCAACTGAGGATAATCTGAAACAGCTAAAAAATCTTCTTTTGGCTAACCGCGGAAACCAAAAAGTTACACTAGTTTTTGAAGGCAAGGAAAGAAAGGTTATAAATTTAGACTTGCTGATTTCCTGGAACGATGATCTGGCAAGAAAAATCGATAATATTTTTCATGGCAAGAATACAAATTGAATATAAACTTAATTTAAGATAAAATAGGGTCTATATGGCACTACAATTGACTTTTGGCAAAGATAAAGAAGCCGTAACTTTCGGAGTCGGCGATGTAATACGTGTTACCCAGAGAATTAAAGAAGGAAGTAAAGAAAGAGAACAAATGTTCGAAGGCACTGTTTTAAAAATCAGGGGACACGCGGGCAATAAAACTTTTACCGTACGTAAAATTGGTGTTCAACAAATTGGCATTGAGAGAATTTTTAATATACTCTCGCCTGCTTTGGAAAAAATTACAGTAATCAGATCAGGACTTAAAGGAGTAAGGCATGCCAAGATTTATTTTATCAGGCATAAACCAAGGCGGGAAATTGAAAAAATATATTCGCGTGCTTCACTCAGGAAATAAATGCTTACTAAGGTTGGGATCGGAAGAGCCGGTGAAGATTACAGTGTAAAATTCCTCAAAAAGCAGGGATATAAAATCCTAAGCAGAAATTTTAGGACGAGTATCGGGGAAATAGACATTATTGCCTTCGATAAAGATACCCTTGTGTTTGTAGAAGTAAAAATGCGCTCTACAATAAAGTACGGATTTCCGGAAGAAGCCGTAACCACGAGAAAATTAAGAACGATCAAAAGGGTTGCAGATGTTTTTATAAAAAAACATAAATATGGTAAAGTAAAATACAGAATAGATGTAATGAGTATTTTGATAAATAATAGAAATATTGTGCGAACAAAATTAATTAAAATGTATTAAATACAAATGGATAAAAAAAGGGCAAGGCGATTTAACATTAATTTCAAGCAAACTGCTAGCTCATTAAGGGCAGCAAGGCAAACACAGATTTTTAGCCATTTAAATAGAAATTTACCTTACAGAATTTATATGTATTCAAGGAGTAATTTCATGAAGAATTTGACAAGGTTGAACAAAAGGTTTGTAAAAGGTAAGTATTCAGTTAATGCAGAAAAAACTTCCGATAAATGATGCTTCGCTAAGTGTTAGCTTATCGTTTACAAAAAGTGAATGAAAACCGCCGTCTAAATTGATCGCATTTTTAATTTCAACCCCATTATTTTTTGAATAATTTGCAAGCAAATCATAAACTTCCGATAATTTAGGCCCTAAATATTTGTTATCACTTCTGTAAAGAACTAAAAATTCTTTTAACCCATTTAGGTATTCGATATAGATAATTCTTCTCGAATAATCGCCGTTACTTAGATTAAACGAATAGTTATTGCCCTCGTATATAATAACAGGACCTGTTTGCGTTGCATAGTCGCTACTTCGATCATATTCTGTACTCATAGTAATTTCCCCGGCATGTATATAAATAAAACCGTTAAATAAGGCATTTTTCTGGTAAGCATTCACAATCTTGCCATTTTCGACGAATAAGCCAATATGGTTATTTTCTTTATCGTAAAATCCTCCATTAACGATAGCATCACAACCGTATTTAACTTTCAAGGTAGCGCCGTCAAGAGGAGTTTTCAGATTTGATAATAGTTTTATGTTCTTATTAGTCAAAATAAGTGAAGAGTAAGCATAATCACCGATTTTTGCATCCGGAACTACCGTTGGAGTAATAATCTGTTCCACAGTGCCATTTGAAAATTCCTGTTGTTGTTTAAACAGTTTAATTACAAATAGTGATGTCATTATTAAGGTAATAAGTAGTAGATATTTCATATTGCAAAGCTAAATTGCTACTTGTAATTTAAAATTATAAACGTGTATTATAAATTAATGGACAGGAAAGATTTTAAAAACTTCAAAATGATGTTTATTGCTCTTGCAATTTTTGCGGTAGTTCTTCTTTATGTTTTACTATCAGTTTGGGGCTAGATTTCTTCATAAATATTAATTATATTCTTTATAGAAAGGATTTAGTTTGGCAAATATTATTGTTGTCAAAAGAGACGGTTCCAAAGAAGACTTTATTGTTGATAAATTAATAACTTCCTTAGTTAAGGCAGGTTGCGATCTTCAAACATCCGAAAAAATTGCAGCTAGTGTGCACGAATTTGTGCTTAAAAACAGTAAAGACGGTGTTATCGAGTCGTCCAGAATCAAAAAAGAAGCTGCAAACTATTTAACCACGTTTGATACATTAATGGCACAAAATTACAGTCAATTTTCAAAAATATAATGGGAGAAAAAATAACCGGAATTTTACTTTTAGTTTTAGGACTATTGGTAATTGCGATGGCGAGTCTGAACATTTATTTTCTATTTAGCGGAAAAGTTGCACCATTTTCATTAATCAGAACAAAAGGCATATCATTAGACATTAAAGGACCAACTCTTCCGGATTCTACGGAAATACCATTTAAAACTGAAATTCTGGAAGCAGACGTTTTGGACAGATTGGTTAATATTTCATTCCATTTTATCTTTATGGGTTTTCTGGTTAATGTCGGCTATAAAGTTGCATCACTCGGGGTACAGTTTCTAAGGCCTGTTAAAGTTAATTTGCGCGGTCCAGAGGCTGCTTCAAAGGATAAATCCATTCTCTCACCATAGGCGCAATAATGTAGTTTGGGGTAGAAATTATATATATTAAGGTCAGTAAAGATTGTATTTATAACAGCATTCAAGAAAACCCCGCCTTTTTAAGGCGGGGATGAATTGAA
>CAYREZ010000049.1:0-8211 GCA_964423565.1 uncultured Gammaproteobacteria bacterium | reverse complement strand
GTACTACTTTTTCTCTTTTGACAATTTACATAAAGCAAGATGTGTGTTTCATTTTTACTTGTACTCCAATGAGAGGTTGGCCTATTGCTTATGTTGAACGAGAGAGTTTTGATACTGGATTATATTGTATACAAAACGATAAATTGAAAGTTGTTCTAGATAAATTTATTCAAGACTCTGTATACCATTCAAGTTCTTGCGTGTGGTTTGGAAACAAGAAAGCTGAGGGGTATGTTTTTAATCCGTTCGTGGAAATTGTTGGGCCATTGACTAAAATTGAGAAATTTAATCCCTTTCTCTTTTTTATTAACTCAATTGCATGGACAACTGCATTTTATTTTGTTGTTTGGGGGATAAGTATTACTAGAACTCGCTTTGTTCGAAAATAAAGAGAGGCCTATAAATATACTTATTCTTTGCAGCAGTAGACAGCTCTTTGGACGAGTGCGCCGAGTTTGGTGAGGACGGATGAAATTTTATGATATACTTTGGTTATGATCGACAAAGCCAAAGCAAAAGCTATTGTTATTTTAGAAAACCTTCGCTTGGTGGAAAGCGAAATATTTCGCGTTGCTTCTAGATATGGGGTTAAGAGTGTCGACGAACTCGATAATCTAATTGCAAAAGGCAAGCTCTCCGAAGACAAGGTGGGGGAAGACTTATTCCGCTTAGACCATTTAATTTCTGAGAAGGCAAGGTTGGAAAAAGAGCTTAAGAAACTTTCAGTCAAAAAATCTTATGCATGGAAAAGTTTGCAAGATTTGCTCGAATTGCCGAAACGGAATTTTCAGACATCGTAATTTCTACTCACGACTTGGGTCATAAATTACGAATATACCTCAAGGACAAGAGTTTTATCGACTTTTTCTATACCACGAAAGCTAGAAAAGTTCGTTTTGCAGTTCATTGGGAAAGGAATCATTTAGATAATAGTGTTTATCGGATTGATAACGCACCTGATCCGAGATGGAGAAAAGTAAAAGGTTTTCCTATCCATTTCCATAGTGGAAAATACAGTAAAGTCAAAGCTCCTCCTTTTAAAGTAGAGGATTTTAATTTAGAAACGATCTTAAGGAAATTTCTTACCTTTACTCAACCCAAAGTTATACAGAAAGGTTAAACCCCAAGTTGCAGGAGCAAAAAGTTCTTGCGAAAAATTCGCCATCAGGCGGAATGATGAGAGTTAAAGAATAATTCTTCAATTCGTGGAGGTGTAGTGCTGTAATCAGATAGGCGAATCCAAGTAGGTTTTACTTTGATAAAAACTGTTTCGGGGATACCTTTAAATTCCTCTGATTCTGGGTGGCTAGTGAAGTAGGTTTCCTCACATTTTTTATATTCATCACCTGACTTTACAAGTTGAGCAACGCCCTCGTATTGGATATTAAATTCTTCGAAGCTCCACCCAAAAGTTAAAGCAACGACATGGTTCTGCTGTAAATTATTCCACTTTCTGCTTGTCGAGTCTGTTGAAAGAATAACTTCGAGATTGGGAGTAAGCGTATACCCCATGACAGCGCACTGCGGCTTTGCCTCATTGGATGCAGTTGCCAAGACGCAAAGTTTAGGAGTTTTACTGCTTAAGAACTTGAAAACTTCTTCTTTCATTCTTTACAACAATCAATAGCCTTCTGAACTAAAGCGCCGAGTTTAGTGAAGACGGAGGAAGAACCTTTATCTTCGGACTTGTCATCAATAAATTTTACGGACTCCGATTTGTCTTGCTTAATATCTTTCGTACCAACAACTCCAAGGTTCAGTCCCCAAAACAGGGAATAGAGTTTATAGGATTTGTCGAAAAGTTCCCAAGCTTTATCTTTGTTGTTTTTTTTCAATTCTTTAGTACCTACTTCCATCACACGCATTGAAGCTGCCAACAGGTGTTTGCTGATGCACCAGACCTCACCTTCGTAATCCTTGATAATATCCTTAAGCAACTCTGTTCGCATCTTTCTAACTTCATTCAGAAGATCCAAATACTTAATATCCTTTGTTTTTTGCGAAGTATAAAAAAGATGTTCTTCAATGGAAATAAGATTCATTATTCCGATCGAGAGATCCTCGCCGGAAGAAAGGTCGAGGTCTTTTTGCTTTGTGACTTCCTCGACTTTTGCTAAAAGTGATTTAACGTCTTTGATTTTATTCATATTTATCTTGATTCCTTTTGCGATTAAGAAAGTATTCGTTCCTCAAATCCAAATCTCAATACACACGGGATAAGTTATTAATTCATCAAATCAAGATTTCAACCAGAGGATGATCCGCCTTTGGCTGAAAACTTCTGACGGCTTTATTATACAAGAAAATGTAAAATTACGCTCGCAATCATTAAACTTACTACCGGGAAAACAACTTTTTGGTAAACAAATAGTTGCTTGCCTTTTATTTCCCGAACTTTTTTATCTGCCCATTTACCAGCTAAAAAGACAAAAGATCCGATTATAGTACCAAACAATATCTTATCTATTCCCCAAATAGTATTGGCTTCACGACCCATATATTTACCATACCAAAGGGGGACGAGGGTAAGAAGGTACATAAAAGCAAGAATGAGTAGCTGGTAGCTTGTAGCAAGTAGCTTGGAATACTTTTTATTGATCCAATCGATAAGCCAGAAGGACATTGATAAAATTAAACCGCCAATCCAGACAGAAGTTACCGTATCATCAATTCCGAGCGCGCGGGAAATTCCCAAACCCGCTCCGACAGCAACGGTACATACCGGGCAAACAGCAAGAGCCGATGATGCAGTAATAAGTTTAAGTAGAAGTATAGGTACAAGTATAAGTCTAAGACTAAGAAGGGATTTATGGGTATAAATTTGTAATGTTTTAGTATTGAACATAGACTTAGACTGTTTTCCTAAACTTGTTATATTCATATGTTTAGACTTTTAAAGTATTCAATTATAGGTTCGTCGCCCATTAAACAACTGCCATCTGGTGTGTAGAGAAATGGAACACCAAGAGGATCATTTTTTGACATGCCGCATTTTTGGGCTCTTTGTACTAACAGATTTGAGTTTTTTGCTGATTCATGAAGCCCTTTCTTTTCGAGTTCAATTTTATTACTGCCACTCCATCCGTCAAAGAATTCAGAAACCTTTTCACAGTGGGGACACCCTTCCCGCCAATAATACTCGTAAGAATTAACTAAAACCGGAGCAGTTTTCTGTCCAGTAAAAAAGTAAAATCCGGACCCTATTACAATTACCAGTAATAATGCAACGAAAACTTTGGTCATATCGTCTAATATATAGCTTATATTTTGTAATATCAATTACAAAATCAAAAATGCTATTTTTTTGGAACAAAACGAAAGGGCATATTTCGTAAACAGATCTGGTTAATCGTAATATTTTGCTAACTTAAGCCTTGACTAGTAACCTTGAACTTGAGTATATTGATAGACGTAAGGTCGCAACCACTTGACTGGGTATATTTATGGCAACATTTGATATTAACGATAATGAATTCGAAGACAAGGTTTTGAAGTCGGAGAAAGCGGTTCTTGTTGACTTCTGGGCTCCTTGGTGCGGGCCTTGCAAACTTGCCGAGCCCGTATTAGACGAGCTCTCAGTAACATATAAAGAAACGGTGTTGATCGCAAAAATTAATGTAGATGAGAATCCTGATAGAGCTCAGAAATACGGAGTGATGTCTATACCAACGACCATACTATTTAAAAAAGGGGAGGAAATCGGCCGCCAAATCGGATTTGCAGGTAAAAATTCATTTGAAGAACTTATCAAGAAAGGTGGTGATTAATTTGAATCCGAAAAATCCTTTAGATACTCAACAAGCACCAGTGGTTGGTTCAGTCGTTGCCGGTGATCCGGTTAAGCCAATGGATCCAATGGCTACTGACCCGGGAGTGGCAGGAAGTATGGGTGGAATGGGAACAGTTGACCCAAGTGCAATGGCGGGATCTGCTCCTATGCCAAGTCAGGCAGTAGCCGACCCACAGCCAATAGTTCCTACTGAACCTCAGGAAGCTCCTGGAAATTTAGGTGAAGTACCGAGTACGGCTGGAGTCGGAGTGCAAACTCCTACTTTAGGTGAAGAACCGCCAGTTTCTGCACCTGTAACACCAACTCCAGGCAGTCCTCTTGCTAGCAACGATGAAAATCCAAGCGGGAGCGGAGTGGGTGGAGCTGTATAATTAACCAATCCGGATTTGATGTTGTTTTTACTAAAAACACCAATGAGTTTGTTTGGTTAGTTTTAGTTTGTAAAAATCTTTCATTTTATAACCTTGATCCGTACAGTGGGAATGAGTTTAAATTTAGCATTATTTATGATTACAAATAGAGAGACGGCAGATAAGCTTAGCTTTGCGAAAAAGCCGGACAAAGACGGAGTATGGGATGTGGCGATAATAGGATCCGGACCTGCCGGTCTTACGGCTGCCGTTTATACAACTCGCGGAGCCGCTTCAACTTTGATTTTAGCCGGCGAAAATTGGGGAGGGCAATTGACCCTGACAACTACAGTTGATAACTATCCGGGTTTTCCTGAAGGGATTCAAGGTCCTGAGTTAATGAACTCTATGAAAAGGCAGGTGGAGAGATTCGGGGCTGAATTTGTCCAAAAAAATGTTGAATCGGTAAGTTTTACTAATGATCCAAAGGAAATAATTGCAGGAGGTATTAACTATCTTGCAAAAACGGTAATTATTGCATCAGGTGCGGATACAAAGTGGCTAGAAGTTCCCGGAGAAGATAAACTCCGGGGTCGGGGAGTTTCTTCATGCGCACCCTGTGACGCTCCTTTTTTCAAAGGGAAGAGAATTGCAGTAGTCGGAGGTGGAGATTCCGCCATGGAAGAGGCTTTAGTATTAACTAAATATGCCAGTTCCGTAATTATGATTCACAGAAGAGATGAGTTTAAAGCTTCAGCTGCGATGCAATCTAAAGTAATGCGTATGCGAGGTCAAGGAAAAATTAATATTGTGTGGAGTTCTGAAGTAGTAGAAATGATCGGAGAGGAAAAACTTGAAAAAGTAGTTTTAAAAAGTAAGTTGGAAACCGAACAAGCAAAATTATTAAAAGAAGGTAAAACTGATACTTTGCAATTTAAGATTATTGAAGAAAAAGAAGGATATCTTTTCTGGGAAATATCTTTAGACGGATTATTTGTAGCTATTGGCCATATCCCGGCAACGGAAATGTTCAAAAACATACTTGATTTAGACGAGAGGGGTTATATCGTCAAAACACCAACTAAACACAACCAAGATGTGAATGAAAAAGACCACTATCATGCAAAAACGAGTATTCCCGGAGTGTTCGTTGCGGGAGATGTGCATGATCATGTTTACAGGCAGGCGATAACTGCTGCAGGCTTCGGCTGTATGGCCGGAATGGATGCCTTGCGTTATCTCGATAAAGCTACTCCGAGTTGGTAAATAGCAGTTGACAGATATACCTAATTAATGCAAAATGTCTGATATGGTCAAAAGCTCCAAGGATAATCTTTTTGAAAAATTAATTCCGGTACTTCTTCTTGTTTCTATAGTGCTTGCATTCGTGGTCGGAGTGTTGTGGCAAAAAGTTTCTTCGCTGGAAGGCGGAGGTGGAACCAAGGTTGCCGCGGGTACTGCCGGATCGGGAGATACAGCGACTGATACAAACGCGCAGGCGCCGGTCGCGCCGGAGTTGGGCAAAGTATCGGAGGATCAGGCTTCGAAATTACCTAAAGTGACTTCGGAAGACCATGTGAGAGGAAGCAAAAATGCGAAAGTTTTTCTGATAGAATATTCCGATTTTCAGTGTCCATTCTGTTCAAGTTACCATCCTACTGCACAGAAAATAGTAGATGAATATAAAGATGTAGCTTGGGTTTACCGGCATTACCCGCTTGATCAGATTCACCCGAAAGCAAGAAGCGCGGCCCTTGGATCCGAATGTATTGCAGCGTCCAAAGGAAACGATGCTTTTTGGGAATTCGCAGATGAAATTTTTGGAAATCAAGAAACCGCGCTTGCAGATCTTTCTAAAATTGCTGTCGATTTAGGAGTTGGGAAAGAAGCGTATGAAAAGTGCGTGGAAGACAAAAAGTATGAAGACAGAGTGAATAAAGATTTTGAGGGCGGTTCTGCAGCTGGCGTTGCCGGGACGCCAGGAAGTTTTCTATTGAATCAAAAAGGCGATGTATGGTTTATACCCGGTGCATATCCGTATGAGCAGATAAAGCCTCTTATCGAAGAAGCGCTGCAAAGTTAGTAGGTAGTAGATGGTATTTAAGGATTTAGGGACTCCAACACTTTATACGCAACCACTGCAGCAGAACCCCAAACGTTGAAAGATTTATTTATACCGTGCATCGGCAGCTCAACAATAATATCCGCCTCTTTCAATACTTTTTGGTCGATACCTTCTGTTTCATTTCCGACAATTACAGCACAAGGAAAGGACGAGGCACTAGGCAATAGGGAGTAAGCAATAGATTTAGGGTGTTGCTCAACAGCAACAATAAAGACGCCTATGGCTTTTAGTTTAAGTACAAGTTCAAGTGTTGAATCGATTTTTTCCCACGGTACCCAATTTTCAGTACCTACCGCCGCTTTGTGAATTCTGGATGAAGGCGGATATTCCATGTCTCCGCAAAGAAACATTTTTTCTGCCGCTATTGCGTCAGCGAGTCGGAATAAAGAACCGATATTGTATGTATCAATTACATTGTCTAATACAAGATATATCGGATTTCTTTTGATTTTTTTAAGTTCGGTATGCTTAGGATCGGACTTTCTCAATTGCCTTGCATTTAATTTTGACATTTGAGGTTATTTTAACATTTAAATTAGCTGAATATTATTCAATAATCGAGCGCAGCGAGTCGAAGGGCTGGACCAAATGGGACCATGTTGGAACTTATTTTTCCGATCCAATTAAATTATAACTAGGTTATATGATAAATTAACAATGAAAACAATTGTTTACGTAACAGGTAATCCATACAAATTTCAGGTTGCACAAAAATCATTTGAGAATTCAGATATTAATGTTGTTCAGCAAGAAATGGAAACTCCGGAAATACAAAGCACCGATGTTAAGGAAATTGCATCTTATTCAGCAAAATGGGCAGCAGAAAAACTAGGAAAACCAGTTGTTTTAACCGATGCAGGTTATTATATTAAAGCCCTTAATGGTTTTCCTGGTCCCTTCATTAAATATATAAATCAATGGTTAACAGCAGAATATATTTTGAAGCTGATAGAGGCCAAGAAAGATAGAACAGTAGAAGTGATGGTATGTTTAGCTTATTGTGAACCAGTAAGCGAACCTGTTACCTTTGTAAGTACATTTCGGGGAACAATTGCCCGGAAGGCAGTCAGAACAGACAAAGCGGGATCAACATCTATCAATGAAATATTTATTCCTGATGGATATAACAAAGTAGAAACGGAAATATCGCGGGAAGAAATGGTTAAATTTTGGTCAAAAGGGGAAACGTATTGGAATGCTCTTAGAGATTTTTTAAACTCCCAATAACTTTTCTTTTGGAACATAATACCTTCTGAGGTTAAAAACCGAAGCACTAAGTGAAGTCGAAGTGAGACATTTGGGACAGTATAAAAAGGGGTGTCTCAAAACTTCTACAAGTGATGTAGTTTGATATAGTCTATTTTAAGGTATAATCAAAATATGATCCCAGCAGGAAAGTTTCCATACATCCATTTGACCCAAAAGGCAAAGCCTTAGGGGAATCAATTGTTAAGCAAACAAAGAACCATTCCCCCGATCTGGAAGTACTTTTTATGGGCTCAGTTGCGTTAGGAATCGTGGGACAAAAAGATATTGATATTTATGCTCTTGCCGATACTGAAGATTTTGGTAAATATCTACCAACTTTTGAAAAACTGTTTGGGAAACTGGATAAACAGGGTAAATATGTCAAAAAGACTTTTGTTGAATGGAAATTCCAAAAAGACAGTTACGAAGTAGAAGTCTATTTAACCGAATCACCCGAAAGACAAATCAAAGTTTTTGAGATTCTAAAATCGAACAAAAAGCTCCTAAAAGAGTATGAGAACTTGAAGCTGTCTTTCAATGGAAAGAGATATAAAGATTACCAAAAAGCAAAATATGAGTTTTATAATAGAATATTAGAGAAATGAAACATCAAAAAGTAGCAGTAATTGTTTGGACAATTGATCCAGTAGGAAAAATTAAAGTTTATTGGAAAAAAACAAAATAACAGGAAGAAGGGA
>CAYREZ010000048.1:0-8257 GCA_964423565.1 uncultured Gammaproteobacteria bacterium | reverse complement strand
TTTGCGGGTGGCGAACTCCTATAGACTCTAACAACTCCGAGTATATCAAGTATACCAACAATATTATCATTATTTACATCACCCTGGATAGGGCTACATCCTGCGACTGGTGTTGCTGAAGGTGCCGGCGTATTTGTAGGACCTGTTGTAGGCGTAGGAGTTGGCGGAACCAACGTTGGCGTAGGTGTTTTCGTCGGTGTCGGCGTTAATGTTGGCGTAACGCTAAACCCTTTAACTACTACTGTATACATACCCACCCCGGATCCTCCATTTGGACCCAGACTGACCGTTTGTCCTGTACTGAAACTCTTAGAATACATGCTAAAGGTATTAGGAACTGACTCGTTATTCACCAAGTTCATACCCGAATCGGTCCAGCCGGTGAGCCAGCTAGGTTTTGGAGTAAACCTGTCGTCATGGGCAACGTATACCACTGTAGAAGAATTAACGGTGAACGAGGCAACCGTTGTTAAAGTAGATGCTTTTGAATCATTGGCAGTTTGAATCCACTCTGATCCTGCTACGTTTGCTGGAACTGCGGTAAATGTAAACGTCCTATCACCGTATTGGATATTTCCAACCTGAAGATTTGTCATAACGTGCCAATCTGCTGCATTGGCTGTATCGAAAACTTGCAAACCGGAAATAATCCCACTTGAAGGGGTTGGTGTTGCGGTACCCCCGTTTAAAGTAAGGGTCAAACTAGAAGAGGATACAATAAATTCTGCAGGTGAAAGATCAACCATTTGCACTCCCGACATTGTCAGCTGGGTCGTAGTATTAACTGCAGTATTTGCAGCGAAAGTAAAGTTGGCGAGTTCGAATGTTGCGGATGGAGCTGCGGTTGTTACGCGAGGATCTTTTGCTAATACCAAGACAATTTTGCCGGTATTATTGGCGGAAGCCATCGGAGTTTTAATAATACAAGGCGTCGTACCTTGGCAAGCATCTGTTGGTAATGCTGTACCCGCAGGAACATCTGCGTTATTCATAGTAAGTTGATTGGAAGTTCCTACTTCGCTAACAAGCCTTAATTTTGTAGTATCATAATTAATTTCGACCCGCGTAAAACCTACCTGCGTAGTTCCAGTGTTTGCCATTAATCTTACTGTCTGATTTGGAGGCAAGGCAGTACTTGTTGCCTGAAAGGTTAAGGTGGCGGATGCTGCACGGCTAAAATACCGAATAGCCCTCTGGACTAAAACCAAGCTGAAGGGTAGTGCTAAAAGA
The DNA here is from genome assembly GCA_964423565.1 of uncultured Gammaproteobacteria bacterium. Lineage (GTDB taxonomy): Bacteria > Patescibacteriota > Microgenomatia > UBA8517 > UBA8517 > CAYREZ01. The sequence goes on along the minus strand of CAYREZ010000048.1, from coordinate 7,027 downwards.
GCGACCAGGAGTACGGATAGTCTTCTATTCCTATCTTTAGGTAAATAATGCTTTAGTTTCCATAAACCGGATTTAACTTTGCTTTGGGCAGAGATATTATTTTCAAATTCCATGAATAGAAATACTTGTCGTTAACTTTCATTGTATTAATAGTTAATAGAAGATGTCAACTGCAATTCTTAATGGTATCGGAGAATAAGATATATTGCTAGGTTTTAAGCCTGTTAATTGCTTCCTCAACTGATATCACTTCGCTTTTGTTTTCCTTTCTTAACTTCCACTCCAGCCTATCGGAAGTTTTATCAGAGATAACTAGTCTGATCGGTATTCCTATAAGATCGGCGTCAGCGAACTTCTCCCCCGCTGACACATCCCGATCGTCCCAGAGAATTTCAATTCCCACATTTTCCAATTTTTTATAAACACCTTCTGTGAAATTTTTTCGTTTTACAGTTTTTTCGTTATTCAGTTCTAGCAAATGTGCCTCATATGGACTTATCGCTTTACTCCAAATAATTCCTTTATCGTCATAGCTTACTTCAACCCACGCACCCATAGCACGGGTGGAGCCAATGCCATAACTTCCGAACCACATAGGTTTTAATCCTCCTTTTTCATCGGTAAAATAAACCTTCATCCTCTCTGAGTAGTAAGTACCGAAAGGAAAAATATTACCGACCTCTATCGACTTTTCTTCTTTAATTTTCCCTATTCCACACTTGGAGCACTTGTCGTCGACTTTTCCTTCAAAAATTTCCTTATTTTGCGCCCAATCGCAATTATCACAAATATATATAGTATCTTCTCCGCCCTCGCTTATAACTTGAAACTCGTGAGTATTATTATCTGTAAAAACTCCACCCGCCGCTTCAACAATCTTGAAATTAAATCCCAGTCGTTGAAAAACTCTTGAATAAGCTTTCTTTACTTTCTCATAATATTTCCAGAAATCCTCTTCAGTCGCATGCATAGAATACAAATCTTTCATCATGAACTCTCTTCCGCGAAGAATCCCGGAGCGTGCTCTTGCTTCGTTTCTGAATTTTGTCGAAAAATGATATAAAGCCAAGGGTAAATCCTGATAGCTTCTAATGTGTTTTCTTATCAAATCCAAAACTATCTCTTCGTGAGTGAAACCTAATCCCAAATCCTTTTTCCGACTGTCTTTAAGTTGATACATTATTTCTTTAGCCGAGTCCCATCTTCCGGTCTCTTGCCATACTTCCTTGGGATGCATAAGAGGCATTAAAATTTCTTGGGCCCCCGTTGCATTCATCTCTTCACGAATTATTTGGTTAATTTTAGTGACTACTCTCCATCCCAGTGGTAGAAGAGTCCATGAGCCCGCCATGAGCTGGTCAATATAACCCGCACGCACTAAAAGTTTATGATTCACACTTTCCGCACCCTTAGGTGCCTCTTTTTTAGTTTTCGGAAATAATTTCGACTGAAGCATTTCTAAAATATATCAAATTATTGACTCAAAATCTAATTTTACTGGCAATCGACAGGCGGCATAAAAAATTTACATCCCTCCTTTTGAAACAAATTCCAGATATCCTGATAGCCCTACTTTTGAGAGTATCTTTACTTCCTTAAAAGTTATTGCAAGTAAAAATAGTATAAGAAGAGCCATAGATGCCATTTGCAAATATGCTTCAACTTTTGGTGCAACTTTTTTCCCGAATAGCTTTTCAAGTAGTATAAAAAAAAGCCTGCCACCGTCCAGTGCGGGTATCGGTAACACATTCAGAATTGCCAAATTAACCGAAATTATTCCTACCCAATTTACCAGTGATAAAAATCCCGACTTGGCAACTTCCGTCGTAATTGCATAAATCCCCACCGGTCCCGCAATACCTTCAGGTAAAGAACCACCGACAAGGCTTTTCAAAATTGTAAAGGCGCTGATAATTACTACTTTTCCCCAATAAATGGCATCTTTAAATCCGTAGTAAATGCCGTAAAATGGTCTTTGCCAAATCGGAGGAAAATAAGTTTCCATTGTAGTTATCACAATCCCCATTGCCCCCTCGCCCTGCGGGGGGTTTTCGCGCAATAAGACGCTATAAGTTAATAACTCAGATACTCCTTCTCTTTGGATGGTTAAATTAATTTCTTTTCCGCTTAAGGATTTTGATTTTGAAACAAAATCGTCGGTAGAATTTACCATATTTCCATCGATTTGTTTTATTACATCACCCGCTTTAATTCCACTAACATCTGCCGGCGATCCCGTGCTCACTTCAAGAACTCGTACGTTTTTTGAATCTCTTGGAATACCTGACAAAGTATAAACACTCGAAAAAGCAACGATGGCTAAAACCAAATTCATTACGACTCCGGCTACGATAATTACCGACCGTACGCTTTTGCTTTTGTTTATAAATGCTCTTTTTTCCTGGGTAACTCGTGCTTCCCCGGTTTCTCCGTGCAAACGGACAAATCCCCCAAAAGGCAGCAAATTAACGGAATATAATGTTTCACCGATTTTTTTACCGTATATGCGTGGAGGTATTCCAAAACCAAACTCTTCGACCCAAATCCCGGCACGTCTTGCAGCCAAAAAATGTCCGAGTTCATGAACTAAAACCAAGATGGACAATATTACCGCGAAGGTTATTATTGAAAAAATCATACCATTGAGGTTAACACAAATGAGTAATAATTTCTAACTCCTATATTTGTAACAGTTCTTCTTTTTTCCTTTCCCCGACTTCTTCAATCTTTTCGATATAGCTATCCGTTATTTCCTGGAGAAGTTTTTCTTTTGCAAACTTTTCATCCTCGGTTAGTTCTTTAGCCTCGAATGATTTTTTTATCTCGTGCATGGAATCACCCCGAGCCTGACGAATCATTACTTTGCCGTTTTCCAGCTTTGTCGAAAGCAGTTTTACATACTTCTCCCTATCTTCCGTCGTAAGCGGTGGTAGAACGATTCTTATTATCTGGCCGTCTTGGGACGGATTCAGTCCGACGTTAGCAGCTAAAATTCCTTGTTTTATCTCGCCAATAATTGATTTATCCCAAGGATCGATAATTAAAGTTTGATTGTCGGGAGCTGAAATTGTTGCAAGTTCCTGAATTTTAAGTTTTTGTTGGCCACCGTATACTGCAACCTGAATGTCCTCGACAAGCGCCGGAGTTGCACGGCCAGTCCTAATTGATGAAATATCGGATACAACTAAGTCAACGACTTGCTGCATTCGTAACTTTATCTGATCCTCATTCATATTTAATGTCGCTTAAATCACGAAATATTTGCGAACACTCACATAACTAAAATCATATTCTGTAAGATGAGTTTATCACTCTTTTCACCCTAACTCCACCACTTCCGAAGTATACCAACAAACCTAATTTATAGTTTGCACTTCTTAAATACATAAGGACTTGCTTGATATCTGCCATTCTGAATATATTTCCCTTCTTTACCTCTAAAACCAACTTATCATCAATCACAAAATCAATATAATGATGGCCTATTTTGTTACCAATAACTTTAATATCGACCTTACTCTCTTTTTTAAATGGAATACTTTCTTTCCTTAAATGAACTTCTAACGCTCTTTGGTAGTATTTCTCATGAAAGGAGCTACCCAACTCTTTCGCTATATCAAATAAAATCCCAACAACCTTGTAAGAGATATCTTTGTAGATGATCTTAACCATTAACCTATTCGCATTTTCTGCAAACTTTTCGTATTTTTTGTGACATCTTACGTAGTAAGATGTTCCTATTATTTCCCAAGTTCGACTCTTATGACCCTACCTACTTTTATATTCTCGCCGGTTTTTGCAATTACATTCTTTACCAACTCTTCGATTTTTTTTGAAGGGTCTTTTATATAATCCTGTTTCAGAAGATCATCAGCATCTTTCGCTTCATTAGATGCAACTTGAAGCGCAAGATTATGTGCAAGTTCGCGAAAAAGTTCATTTCTTGCTACGAAATCCGTCTCGCATAAAAGTTCGACTAAAGACGCAATTTTCCCGGAGTGGTGTACATATGCCTCGATAATTCCCTGACTTGTCGCTCTACCTGCTCTCTTTTCAACCTTCTCGAACCCTTCTTTTCTTAAAAGCTCAGCGGCTTTTTTCATATCTCCGCCGAACTCCTCCAGTACCTTTTTCGCACGCATTACCGGAGCTCCTGTTTCCTCCTTTAATTTTCGAATTTGATCAGCTGTAATTTTCATTTACGTGATACGAAATACGTGATACGCAATATGTTGCTATTAATTATTTCTTTTTTTATCGCGTTTCTCGTCTTGCGTTTTTCGTCCTTTTCCCTCTATTATTGCTTCTTTGAATAGTTCAAGAACATAATCGACCGCTTTTGTCGCATCATCATTCATCGGAATCGGATAATCGACACTAGTCGGGTCTGAGTTGGAATCAACAACCGCAATCACCGGAACATCTTTAGCCTTACTTTCCCGAATGGCAGAAATTTCCTTTTTCGCATCAATTATAACCAGCAAATCCGGCTCTTTTTCCATATCGGCAATGCCGCCGAAAAATCTTTCTAGCCGTTCAATCTCCCGATCAAGAAGTAACCTTTCCTTTTTAGTAAATTCGGAGTACTCGCCTTTTTCTTTTTTGGCTTTCATATCACTCATTTTTTGGATGGAGCGTTTTATCTGGATAAAGTTAGTTAGAGTTCCTCCGAGCCAGCGTTCATTAACATAAAAAACTCCGGCTTCCTTGGCAACCTTCTCTACCTTTTCCCTAGCCTGTTTTTTCGTTCCCAGAAGAAGAATTATCTTACCCTCTTTAGAGGCGTTTTTAAGCACTTCAAGTGCTTCCTCTAGTAAAACTTTAGTTTTAGTAAGATCAAATACATGCACTCCGTCTTTTTCGCCATACAAATAAGGTTCTATTTTTGGATTCCAACGGCGGGGTTGGTGACCGAAATGCGCACCTGCTTTAACTAATTCTTCCAAAGATACTTTTACAGCCATATTTATTGAAAAGATTCCTTAGTCCTCTACTTAAGGTGAAGCAACGAAGCCTCAGGAATCTATACCTTAAGTATGTGTTTTATATTTTACCAGTAAAAATTGGCCGAATCACTCCCAATTTACCATTGCGTAAAATTCCGGCTAATTTAGCCAAATCACTTCTATTTTCAGTCTTTAAGTCTTCAAGTTTATCCGGATCTTTTGTTCTTACTAATCTACCTTGCTCGTCTTTTAGTAAATAACCATGGCTTTCAAGTTCGTCCAATACCACATGTGTAAATTATGAACTGGTATGGGATACCTGTTTTAAATAAACGGGGTTGGTTGTACCAAAAGTCCCAACATTCTGCCTTATGACCCATCTTCGGGTAAATTTTACCAATGCTTTATCACCTTCTTAACACTTCAGATCTGTTTGTCATGTCGATTTAAGAAATATCAGTAATTATTTTGTATATTATACTTACTTTTAACTAATTAGCAAATAATACTAAAAGTACACACTGGGTGTGTATTTCTATTGGCACATCAGGTATTTTGTTATAATCTTATTTCTGTTTGTTACTAGTAGCTAAATATAAATTTTCTAAAAGACAGATGATCGTTACGGGTCCGACTCCTCCCGGAACGGGAGAAACAAAACTCGCCCTATCATATGCATCTTTCGAAAAGTCCCCTACAGGAGATCCTACATCAATGATGATTGCTCCGCTTTTTACCATATCCGCTCCAATTAACTCCGGGACTCCGGTCGCACTTATTACTACATCGGCATTAACGGTTTTACTTTTCAAATCAATCGTCTTGCTGTTACATTCGACTACATCATAATTTCTTTCCATTAATTTCGCGGCTAACGGTTTTCCAACCATTCCGCCGGCACCAACTATGCATATTTTTAGGGATCTGTTTAAATCCTCTAGTAGTACAATACTTAAAGCGTAATCCATTATTTCGATACAGGCTTTTGAGGTGGGATGTAAAAATGAGCTGTCTGCGCGTAAGCCATCAACATCTTTAATTGGATCTATTAAATTTAATATTTCCTCTTTATCCGCTTTTGAAAAGCGTTCGGGCAAAGGCAGCTGGACCATAATTCCGTGTATATTGTCATCATTGTTATATCTTTCAATCGTTTTTATTATTCCCTCTTTACTTATACTTGAACTTAAACTTACCACTTCAACCTCTGCTCCTACTTCTTCCGCAGCTTTTTTCTTTAAATTAACGTACAAGGAACTCGCCTCATCATTACCTATCAGAATAGACACAAGTTTTGGAATTACACCCTTATTTCTTAAGTCATTAATCATAAATCTTAAATCTTCTTTTTTTCTCGCTGCAAACCCCCGTCCGTCAAAAATAACACTCATAATGACCAATTTTAGTCAATCCCGTGTAATAAATCTACGGGTGTCATTTTATTCTTCCCGCAGCTTTCTTGGCTCTAAATTCAATTCATCCGTATCACGATATGACACGGTCTTCTTGAAATTATAGTAAAATAACAAATTAAACAAAACATTTATGTCATTAGGTCCTGAGAAGCGGGGAAAAGTTTATTATGTATGTAAATATTGCCCTTTATATGGAGATCGGGGTTATCAAAAGGATATGAGTAGGCTGGTCTGCCCGGAACAGGGAATTTTACACTGCAGTAAATTATTATCAGCTAGGATGTTTGTAAGACAATCTGGAACTAATATCGGTAATACACTTTCAGGAGAAGAAGTACGCTATCAAAAGCGCAGAAGCGGGCAATAGAAAATATCATCCTCTTGACTATTAACTATTTTTCTTCTACTCATATATTATCGGCACTTTATATGAGAAGTAACGGGTCTCCGAACAATACTCATCCCATATCTCTACGAGATCAGATTTCAGAATGGCAAAGCACTATGCCTCAAGATGTGGCAAAAACTTTGGATGATTTTATAAATTGGAGAGCCGGACAAAATTGGATGGAAAGAGGTGGAGGTAGTAGTACGTCAATACAAGAGGCGACGGATAAGCTTAACCCCTCCACTTGGACAACTTTTCTGCTAAATTAAGATATCACC
>CAYREZ010000047.1:2560-8258 GCA_964423565.1 uncultured Gammaproteobacteria bacterium | reverse complement strand
CGAGATCTCGCGAGGGAGAAGATGTTTGATGAAAGTTTTATTAATAGCATTAATGACTGGGTTGGAAGGATTGCGGATGCCGGGGCTACACATATTGCAATCGGCACTCCTTATGATCCCGAATTTTTACCTTATATGAAATTATGGGTGGCTGAAGCTAGAAAAAGAGGGTTAAATGTCTGGTTTAGAGGTAATTTCTCAGGCTGGGAAGGATGGTTCGGATATGCAAAAATTGCACCCGGTGAACATATATTATTGACCAAAGTTTTCATTAGAAGTAATCCTGATTTATTTGAGAATGGAGATATTTTTACTCCCTGTACAGAGTGTGAAAATGGAGTTATAGGCGACCCAAGGTTCACTGGCGATGTCGATGGTTTTCGGAACTTTTTGATAGAAAGCTATATTGCTTCGAGCGATTCATTTAAATCGATAAGCAGAAATGTTAAAAGCGGTTATTTTTCTATGAACGGAGACGTTGCACGTATTGTGATGGATAAAAAAACAACCGAGAACCTAGGAGGAATAGTGGTAATTGATCATTATGTCAGTTCGCCAAGCCAACTTGCGTCTGATATTACCGATATTGCGACATCTAGCGGGGGGAAAGTTGTTTTGGGTGAAATCGGTGTACCAATTCCCGACATCCATGGTGATATTGATATTTATGAACAGGAGGACTGGTTGAATAATGTACTGGCGTTGGTAGCAAAAAATCCAGATCTTATAGGAATTAATTATTGGACCGCGAGCGGGAGCTCGACTTCGTTATGGTATGAAAATGGCGAGGCTAAACCTGCACTCGGTGTTTTGTCAAGCTATTATAAACCTGAAGTTTTATCCGGGAAAGTAGAAGACTCGAAAGGGAGACCAATGTCAAAAGCTAAAGTAATGGTTGATGCTAAGTATAGCATTTCTGATAACGCTGGCAATTTTTCAGTAGTTAAAAATCCCTCCTCCAGTAAGTTGATTGTTAGCGCGAAAGGTTATAAAGAAGTATCCATAGAAGTAGAAAACTCTAGTAAAGAGGGTATATTTATAGTACTTCAGAAAGAGAATGAGAACTTTATTTATAAACTGAAATTGTGGATAGCGGATATTTTCGGAAAAATTAAAATAAGATTTTAACGATTTTTTCTGGTTTCTTCTAGTACTCTTTTTCGTCTAAAATTTTCAATCTCCTTGTGGTTACCTGAAAGGAGAATCTCAGGAACATTCCATCCCTTGTAGTTTACAGGCCGGGTATATTGGGGATACTCAACGTTAGTAGATGGTAGACGGTAGTTTCGGCCAGAGGCCGATCGTCCTTTGGACGAGGTAGATGGAGAAAATGATTCATTAATAAGCGATTCCGGCTTGAGAACTCCGGGAATAAGACGGACGGTGCTATCAACAATCACCATTATAGGGATTTCGCCGCCTGTTAGCACATAATCTCCAATAGAAATTTCTTCATCGACAAGATTTTCTGCAACTCTTTCGTCAACTCCTTCATAATGCCCGGCAATAAGAATCAGATGTTTCAACTTTGACAGCTCAAGCGCTTTCTTTTGATCATACCTTTTACCCTTAGCCGATAGTAATACTGTCCTTCTTTGTTTTTTGTTGGAAATTGGAAATTGCTTGTCCACCGAAGCTTCAGCGTAGGCGGAGATATTGGAGATTGCGCGATCGACTACGTCGACGCGAATTATCATTCCGGGTCCCCCGCCAAAAGGCCTATCATCAACTGTTTTATGCTTATCGGTTGCCCAGCTACGAAGATTGTGAATATTAATTTCAACAAGCTTGTTATCACGTGCTTTTTTAAGCATAGATGTATCGAAAGGTCCCATAAACATCTCCGGAAAAAGTGTCAAAATATCAATTTTCATAGATATAGTATACTTCAAATATGTATCAAATTCCCCAATTTAAAGCGATCCCCGGATTTATACATATTTTCTCTGAAAGAAGCGAAGGTAACATGGCATATGTTGTTTCGGGCAAGTCGTTGGATGCGAACGAAATTACAAATAACAGGGAAAGATTTTTTAGTAGCAATCATATCAGTATGGAAAAAGCAGTTGCAATGCACGTCCAAGGTAGAGATGGAGTTGAAGTGGTAAGAAAAAAAGATCTTAATTTCAACGTTATTGATTCTTCGAAAGCAATAGTTACAGATGCTTTATTCACAAACAAGAAAAGTATTTACATGATGTTACTTGTTGCGGATTGCGCGCCGCTGATAACTTATGACCCGAAAAAAGAGGTTATCGGACTACTGCATGTCGGCTGGCGAGGTGCGGATTTAGGAATAGTTAGTAAAGCAATTAAACGATTAGGAGACTTATATAAAGTAAATGCACAAGATTTAATTGTAGGAATAGGACCTGCTGCACGGAAAGACTCGTTTATAAAACAAAATCCTTCTCAAAAGAATGACCCTAAGTGGAAACCGTTTTTAGAAGAAGTTGGTGACAATATGTATAAAGTTGACTTTGTGGGACTTCTAAAAAAGCAATTAATTGACGCGGGTGTGGGTAAGAAAAATATTTCCGATTGTTACATTGATACAGTACACGATAACAGATTTTATTCTCATGTTAGAGAAAGTCGTTTACCCTTATCCAAACAGGGGAGATTTGCCTGTGTTGTTGGAATGAAGACGACCTAGAAATATCACACTTTTAATAGTAGAATAGCTTGGCGCTGAACCAGCGACTTTTTGTGGAATTATGGATGATAAGAAAAATAAGTTAAACCTTTTTAAGAGAATTTTTAGGAGTAGGAAAAGAACGATCATTATTATTCTGATAGTGGCAATAGGAATAGTAGTTTGGCGATATTATGTAGCCAGAAATAATAAGGAGATAAAAACCACAGTAATTGGAAAAGGTAATGTTCAGGAGGAGTTGATATTATCAGGCGAAGTTAGCGCTTTAGAATATGCAAATTTGACCTTTCAATCTTCCGGCGAGCTTGATTACATTGGTGTTAAAGAAGGCGACAATGTTAAAAAGAGCCAAGTTCTGGCTAGACTTGATACGACCGTTCTTAATCAAGCCTATCTATCTGCGGAATCTGATCTGAGAAGATATCAGACTTCCTTGGATAAGACATATGACGACGTTCAGGGTCATCAAAAAGATGAGTCGTTTGCCCAAAGAGAAACTAGAACAATATCGGAAACAAATAAAGATAAAGCATACAGGGCTTATATTGCGGCACAACAAAATCTTACGAATGCATCTATGAAAGCTCCCTTTGACGGAATAATAGCTTCCGTTACGTATCCTTTTACTGGAGTAAATACCGTTTTTTCCCAACCCCAAATAGAGATTCTGAACCCGGATACGATATATTTTGATGCATCAGCCGACCAGTCAGAAGTAATCGAGATTAAATTAGGCCAAAAAGTGGCGATCATACTTGATGCCTACTCCAGTAAGGAATATGAAGGCGCAGTAACTTATATTGGTTTCACTCCACGACAGGCAGAAGCAGGCACTTCTTATAAAGTGAAAATTGACTTTAATTCATTGAATTATGAAGATGAAAAATTAAAGATCGGAATGGGTGGTGATGCAAAAATAATTCTGTCAGAAAAAAGCGATGTATTATACCTTCCTTCGGAATTTGTAAAATCTGACTCAAAAGGAAAGTATATAAATTATGGCAAAAAGAATAACAAAAGATACATTGAAACAGGATTAGAAGGAGAAGACAGAGTTGAGGTGAAAGGCGAGATTAAAGAGGGCGACGTAGTATATGATTAACCTTCAAAATGTAAGCAAATCCTACTTTTTAGGAGAAGAAGAAATAAAAGCTGTTGATGATGTAAGCCTGGTAATAAAAGAAAAAGAGTTTATAGGGATATTGGGCTCGTCAGGATCAGGGAAATCAACGTTAATGCATCTAATAGGTCTTCTGGAACAGCCGACTTCAGGCAGTGTTGTTCTTGAGAATAAAGATGTTTCGAAATTGTCAGATCGAGAATTATCCGAAATTAGAAATAAAACTGTAGGTTTTGTTTTTCAATCTTTTAACCTAATTAATAGATTCACGGTATTGGAGAACGTTCTTCTTCCGACCAAATATTCGAAAGAAAACTTAAACTTTGACCCTATAAGTCGTGCCGACGATCTTTTAAAAAGATTCGGGATTTTAGAGCGCAGGAATTTTTTTCCGAATAAAATTTCAGGCGGTCAACAGCAAAGGGTAGCAATTGCCAGGGCTCTGATTATGAGTCCGAAATTAATACTTGCTGACGAACCAACGGGAAACCTTGATAGCAAAACCGGAGATGAGATAATTCAGATATTAAAAAGTTTGAACAAAGATTTCGGAGTTACCGTAATTTTAGTAACACACGAACACGATATTGCAAAAAAAACCAAAAGACAAATTTATATTAGAGACGGTCACATTGTAGAGAAGTATCTGTAAGCAAAAAAAATATGAAAATTCAGAACGGATATCTTCACTTGGTCAAAACAGCAATTGAGGATTTCAAAAGAAACAAAGTAAGGACCTTGCTTACTTCCTTAGGAATAATGATTGGGGTGTTGTCGGTTGTATTACTAATTGCGCTAGGTCTCGGGCTTAAAAATTATATCAAGCAGCAATTTGAAAGTCTGGGAGCAAATCTAATTATCATTTTTCCCGGGAATATTTCAGGAGATGAGGGTGGAGGAGTTTCAAATTTTGGTGCCGGGTTTGCGGGGGGCGCCAGTTTTGATGAAAAGGATCTAAACAGTCTAAGTAGAATTAATGAGGCGGACTATTTAGTACCGCTTTTTATGAAAAGCTCATTTATTGAAGCCGGAACTGAGCGTAAATTCGGGTATGTAATGGGGACAAACGAGCAGTCCTTCAAACTACTAAATTTAGATTTACTTGAAGGTGATATTTTCACTAAGGGTGATATATCAGCAAGGGCAAAGAAAGCTGTTTTGGGCGAAAGTTTAGCAGACGCAATATTTGACAATCCCGAAGATGCGGTTGGTAAAACAATAAGAATTGCCGAGCAGAGATATAAGGTTATCGGCGTATATAAGAAAAAAGGAGATCAGCAGCAGGATAATGCAGCTGTTGTTCCTTATAAAACAACCTACGGGTCGCTAAATCCGGATGAAACATTTTTTACAATGTATTTAGGAACGACCGATGAGACCAAAGTTGATGAAATAAAAGCTAAAGCCAAAGAAATTTTACTTCGTCGATACAATAAAGATGATTTTACAGTAACGGAACAGACTGAAATTCTCTCAACCGTCAATCAAATTTTCGCTATTGTAAACGGGGTTCTTGTCGCAATAGGGTCGATCTCATTGGTCGTAGGCGGAATCGGAATTATGAACATCATGTATGCAACAGTTACTGAGCGTACCAAGGAAGTTGGGATAAGGCGGGCGGTCGGCGCGACTGAAGAGGATATATTAAAACAATTTTTAACGGAATCCTTGCTTTTATCCCTTTTCGGAGGAGTGTTCGGATTGATTTTAGCCAGTTTGATTGTTTTGGGAGTTCGTGCCTTTTTTCCCGCATCAATTAATTTACTCGCAGTAATTATTGCTTTTGTCGTATCGTCGGCAATTGGCGTATTTTTTGGTGTCTTTCCGGCACGTCGCGCGGCTAAACTTCCTCCCATTGAGGCAATTCGGTATGAATAAGGCTATTGTGTTTTATTTTCACAATTTGTTAGTATAGATATGAT
>CAYREZ010000047.1:0-2550 GCA_964423565.1 uncultured Gammaproteobacteria bacterium | reverse complement strand
TGTAATGGCGGCATGGAATGAGGGAGATAATATTGGAAGGATGATTGAGGAGTTGGTTGGCAAAGAATTTCCGAAAATAAATGCGGATATGCATCTTCTAGTGGTTGATAATTATTCTAAAGACAATACCGAAAGGTTAGTAAAAGAAGCTTCAAAGACAAGAAACAATGTTCATCTAATTCAACAGGGAAAGCGATCGGGATTGGGTTGGGCATATGTAACTGGAATGAAATATGCAAAGGACGAATTGGGGGCTGATGCCGTAATGGAAATGGATGCGGACTTTCAACACCCACCGCGGTTTGTAAAACCAATGGTCGATGCGTATTTAAACGGTGCAGATTATGTAATTGGATCCCGATATATACCCGGTGGTTCAGTACCAGGGGAGTGGGCTTTTTTTAGAAAATTTGTTAGTTATTTCGGCAATCTGTTTATAAGAGTCGTACTTGTCAAACCAAAGCTTCATGATTTAACAACGGGATTTAGATTGACTAGGGTAAAAGGCGTTTTGGATAAAATTGAACTTGACAAGCTTATGGAACTAAATAGATTTGCATATAAGGTTGATTTACTTTATCAAAGCATTAAAAATTCTAAAAAAACCACAGAAGTACCCTTGCAATTTGCGCCGCGAACAAAAGAGAAATCGAAATTTAATACAAAAGAAATGATCGCGACGTTCAAGGTGGCAATAATTTTGGGAATAAAGGATAAAATGCGCTTTATCAAATTCGGTACTGTTGGATTTATTGGCTATATTGTAAATGCAGTCGGACTTGAGGTTTTTGCCAGGCTCGGATTTCCTGAATGGGGAATATGGGCAGCAGCAACCGAGTTTGCAATAATTAGCAATTTTATTCTGAATAATATTTGGACATTCAAAAGCGAGAAAATTACTGGTTTAGGAAAATTGGTGGGCAAATTTGTTCAATTTAATCTTACTTCAACCGGTGCTCTTGTTATCCAAGCAGTATTTGGATCATTAGGAGTTTATATGTTTGGTTCCGGGAGCAGACAGCTACTTTTGCCATTTATTATTTTACTTTTAGTTCTCCCATATAACTACTTTATGTATAACGCTGTAATTTGGAAAACTTGGAAATTGCCTTGGAACAGGAAAAAAAGTTAAAATACCCTTTTGATATGACTTCAAAACACCCGTTCCCACAAGGCGAAGAAAATTTCAACAAATGGCTAGTTTCGGAGTATTTTAAAAACGGAACAGTTGAAGCTGTTTTCAGAAAATACAGATATGATATACCGATTTCTTATGCACAATACCAAAGAGTATTAGATAAGTGGGGAATTGTAAAAACAGCAGGTCCGAACAGTAAATTAGCTGAATCTTTGGAGTTTTTTAGCTATCTCGCTAAGGAAAATATTCCTTTTGAAAAATTATACAAAAAGATGCCCCCAAGTTTTCGTACTTCGGCGGTAACCTTATATCGAATATTGGGGTATATGAAAGAGGGGATAACAAGAAGGATAGGAGTGGCGCTCGTACTAACTCCATACAATAGTAACACAAAAGTATTGATTGCCCACGACATATCTACTCCAAGAATTGAATTAGGCAAATCTTTCGGTTCAATCTCTTTGCCGATGGGATATGCAAGGAAAAGAGATACAAGGAAAGTAAATATTTTAAGAATATTGCAGCAGGAAGTTTTTACAAAAGATGTTATTGGTGCAACGTTCCCGCATTATGTTATACCCGATTTTCCTGAACCCTTTATGTATTTGGATATAGCTGATGTTAGAGTTTCTGTATTTCATATAACCCTTCCAAAAAATCTTTCGCGGAAAAACTTTTTTTCCAGTTATAAGCTTAAGGATTATTTATTCGAAGATAAAAAAAATATACTAGAAAATATACAGGGAAGAAATTACAGAGCTGGTGTTGTTGATGCAGTTAAGGGATATAGTAAATATCTGGGATTGGTGGAAAGAAATTTAGTTATCAATCCCTTGCAGACTCAATCGCTTCTTAATAAAGATTTAGCAACCATTACGGTCGATTTGGAGATTTAAGTAGCCTTTCATTTCCTAGTAAGTAGCGGACGATATTTAATCCCGTACACTACTATTCCCTTTTCCGGATCCCCATCGTGTCCTCTATCGAATTTAAGTATTCTAACTACAGGTTCAACGGGCGTACCGATATCCACTTCTTCATCACCAATATCCGTTACCTGTCTTGACGTAAGAGGCCCTTCCGAAGTTTGTATTAATGCAACAGAATAAGGGACAAATCTTACAAAATCAGTGGGCGCATTGTTTGGATCTGTGATTGAAGTTATTGAGTAAATTGTTGCCTCTTTCCCTAATACAGCAGGTTGAAACTTTACGGCTCTCATGATACAAGTTTTGTTATTTTGGATTTAATACTGCAAGGTATAGGATTGGTTGTTTCAATGGATTTTCCTGACCATGGTCTTTTCCGTTTCCATTAGTACCGATTGACCAATGCCTTCCATCCAAACTAAACTCGACTCCTTCACCATTCACTCTAGAGTAACCGTATAATCCTCCACTCGGAGTGCCATA
>CAYREZ010000046.1:1805-8458 GCA_964423565.1 uncultured Gammaproteobacteria bacterium | reverse complement strand
AAGGTGGATTCATAACTAGATGCGATTTCATACGTTATGGACTCAGAAGGGTCCAAACCAGACCACTCAGCTCATAGTCTTGAATTTAGTTAAGTTAATTTACGCTCTCTTCCAAAAAAGTTATTTTTTGAATAATATATTTAAAATAATCCTTCTTTTAATTCCCTCATCGATAAAACAACTTCAAATGTAGTCATGTCGCCTACATTTACAAAAAGAGAGAGCGAATCTTTATTGCCTTTTTTTATTATTCCTCCGCAGGAATATACTACCCGCCGGTGTGAATGCAGTTCAGTTACAAGAGGCATGCCATCTGCTTTAATAAAACTATCAGGAGTAATAATGGGTTCTTCTGCAACTTTTACTTTAAACTTATTATTGTTACGGGTCAGTTTTGCGCGACCTATGCTATAAACATACTTTCTTATGCCCTTTATCTTTTGAATTGTAATACCATGAATTATAAATAAAGCCTCGGTTTCATTAATCCAAATTGGCGGCATCGTCGTACCTATCCGCCATTTTGCCCAGTATAAATTTTTCGGGAAATCAATATCATCAAGTTTACGGGGAAGTTGATGGTGTAGTGAAAAAGCAAAGATCTTATGATTATACTTAGGACTTTCCGGACGGAAAAAATAAGTAATGTTGTCGATTGGTGTCATGTTTTTACCGGGTCCGAAAGTGTTGATTATTAAATAAGGAGGTAGCTCTTCATTCCACGAACTATGTGAGTCGATTTTAATGATCGCAGGGAATGGAATCGGGCGACCTTTTTTATCCCGCAATACCGCAGTAACTCCGATAAGAAGATTCTCATTTTGAAGTTCAATTACCCTGGGATCTTCCAAATTTACTCCTTCATACATCGGTTTCCAAATGAGACGTTTGTGAACAATTTTCCCCGAAATATCTAATTCAAACAATTTTAATACTCCTGTATCGGGTTCTCCTTTATCTCCCGCCCTTCTTACTTCCCTGCCGATAAAATAAACCGAATCACCCTGAAGGCTTTGCCATGCTGCCATGTTATAACGGGAAACTCTGCTTTCCGGGAAAATATTTTTAATTTTTTGAATTTTCATGGCATTCTTCCACAGCATCTTGGACGGGGCCCTCTATCTCTAGAGGATGACATATCAGGTTCGAGTCATCAATGGGCTTTGCCCATGGTTTTCTCGAAACTGTTATAGAGATTTAAATTCGATATGGCTATACGAGATAATAAATAAGAAACAAGAGATTCCGCACCCTGATTTAAATTAATTCGATCAGGATGAAGTCCATCATAACAACCACCGTTTTTATAATTGTAAAGCTGAAGCTGTAAGCTATTATTTCCTAAAAACCAGCTAAAAGATATTCCAATTAGATTAAGATAATTTACATCATTAGTTATTTTGTGGGCGGTTGAAAGCGCCAGAATCATAGACGCCGGATCTTCTGGTTGCTGGTCAAAGTTGCTTCTTTTCCGGTTTTTTTTATACCAATATGAATGACCGATAGGAATATATCTGTTTGAAGAGAATGTCTTATTAATAAGAAAAGTTAATGCAGCTTTTCCTTTTTCAGTGTAAATTTTTGACTGTGTAATCTGTCCGGCAATAAGCAAAGACTCTGGTATGATTGCATTATTGTATCCCAAATAATTCGCAAACCAATTCCAAGATTTAATAGAATTTTTCTCATATTCCTTTGTTAGTGAATCAGCATGTTCTACTATTTTTTCCAGAAGTTCATCCCGATACTCAGGATAAGCATTGGAAATCATTGCGAAAGATTTAATAATAAACGCAGACGAGCGAATATGTTTAAGTTTTTTAGTAATAGGAAGCGCTTTTAGAAATATCTCTTTGGCGATAGTTCGTAAAAACTTTGAATTTTTTTTATTGCTCATAACCTCTCCAACTGCCCAAATGGCACGTGCCCACGAATCTTCTAAATCCTCCCGACTGTTTTGGGTTGTAGCTTCTTTATGTAAATAATCCAAATAATTTATAAAACTACCGTCTTCCTGCTGACACTTTTTAATAAAAAATAGATACTTCATTAATTGTGGTTCTAAACTTTCGGAATCGTTGGAAGCCATCCAACTGCAGATAACCAATGCACGGGCGTTATCATCCAAAGTGTATCCAAATTCTTTACTTGGTTTATCTAACTTGGCAAATTGAAAAAGGCCAAAATCATCGGTCATATTGTTTAGATGAGTAAAATTTATTACCGGTAATATGTATTGCTTGAGAAGCTCCGAATATTTATGTGCAACATTACTCCAAAGCATAGGACGTGTTTGCCGGTAAGCATTCATATGTTTATTATCAAGTTCGGATTTGTCACTAAGAAGATTACTAAGCGCACGTGTGTATGCATCCGAATCCATAATAGGAACCAAAATTCCTGAATCTTTTTTTATAATCTCCGTTGCCTGAGCAAATTCGGTACTGACAACTGCCCTTCCCGTCCCTAAGGCGTAGGATAATGTTCCGCTTACGGCTTGATTTACATTAATAGAAGTGGAAATATATATGTCCGTTGCTTTCAAAAATTTAAATAAATCAGAAAGTGCTAAATATTGATCATAAAATCTGACGTGCTTTTCTAATTTTAATTCAGTAACGAGATCAATTAATTCGTTTCTATAACTTTCACCTTCATTCCTCTGAACTATCGGATGGGTTTGTCCCAGAATCAGGTAAAGAATTTTCGGTTGGGTTTTAATAAGTTCAGGAAGAGCTTTTATGACATATTCAATACCCTTTCCTCTACTTAATAATCCGAACGTTGATAAAATACTGAGATCTCCGTTTAATTTCAGTTTTTGTTTTGCCTTTTTAGTAGTCGAAAACGCAGTAAAGTGAATGCCGTGAGGAATAACATAAACTTTCCCCTTTGATTTGGGGTACAGTATTTCCAAAATACTTTTCGAACTTCCTGTTAATACAACAATTATGTTAACCCGATCTATTATACGTTCCGTTATTTTCTTCATATTGGCAGACGGTGAAGGCAGTACAGTGTGAAGTGTTACGAGCAACGGTTTTTTATAAGTTTCGATAAATGAAAGTATATTTTCACCGTCAATTCCGCCATAAATTCCGTATTCATGCTGGATCATTACACCGCTTATTTCAGAATCAGCATTAAACAATTCCGCTAATTTTTTAAATTCCCTTTTATTGTTTTGATCAATTTCCCATTTTACTTCCGAGGGGTAATTAAATATATCCAAGGGTGAGAAGTTCATAGCTGCAACCTTACACTTAATATCCTTACCCAGAAGTTTTTGGCTTGAGTTTAATAAATCCTGGTTGAATGTTGCTATACCGCATTCACGGGGAGGATATGTTCCCATGAAGACAACAGTGGGTTTATTTATCGACGTACTTTGTAAGTATACTCCAAATATACTTATTTGCCTAAAATAATAAGTGTTCTGTGTTAATATGAGGACCTTTCCAGTCTTAAGCTTCACTACCGTGCCTAAGCTCTATAGCGATTAGCTTCACTTTGAACTTATTGCGATTAAATACTCATAATATAATTCCGTGCTAGTCCAATATATTCAATAAGTCAGAATTTCTTACCCCCCCACTATTTACATTTTTATACTGTCTCAAATGTCTCACTTCGACTCCTTCGATTTCACTCAGGACAAGTTCGCTCAGTACTCTGCATTTAGTCCTGCGACAAGCTCAGGATTTCGGCTTTCAGCCTCAACCTACGAGTGATACACTTGGAGAAAGCAACTATGGGCTCGAAAGGTTCGAAACCTGTACGCTCAGCAAATTAAATCTAATTATAATTATAAACAGATGAATAGAATAAAAGTTTTATTACTAACAATTGTTTCGACAATTGTATTGGTGATCTCAGTATTGTTTGCTAAACAGTATATTCAAGTTCGCGCTTTACCTTTAACAGGAAATCCAAATAGCTTTGTGGAATCTTTTAATCCGGAAGGTCAAGAACCTGCATCGTTGGAAGTTGGTGGTTTAGAAGGAAGAGTAATCCATTCGCCATTTTTCCCTTATGTAAAACTTAAAACTCAAAATATTGTTCAAGGTCAGGTGATATTAACTTATAATAATGGTGAAGAAATTAACAAGAGTACTGGAGATAGATATTTAAACACGGACCCTTTTTGGAATATTTACTGGGTCGAAATATCAAGATTCCCAGAGAAAACTAAGTTTTATGGTCCGTTTAAGCCCAATTGAAATCAAACTCAGTAATAACTAGGAATTACTGAATTATTACTTGAATTTTCAATAAAGTAGGTTCTAACAGCGTACACAGTGTGCAGCAAGTCGGACATCAAGCGGACTGACGGCCTTTATATTCCAGAATTTCACTTTTTTGAACTATTTATATTTTTTTATCTGTCTCAACCGGATTGGTTTGAAAACCTCGTAAAAGAATTTGATCGTTTGGGGATTTCACTTCTAAAACTTTAGTAAGATCGTGAAGTTTTACCTCTAAATCTGAAATAGAGACAGTGTCTCCAACAAGTATTTCATCTTTCCAAACAGCTTCTCCCCAATCGATTGGTTTGGTTTCGATATTTGAGAACTCTCGGATATAGCTAAAATCTACATCATTATAATAGTTACGCACAATTGACGGTTCGGAGGTTGATTGCAATACCTCAGGGTTGATTTTTAGATAAAATGCCAGTTGAAAATATGCAATATCCTCGGGTTTGAGATTATATTGATCAATTACAAAATGTCTTTGCGGATTTTCACGGATAAAATCCGCTAATTGTTTAAACTGAAACGCCCAAGTATCCGCCCGCAACTGTGGTAAGAGGATGAAGTATCCTCGCCATAGAAACATTACTGATATTAAAAATAGTATCGTAAAGGCAACATTTGACAATTTGCTACCAAATCTTCTGACGAAAATATCGATTGCGTAACTGATTACGAGTGTTATGGGTAACAAAAACGCTAATGTTCTCTGTACATGGAAAGGTTGGTGAGTGAAAGCTCCTGTAAGAGGAGTAATAAAAAGTAAAGTTATAATAATTCTTCTGGAAAGCTTTTCTTTACTCTTATATACCAAATATAAACCAAAAAGATAAGGTATTATGGTCCATTGATATAAAACTCCCATTTCTGGAATGGAGCGCTGGGGGTCGGGATCACCCATAAAGAATAGAGATCGTGGGGAAAAATAATTTATATATTGAGCTGAAAATTCTCTTACAAACGCAAGAGGGACAGACACTATTGGCGGTAGGTATTTTATTTTTGCGGCTTGTGTTAAAACTATATCAGAATAAAAATGTTCCCTCTTTGAAAAAAAAGAATTGGTTTGTGACATATATAGATTTGGCAGTTGAATAATCGAAGCAATCACTACTCCAATAGCAATATATTTCAGGTTTTTCTTCACTTTAATTTCACTTTTGAAAAGTATACCGAAAGTGATAAAAATAAGTGGCATTAAAAATCTCATTGGGAAGTCGGCATAAGTAGTAACAGAGACAACTGGTATGAGTAAAGCAAAAAGTTTTGGATTTTTCAGAGTTTTAACAAAAAGTACACTTAATAAAGTAAAAAGCATAAACGCCAAATTTTGTTCGTATCCCACTCTTGAAAAAAACACAAGCCAAGGACTTATAGCAAAAAATAGTGTTGAAAAAAATAAACTCGTTTTTGACTTACAAATCTTTAGATTTTGTAATAGGTAGAAGACAAGCGCGACAATTGTCATTCCGCATATTACCGATAATAGCCTTGTTGAAAATCCGGACATGCCAAATATTGCCATTAAAGGCACACTCAAATAAATATATAAAGGCGGAGTGTATGACCCCATCTGTCTAAATCCAAAAGGCAATAGTTTTCCATATTCGTCCTTCCCTGTCTTTAAAATCGAATAAATATTGTAACCTGTTGAAGCTTCATCGGCGTACAATCCCGGAGGATTAATGTCCAATTTGTATAAATAAAAAAAGGCAGCAATGCAAAGAACTATTAGGAGTAATTTAATATGTTGCATATGATATGGTTTGGATAAAAACCAGACTAAAAACCAATATGAATGCAAAAAAATATTTTTTATTTTTGAAAACTGGTTCAAGGCCTATGGCAACATACGCCGCAAGAAAAGGGAATAAACTAAATGGTCCGATCGGGTTACTGTTCCCAATTAGCGAGAGTGGTATTAGGGGAGAGACTGATAACAATAAAATATTGTGGCCTGATTTTTTAACGAACAGAATTCCCATAACGAAAAAGGGTAAAAGAACGTAAGGCAATTTTTCATATTCAACAACGCCAATTCTCTCTCTGGGGTGATTTGCAAAAAAATATAAATTTGGATCAACAACTTCGGAAAAGTTGTCTTCAATTTTATAGAATATTATGGCTTCCTTTCTTTGTTCAAGCCAGTTTGCGAATCTGTAAAGACTTTTAGGGTATCCCCTCATTCTTTGTTGTTGCTCTATTTTTTCATTTTCATTCAAAAATACTAAGGAATTTATCGAGCTTGTTTTGTATTGGAATATCATGAGGACGGAAATAAAAAGAGCTGAAATATAGAAGTACTTTTTTATACCTGCCTGAATCGAAAGGTAAACAAAAATAGATCCCAAAATTACGGTTACTCCAATAAACACGTTATATCTAAAAATTTTAATTAGC
>CAYREZ010000046.1:1446-1795 GCA_964423565.1 uncultured Gammaproteobacteria bacterium | reverse complement strand
TAGCCATAGATTAAAAATGAGTACAAAAAGCAGAGGAAGAATTTTCCTTGAGGTCATATTAGCAGAAACATATCAATAATATTAATATGTTTTGATTATACTATGTATTAGTTATGTGTAATTTAGCAATTGAAACTAAAAGATGTAAAGACTGGACAAATCTCGAAACAAAAGAAGATATTTATAATAATACAAGTATGTTTTGACTTTATCTAACAAATTTTGAACCTCAACTTTATTGTTCATACCTACAGAAGTCACATTCAAAAATTGGATTAAAAATTGTGTGACTTATGCTACAGAAATCAAAACCCTAACATATTTAAGAATTTGATTTCTCTATTAATTA
>CAYREZ010000046.1:0-1436 GCA_964423565.1 uncultured Gammaproteobacteria bacterium | reverse complement strand
TATATCAAAAGCACCATGTACGATTCTGAAACCATCTTCATGATTTCTTAATACTGAGATTTGTACACTACCTTTAGTTATATGAACGCATACGTTAAAGAAAAAGTTCTGTGTGAATTGTCCACTGCAAAAAAATATTTGAACAGGACTTTATTTTTGTTCGAGAGTCACTCTGATCATATAGTTGTTGTAAAAAATTCTCAAAAAGCACAAAGGGCTTTGGGAAATGCGCGAAAAATCATGCTTGAAGGTCATCTGGAATGTTGTTTACGAGAAAAGCTTGAGGCTTTAAACGGGAACCAAGAATTTAACAAAATAGTTCGCTTGTTAAGAAATTAGAAAATGGCTAAAGATATAAAAATACTTATCGGAGTACTGGTTTTTTCTTTTCTACTTATCGTAGGTTTTGCTGTGTGGCAAGGAGAAAAAGAATCTCCGACAAAAGAAGTTGCTGCACTAGCAGCAGTAGATATTAAAGATTTGGAAGTCAATCCTGCATCTTATGATGTCGGTACGATCAAGATGAAAGCCGGCAATGTGGTTAAAACTTACGAAGTAAAAAATACTTCACAGGAATCTATGAAACTCCAAAGAGTAGCGACTTCCTGTATGTGTACCAAAACAAAAATAAAGATTGGGGACGCCGAAACAAGAGAGTTCGGAATGGAAGGGATGGGAGATAAAAATCCTCCGGTTAACCTTGAATTAGCATCGGGTCAAACCGCAACGGTAACAGCAATATTCGATCCTGCCGCACATGGTCCAAAGGGAGTTGGCCCTTTTGACCGCACGGTTTTTCTTTACTTCAGTGATCCGGCGGGGACAAAAGAACTCAAATTTTCAGGAACTGTAATAAATTAGATTTATGATTCAAGATTTACGTATTAAGAAAACGTTTGTGTTTGTTGTTTCCCTTATTTCACTATTCACAATCCACTATTCACTATTCACTCGCCCCGTGTATGCCCACTGTCCACTATGTGTTGCGGGTGCAGCTGCGGGTATAACTTTAACGAGATGGGTGGGCGTTGATGACTCAATAACAGGTGTATGGATAAGCGCTTTATTGGGTGCTACGGCTTTTTGGTTATCAAATTCACTGGGACGAAAAAATAGAATATTTTTTAATCGCCACATTGGTCTATTTGTATATATTCTAATTTTTGCATCAACTCTTTGGTCATTTTATAAATTTAACCTGATTATAAGAATGGATAACATCTTCGGATTTGATAAGTTGACATTTGGCATGATTTTAGGAAGTGTCATTTTTTACTTGGTCGACGTTTTGAATATTTTTATTAAAAAGAAAAACGGAAAAAGACTATTTCCCTATCAATCAATGGTTTTTAGTTTGGGGTCAATGATAATAACAAGTATCGCCGTTTACGTATTAATAAATTATTACATATGACATTTCCAATTCATGATTTCTT
>CAYREZ010000045.1:0-8546 GCA_964423565.1 uncultured Gammaproteobacteria bacterium | reverse complement strand
CGAAATCTTTAACGGCTGACATTACAACACCATTTTTTGTTAAAATCCTTGACAGGCGAAGCGCAATATTGGCAACTATCTGAAAGTGGACAATCCCGTGATCCGGCATTCCGAGCCGGTCAATTGCATTTACATTTATTACTTTCCAGAGAGTATAGATCTTTTTGCTTTTATTTATTCTATCTAAACACTCTTTTAAAAAATTATTGTCTTTTGCGGGAACATAAATTTTAATATCTTTTGTGTACGTACTTTTCATAATCTGGAAATTTTATATATGCGGATAATTTTATATTTATACACTTTAAAAGTGCAGAGTAATAAACGGGGTTAATATAATCAATTACAAATAAAATTTAAATTAGTTAATTAAGGTAATCTTATCCGAGTGAGTTCACCCTGCAATCCGACTTTTTTCCCGGGTGAAGTTGTATCTGTTACTTGTCTTATTTCCAAGGCATCGCGGCCAATACCCCCCTTACAGCCGCTGGCTTTACCTTTTGGCCTAATTCTTCCTTTAACTAATATTTCATAATAACCTTCTTGTAAGGGATTGTCCCTCAGGTAACCCCGGGTCGCTCGTTCGACTAATACAATCCATTTTAAAGTATTCGGCTCATTTATTTTTTCTCAGTACCCATATGTTATTACTTTAAGATTAGATAATATTAAAAAAACACGATGCAGATCTTTATCATAAAAATTATACATTAACAAATCATTTCTTCAACACGAACAAACTATCCATAAATATATTTTTTTGTTAACATCTTGACAAAATATTAACTATAGTATAGCTTGTTACAAGCATTTAAAAATAATTCACATGGAAGAAGAAAACGCAATTACATCAATTACGCCTGAACCCAAAAACGGCTCTAATAAAATGCTTTGGGTGGCAATTATCGTTCTGATATTATTAATACTGGCAGCAACAGGTTATTTTATTTACTCCCAATCTTCCTCAAATAAGACCAGCGAGCTAACTCCCACTCCACTTCTGCAAAATCCAGATATTACAACTGCTCCAAGTCCTACCGAACCTACCGAACCTTCACCAATATCAAGCCCCTCTGCAACTCCGAAAGTTACAGTAAAACCCTCGGCTACTCCTACAGGCGGAGTTCAAGGACTAAAAGCCAATCCGACAAATATCCCAACCCCCACATCTTTACCAATACAGTATTAGTCTGAAAATACTTTCTGTTTTCCGTAAGGTACTTACTCCTCGGACATAACTAGCCAGCAGAGTAGGTATGGAATAAGTCCGGGAAGTCCTCCGGGTATCAGAAGAAATATCCAAAATACCCTGACTATAACCGGATCAATATTAAAATAATTGGCAATACCGGCACACACACCGGCAATTTTTCTTCCCGTTTTCGGCCTTACAAGTTTCTTTATTTCACTTTTTGCAGCCATTTAAGAATATTGTACACGCTAAGTGATTTTTTTTGCAACAATAATTATTGGGGGTTATTTACTTATGTAATTTTTCGTAAAAATGCAGGTATCTCAAACTTCTCTCCGAAATAATCATCTTTATCCCCCCTGTCAGAATCCCTATCGTCATCATCTTCATCTCCGTTATCTTTGTCTTTTTTCGGACTTTCGCTGACTACACCCTGAATTGGGGATGTTTGGGAAGGTTGTGAAATTTGAGCAATTCTTGCCCTCGTTTCATCAAATCCGGTCGCAACAACAGTAATTTTTATCTGATCATTGAGATCATCTTTGATAACAGCGCCGAAAATTATATTGGCATCTGCATCAGCCGATGTTGAAATAATCCTTGCTGCTTCATCAACCTCAAACATTGTAAGGTCCGACCCACCAGATATATTAAAAAGTACTCCCGTAGCTCCCTCCATCGATAGATCCAAAAGAGGCGAGGATATTGCAGCCCTGGCTGCCATTTGGGCACGATTTTCACCAACCCCCGTACCGATTCCCAATAGAGCAGTTCCTGTATTTTTCATGATAGTTTTAACATCAGCAAAGTCTACATTTATAAGACCTGGAGTTGTTATAATATCTGCAATTCCACCAACCGCCTGGCCCAAAACCGAGTCTGCTACCTTGAATGCCTCAAGCAGAGTCATTTTTCGATCAATTACATCCATCAATCTTTGGTTGGGAATAACAATTAATGTATCCACTTCCTCACGCAATTTTTCTATCCCGTCTTCAGCAACAACTGATCTTCGTGTGCCTTCAAAGTGGAAAGGTTTAGTAACTATGGCGACAGTCAAGGCACCCGTTTCTTTGGCTATTTTGGCTACCACTGACGAAGCGCCCGTTCCCGTTCCTCCACCCATACCCGCTGTAATAAATACCATATCTGAATCGATAAGAAGTTCTTTAATTTTTTCTATAGATTCCTCGGCTGCTTGCAAACCAATATCGGCATCGCCTCCCACACCCAATCCTTTTGTAATTTTTTCTCCGATTTGAAGTTTCGTTGGAGCTTTATTAGATAAAAGAACCTGGGCATCGGTGTTTATTGCTATAAACTCGACCCCACTTATTGCCCCGCTATCTATCATTGAAGTGACGGCATTCCCTCCACCACCACCTATACCAAGAACTTTAATTTTGGCTATTCTGGCAGAATCCGGTTTAACCAATGCCATATAAATTTAATTAGAAATTATTTCAAATGTGGACAAATAATGTATTTGGGCAAAATTCTATCATGTACATGATTGTAACACAACATCGCAAGAGAATATTTCTATTTTGTTCATCAAAAAAAAGAGATCAAATTATCTCAGGGCAGAAGATCTTTTATGGTTGTGATAATTTTTTGTGCAAATCCGGACGAAGGAATTCTTAGTTTCTTTGCAAAACCACCCGAAGGCTGTTCAGGCTCTTTCTCAGATCCGTAAATGACAAGTCCCAAAACGGTTGAAAATTGTGGATTCATAATATCGTCGATAAGTCCACCTACCCCTTTAGGTTTCCCCACTCTTACAGGAAGCGATAGCATTCTTTTTGCCGAGTCGCTAACGCCAACGGTTTCTGCTCCACCCCCTGTAATTATTGCGCCTGAGGGAACCTTATTGAGCAGTCCCTGCTTTTCAAGATCAATCCTGACCATTGTAAAAATCTCATTTAATCTTGGCCTTATTATCCCTTCCACCAGAGTTTTTTTGGAAACCTTTTTAGTATCTGCAACTCCCAGAATTCTTGGTTCAAGTTCGTCTTCCTCATCCTTCTTCTTTGATTTATTCTGGCTATCGGATAAATACTTTTTTATTTTTTCGGCGGAATCCAAAGATACCCTAAGTCCTATTGCCAGATCATTTGTAACATTTTTTGCACCAATCGGAATAACACCCGAATAAGTTATTGCGCCGTCAATATACAAACAGATCGAAGTTGTACCTCCGCCAATATCAATTAAACAACATCCTAGTTCTTTTTCGGTTTTTGTCAGAACAGCATAACTTGATGCTAAACCGCTGAAAACCAATCCATTTATATTTACACCAACCTCGTTTATTGCCTTTCTTATATTTTTTATCGCAGAGTTTGATGCAGTAATTAAATGTGTATCTACCTCAAGTCTTATACCGCTCATCCCCACCGGATCGCGTACTCCCGCCTCGCCGTCCACTATAAATTCTCTTGGGAGTATATGGACAACATCTCTTGAAGATGGAAGAGATACGGCACTCGCTGCTTCAATGACTCTATCAACATCCTCGTAATCAATTTCTCCCTGAGGGTCGGAAACCGCAACAACCCCGTGAGAATTTTGCGAGGTAATGTGAGCTCCCCCTATAGATATATAAGCGCTGTCTAAATTATATCCAGCCATCCGCTCCGCCGCTTCAACCGACGCAATTGCTGCCTCTGTTGCTTCTTCGATATCAACAATCTGGCCTTTTTTAATGCCCCTTGATTCAACCGAGGCCACGCCAACAATGTTTATCGAAGGTTCGGACTCAAATTCACTTTCCTGAATTGAAGCTATAATCGTTGAGATCTTACTTGAACCTAGCTCTATTCCTGAAATTATTCTGCTTTTTGCCATTTTTATTTGATAATCGGATTTTTAAATCTTAAATCAATAATCTTTACCTCTGTCATTTTAAATTCTTCCATCACCTTATTCAAGCGCGAATCTATTAAATTAAAGGATCCGACTAATATCTCGGGATCTCCTTCGGGAAATACAACAATGATTCCGTTTTCCAAAGTAATGTATAATCCGTCGCTTTTTATTTGTGCCTTGTCAAATTTTGACGATAAACCCACTAGATGTGCAATCTTCAAATAATTTAATGTAGGTTTATCCAAAGTATCGCCAACATTTAAACTTTTATTACTTATTAGTACCGGTTTGACACTTCCTTCTTCGGTTAATTTTATTACCTTGCCATCCAAGCTTACCAAAATATTCCAATTTGAATTATCCGGTTTTAATGCGTATTTGACTTCTTTCAGAATTATGTCAATAGTAATTCTGTCGGGGAATTTATACTGGAAGTAATATTTATCGATAGTTTCGCTGGCAGTTAATACCTTATCAATGCTTTTTATTACGACAATGTATTTCTGTCCCTCAAGACCACTAAGGTTTCTTTGTATTTCCTCCGTACATCCATTTTTTTGTGATTTACAATCAATATCATTTATGCGGATTAAACGCGGAATGATCATAACCAAAGATATAATCACAAAAATAAAAACGAAAATATATTTACTCATGTAGAACTAACTCTATCAAGTCTACGAGTTTTACTGAAGCTTTTGTATCAGGTGTTTTGGCAAATCTTACACTTTTAGTAATTTTAGAATAATTCCCACAAATGTTATTTAGTGTCGAAAGTAATATTTTAGGAGTTAAATTATCTTGCTCAATAATCGTCGCAATGCCATATTTTTCAGCATATTTTGCATTTTGTTTTTGTTCGTCGAGGTAAGCAATTGGAAGTGGAATAAGCACACTAGGTATTTTAAGAACCATTAGTTCACTTACCGTATTGGCTCCTGCCCGTGATACGACTATATCGCATTTATTTAAATAATTACTTAGGTCGGGTTCAGCGACAGAAAAAACCACGTATTTATATTGGAGATTTTTATCAAGTTTGGACTTTAAGGCTCGAAATTTATCAAACTGAAATTTCCCCGTTTGATGAATAATCTTATATTTTGATAGTAAAGTAACCAAGGAGTTTTCTATAACGTTATTAATAGCAACAGAACCTGTTTGTCCTGCCGTAATAAAAATTGTGGGTGTATTGCCCAGCATAGTTTTGGGTTTTAAACGCAGTACATTATCCGATACAGGATTGCCTGTTAAAACAATTTTTCTGTCAGGAAAATATGCCCTGCTAGTTTCTCTCGAAATTGCAATTCTGTCAGCAAAAAAATATGAATACCTATTTGCTCTTCCGACAACTGCAGTCTGCTCATGGATAATTATTGGAACCTTTAATAATTTTGCGATAACTACTACTGGAAATGCACTAAATCCACCGAAAGATAGAACAACGCTCGGTTTAATTTCAGAAAGAAGTTTATATGAGTGTAAGAAACCTACAGGGATCTTAAGAAGGGCCGGAATTGTATATCGAGTAAATTTTCTCTGTACCCGACCTGTATATACTGCATAATATTTTATGCCAAGTTTTGGAAACAACTCCGACTCTAAAGTTGATATATTTTTTCCTTCAAATGAACTTGCAGAGCCAAGGAAATATATTTTCCAACTTTTCTTTCTTTTAGTTATTTCTTGAAACGTAGCCAAAGCTGCACCCTTCGCATGTCCCCCTGTCATTATCAAATTGATCTCTTTAGTCTTTTTCATGAGATTTTTTTGAAATATTTAAAAGTACTCCGATAGCTATCAGATTGCTAACTATTGCAGAGCCTCCATAAGAAATAAATGGTAACGGAATACCGGTTAAAGGAACGAGAACAACCATTGAGGATACATTTAATATTATCTGTGCTCCAAACCATCCGGAAATGCCCATAGCCAGAACTTTTCCGAATACGTCAGGTGCGCCTTTACTTATTTTTATTATACGAAAAATTAAAAATACGAATAGAAATATAAAAAAAGATGCTCCCAAGAAACCGATTTCTTCTGCAATTACCGCAAAAATCGAATCTGTTGCCGTTTCAGGTAAAAATAAATGTTTTTGCATAGATTGGCCCAACCCCACCCCGAGAAATCCGCCCGACCCTAATGCATAGAGAATCTGTCGTATATGATACCCTTTACCCAACGGATCCGTGGTTTGTTCCAAATATGTAAATAACCGATCCCTTCTATAGTCGGAAGTTAAAATAAGCACCATAGCAGATATACCCAGAAAAATAACAGCTCCAAACATATAAAGTAAATTAATTCCCGATATAAAAATTTGTATCATAGCAATTGCAACAATTATTATTGTTGTACCCAGATCAGGTTGAAGCATCGTAATGATAGAAACTGCAATAAGAGGCAAAAAGAATGCAGATAGTCTTTTTCCCTTCGCAGCAACTTTAGCGAGGTATATTGCGAGTGCCAACTTGGCAAATTCCGAAGGTTGAAATGAAACTCCAAAAATATTAATCCACCTTCTTGCCCCCAATAAGCTAACTCCTATGCCGGGAATTAACACAGCTACTAAACTAAAAAGTGAAAAAAAGAAAATAATGACTGCCCATTTCTCCCAAATTTTATAATTTATTACTGAGGTAAAAACCATTAATACCAAACCCACACCAAGCCATAAAAGCTGTTGACGAACAAAGTAGTATTTGTCACCAAAATCTTTTATTGCTTTCGGTGCTGAGGCATCAGCCATAAAAATAATTCCAACAATTACAAGAATAAACGTTATTACAAGTAAGTTTTTATCAAAACCAGAGGTTTTTTTACGTTTTACCGACTTTTTAGTCCTTATTTTAAACATCTTTTAGATTGTAGCCAACCAGAGGCCAAAAATTGCAAGCATTACTCCAATTAACCATGCCCTGGCAACAATCTTGGGTTCCTCCCAACCTATTGCTAGTAAAGTATGATGAATCGGAGCAAGCGGAAATAGAGGCTTTTTTAATAATTTCCAACCGACCATTTGGATTGCCGAGGACGCTATCTCGACAATAAATATCCCACCAATTACTACCAATGCAACAATACTCCCCGTAAGTAGCCCTATTACCGCAAGCATTGCGCCGAATGATAACGCTCCGGCATCTCCCAAAAATAATCTCGCAGGCCAAATATAAAAATATAAAAATGCGATTAACGAGCCAATCCAAAGGGCTATAAATAGCGAGAGAGGAGTATCTAATCCGCTCGCTATTGCTCCAAATGCGAGCAGGCAGATTATTAATAACCCAACCGATAAACCATCTAACCCGTCAGTTATATTAAACGCATTTGTGAAAGATACTATTACGAATGCCGAAAATGGTATGTAAAACATCCCAAAGTCATAAGTTATATCAACCAATGGAATGTGCAGAATGTGAATGCCGAGTTTTGAATAAAAAATATATCCTATAAAAAGTGCGATTATCCATTGAATAATAAACTTGGTTCTTCTTTTGATGCCAAAAAGCATTCCGAGTGTACCTTGCGAAGGCTTGCCAAAAAACTTTACAAGATCATCAAGAAGTCCCAATGCGCCGTAAGCGAGAAATGTAAAGAAAATAACAAATATTTCCAATCTAATACCATACGAACTTTTTATAAATACCCCCATATGGGACGAAAACGGAAAAAGCAGAAAAAACAAAATACACACGATCCCGATTATTAATAACCCTCCACCCACTGGCGTTCCGGCTTTTACGTCATGTAATTTATCAAAAAGGGGAATTTTTCCTTTTTTTGGAGCCTCTTTTTTCCTAATAAAGCGTAATTTATAGAGCAGGTTTATATAAGGAAGTAAAAATATACCTGTAACGATAAATGAAAACATCAAAAGCCCGAGTGCTAAAGGTAAAACATCCTGAAATTTCATAAAATGAATTAAATGTCTATTATATAATTTTAATTTTCAAAATATTATTAATATTTATAAATAACATTCATTTTTATCATAACCGTCTAGCAATTCTTCGTAAGTTTTCGAATCCGTATGTTATCCAATACTTTTTTGTTAAAGGTAAATCCTGGGCATGTAACCAATCAACTCTTTCGCCAGGAAACCCCTTTTTAAATAATGTTACCCCTGCAAACCTATGCTCTGGTGTTTCAGTTTTCGAGATCCCCCACATATTATAAAACAAAAGTCCTTTTTTCCTCGCGGTTTTTATTATTTCCCATTGCAAAAAGTAAGACGCCCCAGTATTTCGAGACTCGTCGCTAGAAGCGCTGTGATGGTAATAGGCACAATTCCCATAATAAATAATTATTGCTGCCGCTAATACTTTATCTTCTAATTTACATGTATAAAGTTCTGCTTGGTTATCTTTCCCGAATGTTCTCAGTTGTGCTTTAAAAAGATCATTCGAAAAAGCAACAAATTTATGCCTTCTTGCTGTATCTTCCTGAAGTTAATCCTATCACAGCAGCAAGTAACCCAACATCT
>CAYREZ010000044.1:2183-8678 GCA_964423565.1 uncultured Gammaproteobacteria bacterium | reverse complement strand
CTATCTGTTTACGTCTTTCGTGTCTTTTTTTCTCTCCTGCAATAGCCTGAGATAATTTTTCCAAAATTCCTGCCATAGTTAATTATATTTGTTGGTAATTATATGGCTAAAAGCAAATTAATTCAATATAGGATATCTTTGTGATTCTAATAATCTCCCCAATCACTTTGTGTAGCTTCACTATACTCCGCTACCGTCATATAAGTCTTTCTTCCACCTGTTAATACCTCAATTAACCTTTCCCCAGTATCAGCATTTAAATGCGTTACGTACCCCCGACCGTCCAGTTGATTAGCAACTCTTAAATTCATTCCATTATGGGTTTTCCCATTCTCAACCCCACTTACTATCGGCGCAAACCTAACTAACTCCTCGGCCTTTTCAAACGCGTCCCGATTATACCTATCTACTGTTTGCCTAACATGCTGATTATGTCTCGCATCGTAGAGTTGCGTAGGATCGCTAAACTGTTCATGCATAGGATCCATACTTCCTGTTGGAATAATACCAATCCGCTTAAGGACTCCTGTTTTAAGATTATGTAATCCCAACCTCCCTTCATCCGCTAATTTCTTACCCAATCTGTCTTCAGGAAGGGGACGAGACGGAAGAGAAATGGTCGCTAACTCCGATGCAGCTTTGTCTAAAACTTGATTAGTGCGATTTCCCGTACCAACATCTACCCTTGCAGGCGGCAAACCGGCAAGCATAGCTTCCTGACTATTCACTGCATGAAGTTTGCCTGTATAAACTCTCGAAGGACCATTCGCTTCACCCTGTAAATCAACATCGAGTTGTGCCCGCTCCCCAAATGCCTGAACCGAGGCTATTGCTCTTTCTCCCACTAATTCTGTCTGAATTCTTTGAAATTCTTCCCAATCCCCAGATCTCCTTGCTAAACCAGCTTGTACTAATGAAGGACCACTATGAGTTAATGACTGTTTAATAACAATACTCTGTACTTCTTTTCCTCTTGAGGTCATATTATTCCTTAATCACTTGATTCGATATGCAAAGATGGCCCGTAGCTTGGGCCAACTTTTAATCCTGAATTCTGAACTATTGCCACCTCTACGCCAACAGCAGCGCCAGAAGCTTCTATATGTACACCCCCTCTTCCTACATAGTTAGATAGATGTGCCGAGCCTAAATGACCATGGGGATCCATTCCCGCTAATGCTTGGACTTTAGAAAAAACTTGAGTAGTACGTGGTACTTCCACCGGAGATGTTGCATATCCGGGAACTTCGATAGAACCCCTAAATTTAATTGCCTCGACTTTGGTTATCTGCGTACTTTTACCTCCTCGACCCCCCTTATTAATAACGGTCTCAGTTCTATTTAGTCTCGCAAAGTCTCCTCTCCTTACCGAATTTAATGCTTGTTGTGCCAAAGCTTGAGTTTGTCTCCCATACTCTTCGGCTTGCCGAATAGGTAAATCTACAGCCCCGCTTATGACTCTTTCCTGACCGTCAATAACAAGTTTTATTTTTTCACCCAAACCTTCAATAATAGTATTTGTTACTGTCTCAACAATCTGACGATTATACCCAGCAGCAACTTGCAAGGTTTCTCTAGCAAGCTGAATTTCACCTGCCTTAAGAAGTTGTTGACCCATTTCGAGTTGAAATTGCCTTTCGGGATTTAAACCTATAATTTCCTTCCCCCTACCACTTTGTAATATATTTTTTAGTCCCATAACTATCTTCTTCCTATAATACAATAACCATCACTTAGTTCTAGTTCGGCCACCCGAGTCGAAGAATCTGCCCTAAACCCCTCAGAATAACGGTGAATTAAAATATTTGATTTCTGACCGGGAGTTACTTCAAGACGCATATCAATTCTCCCGTTTTTTTCAGTAAATATTCGTGACCCTTCAGGCAATTCAACACTGGTTTTTATACCATCTGTATCTAGAAAATCCGTTTCCAGGATTGCTCCTATATTAGCTCCGCCTTCCATATCTGCTAAACCCTGAGTAACCACCATTTGATTTCGACCAAATAGACCAACCGTCTTGCCTTTATCATCAACTAACCTCATGTTATTCTGGTCCAAAGCATACGTAGTATGTAACTCACCGTTTCTAACAATTACAGCCCCTAATTTACCGAAATCAACTCTTCCACCATCTTTTATTGGAACACTATCAGGACCTTGGGATCCGTTAAAAATATAATAAGCACTTGGAACTTCAGGTTTAGCCGACATCCCAGGATTTTATATAATATAGGATTTGAAGTCAATACTACTCTTGAAAAATTTGACCCTTGCGGGTATAATATTTGCAAAATGCCTATATTTAAAGAAAACCAAAAAGGAAGCGAGTACTCTCCAAACCGAGCAGAACAGGTTAGAGCCCGACGGCTCGAAAACCTAACCCCTCACCAAAGACAATTAAAAAGGGAGGAGGAGGCGAAAGCCCTGAGAACTGGTATGCCAGCTAACTTTACAATGTCCTATGCAGAAAACGAACGAGACATAATTGCAATTCAAGTCCGAGCTTCGATATCAAGAAACCAAAAACCTCCAAGAAAATTCGGTATATTCAAGAGAAAATCACCAGAAATCTCCATAGGTCAGTGTACGGAAATCGCCGACCGTATAATTGCTCAAGATAATGAAGTAGGTTTTTTTATTGGCGGCCAACGTTTTCCAGAAAACGAATACAATCAAATCAAAGATGCTTTACATAACGAAGGCTTTGTTCGAAGATTTAAAAGAAACGGGACAGGTATTGCTAAAACATTAGCAGTAGGTGCAACCGTTTCTACAGCGCGTTTTGCCGCAAGATCGGCTGTGACACTCGGCAGCGCTGCGATCAATGCTGCAAGGAATGGTGGAAAGAAGGGTGACAGTCGAAGGTAAAAGTATTGACAATCATAAAACATATTTTATATAATACCTGCAATTAATTTTATAACATGGCTGAAAAAATATCTCCGGTAAAATTAGAGGAAGCTAAAAGTATAGAAACATCTCTTGATTTGGTTGCAGGTTTCACAGCAGTCGCTGCTGTTACCTTCGCAGCAGCAAATCCTCAAATCGTCCGGGCTCAAGAATCTACTAATAATCCTGACGAGGTTACAGGAAAGATTGTTCCTATTGCAATTGGTCTGATGGTGGCAATTCCAGCTGCTTTGTTAGGATTACGCTTACTGACAGGCAGTCAACAGCGGGATACACAAGTAATGGCATTACAGCGTAAAGCAAAAATGGCAAAAAGTCTAAATTTAAAAGATCAAGAAGAAGCAGTGGCTACTTTTGGTAGACAAATGCGTGATCAACTATCTAAAATGAACTCAGGAGATATAGATAAAATGATAAGTGCAAAAAATCTTGGATTAGAAGCAAGAGGACCATTACCAACCTTAGACAAAATTGGGCAAAGAGTTAGAAGAAAAAGAAGCCAACAAAGCTAAATGCTAATATTAACTCTCCTTCTTCCCTTTATAAAAATTACATAATTAAATAATAACAACTATATTACAATTCGTTCATAGATAAAGATCTGCACCGTAATATCCCGAAGAAAATGATTCGTTATATTTTAATTGAAAGTATACTTTTGCCACTCGAATTTCCGTTAAGTATTTCTATATATGGAATATAAGAAACAAAGATTAACCAGAAGGGATCTATTAAAACTCAGCGGAGCAGGTACTTTAGCAACCGCTATAGCTGTAAATCCTTTTCTTTCCGCTATTGCCCAAAGTTTAACTTCCCCTTCCATTTCAGAAAATGACAACACTCTACCAGGATTACAACAAGATCAGGGAATTCCAGAATGCCCAACAGGTTATACCCTAAAAAACCCTGTTAAAGAGAGAGTTTCCCAATTGGAAATTGGATTCCCACAAAGAAACATTGTGGTTCAAAATTATGGAAAAATTTGCGAAACTCTCGGATCCGGAAACCCTCAACCCTCTTTTCCTGAATCCTGCTCAAGTTTTTTTGGAAGTATGCATGTTTCAGATCCAGACAGACAAATATGGACAAGATTCCCGGGAGACAATGGTGTTAAAAAATTAAGGGTAAATACGGTTTTTGATCCATCCAGAGGTCGTGTCAGTGTAAGAATACCTGATGTTGTAAATCCGGGTAATGCACATGACGTTAACCTGACCGATCTGATAACCGGTTGGTGCTCTGCAGCCAAAGAAAAAAAAGAGCTAAGCTTGCATGATATTGATGTAATGGGAAGATATGCAACTCCAGTAATCGGCTTCGGTACTTTAATTTATCTTGCCAGCAGAGTTGCATACTACGCTACAGAATATGCTGGAGATATATTAGAAAATAGGGCAAGAAAAAGAAGAGGTGAAGAATAAGTTTAAGCTAAAAACATTTCCTCATTCTTGACATAAGGTTCCGAACCTTAAATACTTAAACCATGCCCAGCAGGTATTACCGACGAGTATTTATACCAGGATATTATTACCACATTTATAATCGCGGAGCCAATAAAAAACGTATATTTAAAGATGCCCAAGACTATGAAACTTTTATCGAAATACTCTCCTATTATCTTAATTATCCTAATGGTAAACCAAGATCCATCCTCCGGCTCTTAAAGGTTCCGAACCTTTAGAAAGTTATAAATATTCAAGTTACCCTGCTTACATAGGCCTTATTAGTCACCCTTCTTGGTTAATATCAAAAAATATTCTTGCCTACTTCGCAAAAACAGAGCCCGGGAAAAGCTATAAAAACTTTGTTGAAGAAATTCCCCTTAATGAGGGTTTAATAGAAAAAGTTACACTCGAATAATTATAGGAGTAAGGTTCGGAACCTTAAAATGGTCGAGGAATTGGTCAAAAAACTATAATCCTAATACCTCTTTAAGCTGCTTGATGAAGGAAACTACAACTGCAGGTGCAAGCAAGCTGTAAACCTCGACCCCATTATCATCTTTCACAATCCATAGCCTTTTAATTACCTTTACTTTCTTTTTCTTCCCACCCCACTCATAAGTAAATTCAGAAGTCAGTTCATAATCATCAAAGTATTTTTTAGCTTCTATTACCGGTACATGGTTACGCAATAAAATCTTTGGAACACCATAAAGTTTGAATGCAGTTTTTACCAATTCTTCATCATTTGATAACCTTTCCCGAATTGCACCAAGTCCAGCCCCATCTCCTTCTTTCACAACCATTCTCGCACCCTCACATGTCGGATTATCGCATTCTAAATAAAATTTCTTTTTCTCTTCGTCATACCTTACTTTACTTGTAATATTTAACTTTAAATTTCTTGAAGTTTGACAGATCGGACAAACCACACGATATTTCATCCTTTCTTCTATCACGGTTTCAGGAATGTCGATAAGTACAAAAAAATCCGGATCGTTTCTATAACCCATCAGATCCCTGAAAAATAACGAGTATGATACCTGATCAAGAGTTCGGGGAAATCCATCAATTAATATTACCTTTCCCCGGTATTTATCAATCTCTCTTTCAATAAGCGTTAAAAGTATCTGATCCGGTACGGACACCCTATCCTGACTGCGATTTAGAATTGATTCTATTCCTTCCTGAACCGATATATATCCACGATATCTTAAATTTAAATAGTCCGTTACGCGTTTTTTACCCTCTGTAGTTCCGAGCTCTTTGTGCACCGATCTAACAATATCACCAATACTGCAGTGTACTATTTTATCCTCACCGAAAATCTCTTCAACTAATTTCGCATATGTTCCTTTTCCAGATCCCTTCTTGCCTAAAAAATATGCAATAAAACTTCCCTTTTCCAAATATTTTGAAATGTGGTTTATCTCATCCCCTACCTTAACCTTAAAATACTCTCTTCTGCCTTTAGGGGAATTCAAGTCAAACTCTTCATCAAGTCCTTTTACTTTTGTACCAATTATCGGAAACTCCAGTCCTTTCATATTATTTTGTATTAAATTTTAATCATCAATAGTGTTCTAAATATAAATATACTAAATTGAAAACTCATTAGATATTAGAAATTTGTCCGCCAGAGGCGGATCACCTTTTTGACGAGATTTGGTCATTTAAGCAGTTTCTCGAACCGCTTCTTATTTTTATACGGGCCGATTACTGCTAAATTAAGTTTGGCAGGAACGAACAGTTTTTTCGCTTCCTCATAAATTTCCTCACTAGTTACTTTATCAATTTTTGCAAAAACCTCCTCGGGAGTTTCAATACTCGGCATAAACAGTGCCTGCTGGCCGAAAAAATCATTAACGTTATTAGTATCCTCCAATGCCAGTGCGGTTCTTCCCTTCATATACTCTTTCGCTTTAGCTATTTCTTCTTTTTTGACCAGAGCCTTAGCGTTAGTAAGATTCTTATGTTCATCCAAAATGACTTGTATTGCCTCTTCTACCTTTTCCAACATTATTCCCGCATATGTTTCAAAAACTCCAGTATCGCTAAATCTCGATATGCCCGTATGGACAGCGTACCCCAACCCTCGCTTTACTCTCACTTCACTGAAAAGCCTGGAGCTCATACCTCT
>CAYREZ010000044.1:0-2083 GCA_964423565.1 uncultured Gammaproteobacteria bacterium | reverse complement strand
CTTTTGTTCCGGAGATATCTCTGCCTAAAGAACTTCCTGAAAAAATCAAATTACCGAAATTATGGCCGATCTTTTCCATCGGATTATCTTCATGCATTGAAATTTCTTCCAAGATGACTCCCCTTTCCTTCTCCATTTCGTCGGGATTTAATACCGGATTCATAGCAATATCCGAGATAATCCTGAAGGCTTTTTCCAATGACTCATTTCTTGCCTTGGCGTAAAACTCAATCCATTCATAAGAAGTCCCTGCATTATATTCCGAGCCCATTCCATCAAGAAATTCCGACACGTGTTTTGCGGAAGGGTAATTTTTTGAACCTTTAAAAGCCATGTGTTCCAGAAAGTGTGCAAGTCCGGCCTTTTTATCGCTCTCCATTCTTGAACCTGATTTAATCCAGAAAGTTAGTGTTGAAGATTCCAAAGAAGGCATAAACACATTAAGTACACGAATCCCGTTTGAAGTATTGTCCAGTTTAAAATTCATTTTGTTTATCTTTTCTGCTTCTCTCCCAGCGTAAAATATCCTCCTCTGTCCTTTGGTTAATACCCCTATATATTTCAGCGATGCTTTCGGCATTATTTCCCGTTAATCTGACACACGCCCTGTGACCCCTATGTCTCCCTCCCCAGCCATGACCCTCTTTTACATGACCTATTTTAGATAAACTCAATTGATCACTAGGTACCCCGAAGACGATCCTCTGGGTTCCCGTCCAAATTTCTATACTTGTGCCATCCGCCAATTCTCTACGTTCTTTTCTTACCGGCTGGTATTCAATCATTTTATTACTAGTTTATTGATATTTTAAAGTAAAAAGGATTAAAATCAATAAAGAGTATGGCTAAGAGTTACTCAGATGAGGTCAATGTACGGATATTTGAATCCATTAAACAAAGAATTCCATGGTTATTAATTGGGCTTTTGGGAGGAATATTGGCATTTAAGATAGTATCGGTATTTGAGTCTACTCTTTCCAAAAATCTTATTCTGGCGGCATTTATTCCTCTAATTGTATATATGAGTGATGCTGTTGGTACTCAAATGGAAGCATTTGTAATCCGTGATTTTGCGCTTCATTCAAAAATCCGCTTTACTAAATATTTCATAAAGCATCTAATTACAACAACCTTTATTGCCCTGATATTATCACTACTACTGTTTATCATCATCCTTGTATTTCAAGTAGACTTTTGGGTTGGCGTGGTACTTGCTATATCGCTTTTCTTCTCAACACTCTCGTCAGTTATTACCGGATTAATTCTTCCAAGATTTTTCGAAAAAATAAAGCTAGATCCGGCTGATGCCAGCGGACCTGTCGGTACAATCATTCAGGATATATTAAGTGTTACTATTTACTTTTTTATAGCTTCGGCACTTTTGTGACGTTCACCGTAGCTTCAAAGAGCAGGTCTCCTCTAAAGGTAATTTATATTTATCCGTATTGATATATTGCCGCGGTTTTAGTTAGAATAAATCAACATGGCAAAACATGCACTTGATGTCAGCCGGCATTTAATTAAAAGCTACGAAGCCAAAGCCTTGAAAAAAAGGTCGCTCGCCGTCCGCTTTGCGGATGATCTGACCTCATTTTTCGGAAGTATCCCGTTTTTAGTAATCAATGGCATCTTTTTTTCAGTTTGGATAGTTATCAATACCGGATTAATCCCTATAACTTCGCCCTTTGACCACTTCCCCTTTCCCATGCTTACCACCATCGTTTCGCTGGAAGCGATTATTTTAACTTTAATAGTTCTAATGAGCCAAAACCGCCAAAGTCTTATCTCCACAATGCGGGAAGAAATGGATCTTCAACTTAACTTAATCGCAGAAAGAGAGATAACTAAAATCTTAAAATTACTAAATGAGCTACTTAAAGCCAAGGGTATTAAACTCGAAGATGGCGAACTTACGGAAATGCTTAAAGAAATTGATGCAAGTTATATAGAAAGAAAGCTTGAACAGGAATTAGGTCCAAAACCATCAGGGTTAGCTCAAATGGTAGGCCAGGAAGTAGAAAAAGTCGGACAGGAAGTAGTTAAAGTTACCGAACCGATCAAGAAGGTTGCCGAAGAAGTAGAA
>CAYREZ010000043.1:0-8831 GCA_964423565.1 uncultured Gammaproteobacteria bacterium | reverse complement strand
AAATAAGTTATACCGTTAGCTGACTTCGGGTCAATTGGAATTGTCACTAAATATGGAGTATCAGTTTCGCCGGTCGGATCACTAAGTGCATCCCGCCCCCATTCACAACCTCTAAGACCACTTATGTACAAATTTAAATCGAATTGCTCTAGTTCGGCAAGTTCATCCAAAACTTCTTGATAATTCTCACCCCTGCACGCTTTAATTTTACCATTATCGGAAGACGGGAAAAAACCAAAGTCGGAATGGAATTTTTCCAAAGCTTCATATATTGCGCCGAGGTCGGCTCTTCTTTGGGCGTCTCTTGAGCGTCTTTCGGCAATTCTAATATTAAATAAGGTTACACTGAAAAGAACGACTAGAATAATTGCCAAAGATATGGTTTCATTTTTACTAAACGGTTTCATTAGATATAAGGTAAGATAAAGCCGGCTATTTTATCTCCGAAGAAGAGGCACAACAAAAACGACGTGACCAAAAAAGGCCCGAATGCTATATGCTTGCCAAACTCGGCTTTATTAATTGCAATCAGAAAAAGCCCAAAAATTGCCCCGATTACAAAACTTAATCCCAACCAAAGCATTCCAATTTTCCAGCCGAAAAAAAGCCCCCCCAACACTGCAAATTTTACATCGCCGAGTCCCATGCCTTTTCCTTTTGTTACCAAGTTCAGGAAAAGTAAAAACGAAGCCATTCCAAAGCCTGCAAGTAAAAATTCATAAGTGTTTACGCCCCTTATAAGCTGCATCATAAAGGTTAGTGCAGCACCTATCAATACAATACCCTCCGGAATTATCTGGGTTTCCATATCTACAACAAAAATTGTAATTAACGTAAATAGTAAAAAATATAAGTAAGGAAGTGATAAATAGGGGAGAGATGACCAGCCGCAAAGCGGTATAAAGGATGTAAGAACGCTATTTGGACAGCTCTGTAATAAATAAAAGGCCAGTACAAATACTATTCCGGTTCCAAGCTCGATTAAGGGTTCACGAATGGAAATTGCCTTCCCACATTTCCTACATTTGCCGCTTAACAGGATAAATGAAACAAGCGGGATGTTGTCAAACCATTCAATTTTTTTCCTGCACTTAGGGCAAAAAGAGCGGCCCTTGGAAATAGGAATATCGCGGGGATAACGGTAAGAGTACGCGCCCAAAAACGAACCGGTCACGCAGCCGAAGACGAAAATTAATGTATAGAGAAACAAGCTCATAAGTAAAGTATACAAAAGTACAAGAGTAAGTTTAAGTATAAGTTTAAGTTATTAAGAATAAGTGGAAGTGAAGTAATAAGATATTAAGAGATTAAGATATTTCCCATTTACCATTTAAATTATATCACTTACGTATCCCGCATATCTAAAAGCCTACAATCGCTTTTCAAGCACGAAACTATATCAAATGGGGCTTTATTGGACCCTCTCCCGTCTAAAACCCCATTTAAACACATTTACCTAATCAATTATTCAAAGGTTATAACTCCTGCTGCAAATGGTTCATTGCCTGGATCTTCACAAAAGATACCTCCGCGACCTTGCGATGAGTCAAATCCAGCATAAGCAGTCGTTGCTGCGGCGGCTGAACATTTCTGAGTATTAGATCCCGAATGCAATTTTGCGTACACCAACCCGTTTGTTAATCCGGCTAACACTGTATAACAATAACCATTTATCTCACTAGCAGCACAAGGTGTTTGAGCTGCTTGGGTAAGATCATCAGGAACAATTGACACCTCTCCCGAATCTACAAGACAATTAGCCCAATCGGCTGATGTTGCGCAATTTGCCGTAAGTGTATCGTCCATATATTCACCTTCATGAGAAGTTGCATAAGCTTGCATAGCATGACCTAACTGGGTAACTGACGAAATAATACCGGCATCCCTTGTCCTTTGGAGCTGCTCCTGCGGATTAATTGCGACCAAAATTACTACTGCCAAAACACCTAAAATCGCGATAACGACTAAAAGTTCAATTAATGTAAAACCTTTTTTAAGGGCAGTCATAAATCTATTTCACCCCCCTTCGTCCTCCGTAGCTTTAGCGTAGGAGGATATTGGTACTTACCAAAACAAATTATATTCAAATTAATCTTGCCTTCACCGGACTTCGGCGGGGCAAGCCCCCCTTACAAATTAAGCTACTTACCATATTCAGTATTCTACAAATTGCATAGCCGTGTCAAGTGGGGAGTGAAAAAGATTAAAGTTAAAAGGTGAAAGGTAAAATTCATCCACGGGCTAAGTCCCGCGATTTTCTTGAATGCTGTTATAAATTAGTTGTCAGGCTG
Source organism: uncultured Gammaproteobacteria bacterium (assembly GCA_964423565.1). Lineage (GTDB taxonomy): Bacteria > Patescibacteriota > Microgenomatia > UBA8517 > UBA8517 > CAYREZ01. The sequence goes on along the minus strand of CAYREZ010000043.1, from coordinate 6,540 downwards.
TAAATCGGCATTATTATTGAAATCACCAAGAATGCCACTCCCACTCCGAGGACTATTAAAATTATTGGTTCTATCAATGTGGTTAGTGCTTTTACTTTCTGCTCGCTTTCAATTTCAAATACGTGAGAAAGTTTTGCCAATACCTCGTCCATTTTCCCGGTTTCCTCTCCGACCGCAATCATTTGCGAAACCAAAAACGGAAACGCTTCAGGGTGCTTAGAAAACGCAAAAGCCAATGGAAAACCTTTTTCAACCATTTTTGCCGTATCGGCTAAAGCCTCGGACAAAACGAGATTTCCCGATACTTCAGAAGCTACATTCAAGGCTTCGAGGATTGAAACACCCGAGCCCACCATGAGGCTCATAGTTCTTGTAAAATCCGTCAATATAATTTGTCTCTGCAAATCGCCGATTACAGGAAGTTTGAATATAAGCTCGTCCACGCGCTTTCTCCCTTTTTTTGTGGCTGTATAAATTTTAAACCACCAAAGTACTACGAATATTCCTACAAGTAACATGGGCCAGAATTTTACCGAAAGCCTGGAAGTAGTAATCAGAATTTTAGTTGAGATCGGCAGATCTATTTCAAACTGCTCATAAAGGGATGTCATTCTGGGAATAACAAAAATCATCATAACAAGCGCAACTATGATCATGCCGACAACAACTATAATGGGGTAAAGCATGGCTCCCTTAACTTTTCCCGTAAATTCCTGTTGTTTCTCCATATCATCGGCAAGTTTACCCAAAACGTCGTCGAGTACTCCGCCTACTTCACCCGATTTGACTAAGGCAACATAAGTTTTCGAAAAAGCGTTCGGATACTTTACCATTGAGGAAGATAAAGATTGACCTTCCTCGACGTCGGCAAGAAGCGCGCTTATTACCCTCTGCATTGACCCTCCGGACTGCGTACGAAGTATTAAAAGCGCCTCGGTTATCGGAAGCCCTGCATTAATCATCGTCGCAAATTGACGGGTAAAAGTCGTAACATCCCCTTTTGAAATACGATTTTTAAAGGAGTCAAATATCGACAGATTAAAAGTTCGTATTGGAGTAAGGGCAATTACCACATAACCTCTTTGGCGGATAAGTTTTACCGCATGCTCAGAGCTATTTGCTTCAACTTCACCACTAAGAAGTTCACCCTTATCCGACCTTGCTTTATAACGATATCGTTTCATTTGTTAGGTAAAAGGTAAAGGATAAAGGGTAAAAGGTAAAAAAGAATAAAATTCTCTACCTCCTGCCTTTTACCTTTTACCTTACTTACTGGTTCTTATCAGGCGGCTTAATTCTTCAGGTCGAATGGAGTACGTCATTGCGGTATCAACATCAACTATTCCTTGTTTTATGAGCGTAGCGAGCGACATCTCCAATGTATTCATACCAACTTCGGTTGAGGTTTGTATGATATTGTCTATCTGGTGTGTTTTTCCCTCTCTAACCGCAGTTTTTATTGCTGATGTTCCCAGCATCACCTCATATGCAACGACTCGTTTACCGTTTTTCGCAGGTACCAATCTCATTGAAAATACCGCTTCGATAACGCTTGATAATTGTAGCCTGATTTGTTCCTGCTGCTCTTCGGGAAAAACATCAACAATTCTGTCAATCGTTTGTGCAGCGGAATTGGTATGAAGAGTTGCAAATACAAGATGGCCGGTTTCAGCAATTGTTAAGGCTGAGGATATAGTTTCGTGATCACGCATCTCTCCAATTAAGACTACGTCCGGATCTTCTCTAAGCACGCTCCTTAATGCTATCTGCCAAGAATGGGTATCAAAACCCATTTCTCTCTGGGATATAATCGATCGGTTCGATTTGAATATAAATTCAATAGGATCTTCGATAGTAACAATATGCTCTGAGCGTGAATTATTAATCTCTTCAAGGATCGAGGCGAGAGTAGTTGATTTACCATGGCCTGTCGGACCGGTGACTAAAATAAATCCCTGCCTAAGATTAGTGAAGGTATGAAGCAATTTGGGTAGTCCAAGCTCATCAATCTGTGGAACAGCCAGCGGGATTCTACGAAATGCAATTGCCGGAGTATTTTTTTGGGTATAGGCATTAACCCTGAATCTTGCTTTTTCATTAAAAGGAAGCGAAAAATCAATCTCTTTATTTACCATTAATCTTTGGAGCTGGTCAGAGCTGAGAATTTCCTTTAAATATTTATTAACAATGTCGGGAGTTAAGGGGCTGTCACCCGGAATTGGAGTTAATTGACCTTCAATTCTCAAATATGCCGGGAGTCCGCAAATAATATGCAAATCCGAAGATTCTTTTGTAACTGTCAGTTGTAATAAATCTTTAATTTCCATATTTATAAGTTAAAAGGTGGATGGTAAATGGTAAATGGCAAGAGTTAAAAGATAAAATCAAAAAAAATTATTAGAATACTTTTACCTTTTATCCTTTACCTTTCACCTTATTCTTGCGCAACCCTTAATACTTCTTCCAAAGTTGTAATGCCTTCCAGCACTTTCATATACCCATCCTGTTTCATTGTAATCATACTTTCTTCCCGCGCAATCTTTTCTATCTCTGCGGCGGAGGCGTTCTCTAATATAAGCCTACTAATTTTTTCGGAAACAGGCAATACCTCAAAAATACCGACGCGGCCGTAGTATCCACTTCCGGCGCATTCTTTATCACCTTGACCTTTGTAAAACTTGGCAGGTTTATTGGTTGGCCAAAGATTTCCGAGCATGCCCTTCATATCTTGAATAACCTTTGGCTCGGGATCGTATTCAATTTTGCAGTCATTATGAATCTGCCTTACTACACGCTGGGCAACAATTGCCGTAATTGTTGACGAGAGTAAATACGGCTCTGCCTTCATATCCAAAAGCCTTGGGAGCGCACCGGATGCATTATTGGTATGAAGGGTCGAAAAAACCAAATGGCCTGTTAGTGAAGCTTGTATGGCAAGATCTGCCGTTTCCTGGTCTCGAATCTCACCAACAAGGATTATGTTCGGATCCTGTCTTAGAAAGGATCTTAAGCCTGAAGCGAAAGTCAAGCCCGCAACCGGATTAACCTGAACTTGGTTTACGCCCGGAATCTTATATTCAATCGGATCTTCCAATGTCATAATATTGACTTTTGTAGTATTAATCTGTTGAATTATTGAGTAAAGAGTAGTAGTTTTTCCTGATCCGGTTGGTCCGCAAATAAGAATTATTCCATGCGGTCGGAGTATTGCATCCTGAAGATTTTTCAGCGCTCTTCCGCGCAGACCCAATTCAGATAGATCCGGAATTCCTCCGGACTTTTTCAAAAGTCTCATGACAATTTTTTCTCCCCAAGAAGTAGGTAGGGTAGAGACGCGCAAATCTACTTCCTGAGTCTCGGCAATAAAATTAAACCGCCCGTCCTGAGGAATTCTTTTTTCGTCTATTTTCATTCCACCCAGAATTTTTATCCTTGATACGAGTGCCTCATGAAGCTCTGTCGGAATAGTCAACTTTTCCTGCAATATTCCGTCGATACGATAGCGAACTCTTGTTGATTTTTCCTGCGGTTCAATATGAACGTCGGATGCCCTTGCTTTAATTGCAAAAGTTAAAATATGGCTTACAATTTCAGCAACCTTTTCCTCTCTTATTACTCCGGTCTTCCTCAAATCGAGGGTTTTTATACCTTCGGTCGGAGTTACTTCACGCAGAGCCTCGGTTACCTCTTTTGCAAGTGAGGTTGAATAGCTTGTTGAAATTAAAGTATCTATCCTCGAGGGTTCCGCAGCATGGGGTCTTATGTTATAGCCGGTCTTTTGCTCGAGAAATTCAATTGCAGTAAGATCCAGTGGATCTGTCATTGCAATGATCATTTGTCTTTTAACCGGATCAATTGCAATTGGGAAAGACTTAAATCGCAATGCAACTTCCTGTGGAAGAACCGCAAGGGCTTCAGGCGACACCGGAACTGCTGCAAGATCTATATATGGGACATTATAAAATACTGCTTTGGCTTTAGTTAGCGCTACTTCGTCAACCAAGTTTTGCGATTTTAATATATCTTCCTGGCTTTTTCCGGATTGTACTTCAGCCATCTTAACCTGATTTGCACGCGCCGGATCAAGAGATCCTTGGTCAACTAAAATGTCAGCAAGGGTTTTTGCAGCCTCGTCAATGTTGAATATATTAGTGGGGGTTGGCTGAGCAGGCATAATCTTATAACTTATATGATTATGACCAATATAGTATAGGTATTCAAGTATGGCAATCTTAATAGTTATCAAAGGTCAAACATTTTTCTGCAAACACTAGAAATCTACTCAACTTGACTTCGTACGTGTAATTTTTGCATAATGCTTCTGTCATGCATGCGTATTTAATTATCGGCAATAATAGTGATCAGTTACGCCTCGAGGCTGAAAAAATCTCAGAAAAAATCGGCAGTGAGTTAATACCATTTCCGCTGAAAAAGATCGAGGATGCAAGGCAACTATTACGATTTACAAAACTTACTATCCCAAGAAAAACAGCTATTTATATCGAGGCCATTGACGAAGCAAATACTGAAACAGCAAATTCATTTCTTAAAAATTTGGAAGAACCGCAAAAAAACCTTGTTTATATACTTTCGGCAAAGTCAGAAAATAAAGTGTTGGCTACAATTCTCTCACGCTGCCAGCTCATTCGCCTCAAGCCTTATGCCGAAAAAGTCGAACTTGATGAAGCTGTAAATTTTATAGACTCCGATAAACCCAAAAAATTTAAACTACTCGAAAATCTAAAAAGGAAAGACGAGGCAATCTTGTTTTGTTTAGGCCTTGAAAAAGGCATTCATAAAATGCTTATATCTTCCGACAGCGATCTATTATTTTTATCCCAGGCACTAAAGGCAAGTGAGGAGCTTTACTTGACACTATTAAAAAATGGTAATGTTAGCCTCCAGTTAACTAAATTTGTCGTAAATTTTCCCGAAAAAGGTGCTTGGGTTGACATCTGATTTAAGGTATAATCAAATATTATACCGATTAATATTGGGGGGTTTTATATGTCCATAAATAACGATTACACAGCTTCACAAATTCAAGTCCTTGAAGGGCTCGAGCCTGTCAGAAAAAGGCCCGGCATGTATATCGGATCAACAGATACAAGGGGGCTTCATGAATGCTTGCGGGAAGTAGTTGATAACTCCGTTGATGAGTCCTTTGCCGGAGTCGCCAAAAATGTGTGGGTAATCCTCGGCAAAGACGGTAGCGCAACCGTCAAGGACGATGGCCGTGGAATACCTGTTGATAAACACAAATCAGGTGTATCTGCTCTTGAGGTTACGATGACCAAGCTCCATGCCGGAGGAAAATTCGGCGGCGGAGCATATAAAGTATCCGGTGGACTTCACGGCGTTGGAGCCTCAGCAGTTAATGCGCTTTCTTCGTATTTCAGAGCCGTAGTCATAAGGGATGGCAAGATTTATTATCAGGAATACAAGGCAGGAAAACCTTTTTCAAAAGTCTCGGAAGCCACCAAAACCCAAGTAGAGAAATGGTTTCCGGATGGAACTCATATAAACGGTGGAAATTTACTGACAAGCGGAAATTCCGGAACGATTATAACTTTCCAACCTGATAATAAAATCTTTGAGACAACCGAATTCGATAAGGAAAAAGTAAAAAACCACCTCAAGGATAGAGCCTATCTTGTGCCTACTCTTGCATTTCATTTTTACGACGAAAGAGATGATAGCGAAGCGCACTACTATTTTGAGGGGGGCATTAAATCTCTCGTCGCCCATACTAACCGCGGCAAGCCTACTGTGTCAGATGTCATCTATATAAATAAGGTCGATGAGGCATTAAATATTTCGACACAGGTAGCGATACAATACACAGACACATATTCGGAAAATGTCAAAGGCTACGTCAACGGAATCCATACATTGGACGGCGGAACCCACCTTACCGGGTTTAGAATGGCATTAACTAGATCAATTGGCGATTATTCAAAAAAACAGGGCATAACCTCTAAATTCGGGTCTGACGGCAACGGCTTATCCGGAGAAGATATGAAAGAAGGATTGACCGCAGTTGTTTATATCAAAATGCCGTCCGAAAATCTGCAGTTCGAAAGCCAAACAAAAGCAAAATTGAATAATCCCGAAATCCAAGGTTTTGTCTCGTCCATCGTCAAGGAGGGGTTAGATACCTATTTCGAAGAGCATCCGTCCGATGCTAGGTCAATACTTGAGAAAATATTATTAGCAGCAAAAGCAAGGTTGGCAGCTAGAGCTGCGAAAGAAGCGGTATTAAGAAAAGGGGCGCTTGAAGGCTCAACTCTTCCCGGAAAATTAGCCGATTGCCAGTCAAGAGACCCGGAAATTTCGGAATTATATATAGTTGAGGGAGAGTTTGACGTCATATCAATGTATCAAAACGGAATTGAAAATGTAGTTGCTATAAAAGGATCAGCGCTGACTAAAGAACAGCTTTTATATCTAAAAAGATATACAAACACAATAGTTCTTGCCCTTGACGCAGACGCTTCTGGAGAAGAAGCAATGAAGCGTGCTTTAGACGATGCAGAAAGC